>JAZUGF010000145.1:0-58168 GCA_045641065.1 Paludibacteraceae bacterium | reverse complement strand
AATTATTGGTTTCCATAAAGATACAAAATCTTTATGAGACAACAAAGCCCCAGCTTGAGAAAGTTGGGGCTTTGTTGCATTTTTTCGTTGATTTTTAAATACGAAAAGAGGGCATATCAATTTTGATACACCCTCTTTTTTTATATTCTTAAGTCAGAATTACATCTGAGCTTTCTTTCTCTGCTTAGAAATATTCAATCTTGGGAATGTGTAACCAGCACCCATTCTCATGCTTCTATGGCTAAGAGCCTGATCAATATCATATCTACGCTGAGTAATATCTCTCAAACCTAAATCATAATCATAGAACACGAACAATCTTCTATAGTGTACCTCAAGACCTATAGTTATACCAAGGTCACCATGACTAACTTTTCTCATTATGTTCTGGGAATGCTTGATCATTTCCATATTCTCAGATCTCTCATTGAATCTGTAATCGTATGAAATATATGGACCTGCACCTATGCTTATATACATATTTTGAACAGGCAAATTAAACTCACCTCCAAATGTAACTGGAACTTCAATCATATGGAACAAACCAGGAACCAAGATATCTCCATTTGACAATTCAACCTCGTTATTCTGTCCTTTCTGAACATACATTAAGTGAGGCATAACAAAGAAATGACTGTCTGTAATTAGGAATTTTCCTCCAAATCCCGCTGCAACACCCATTCTGTTTTCAGAATCTACATGATTAAATTTGCTGACAGTCGCACCTCCTTTTAAGAAAAGGTCGATATCACCAGCGAAGGCAGATAGACTTGTCATTAAAGCCACAATGGCTGTTAAAATCTTTCTCATCTTATATTTTATAAAATCCTTAAATATTCTATACCATATACGAATATTGATCACGCCATATCCGTATCAGCACTTATCAGATGCAAAAATAGTCATAAAAATTTTACTTGCAAAATATATCTTACAATTTTCCACAAAAACATAACAAAGTCAAATTTTTATTTGAGAAAAACGTATATTTGCATTATCGAAATGTAAAATATATGAGCATACAGGATTTTATAGATTTAGGAAATTTGGTGGCAAACTATTTTGCCAACCTAGAATTATCAGAGATAGCGATTGGCATATTGACAGCATTGGGTGTTTGTCTTTTAATACAGCTATTCTTTTACCTATATTATTTTGCTTCCGTCGCACGTAATGGGCAGGCCTTAAAAAACGGTAATGTCAAGCATGTCATCAAGCGTCCACCAGTAAGTATAATCGTTGTTTCAAGATATGATAGCGAAAACCTTGCTAAGTGTCTTCCGTCTATTCTTGAACAAAGCTATCCAAAATATGAGGTGGTTGTGGTGAACGACGGTACAACTAACGATACCACTATCCTTCTTGACAATCTAAAGAAGAAGTATTCGCATCTACGTACAACATACCTTCCTGAGGACGCAAAATACATGAGTCGTAAAAAAATGTGTATGACGGTAGGTATCAAGTCTGCGTTCTACGACTATCTTGTCTTCACTGATTCCGACTGTGTTGCTGACACTAAGGACTGGTTGACTGAAATCATGCGTAATTTCAACGATGAGACAGACCTCGTACTAGGATTCAACCACAATAAAGCAGTTGACAATTGCGACTCTTTATGGCAGAAATTTGCCAATTTTGACAATGTGTTCTCTGCAATTAAATATATGTCATATGCAATGAAGGGATTGGCTTACAGCGGTACAATCAAAAATATGGCATATCGTAAGGAGAAATTCTTTGAAAACAGAGGTTTCGCATCTAATCTTAATGTTGAAGGTGGTGAAGACGACATCTTCATCACAGAGATTTCCAACGGAACTAATATAGCAGTAGAGACTAGTCCAAACGCAAGCACTTCTATCAACAAGGAAGTGACAATAAAGAGTTTCATTGAAAAGAAAGAGACTGATCTTGAAAACTCAGAATACTATCCAAACGATATCAAACTAAGAATAAATACAGAAGTTGTAACCAGATATCTATTCTATTTGATATTCCTTGCAGGCATCATCTACGGAATTGTGTCTGAAGAATATTTCGTAAGCAGTGTGTGCGGAATTGCAGGACTTATCCGCTATGGTGTCCAGTGCTACACATTTATAAAAGGTGCTCATGCATTAGGAATGAAAGGATCTGCATTCCTATTCATTCCTTTTGAATTGATAATTCCGTTGACTACAATGTATGTATCGACGGTAGGACAAATCGGCAAACGTAAATTGGAATTATGGAAAGTGTAAATAACGAAAAGGTGGTGGTATTCCGCACCTATGATTCTGTGTTCGAAGCTAACGTAGTGAAGGAACTTCTTGCTGCGAATGGCATTCCGTCTATGGTAAAAGATGAGCAAGTCACAGTTTTGTTGCCAATGTTCGGTTCAATGACTGGAGTAAAACTGATGGTTTTGGAAAAAGACCTTGACAAAGCAACTGAAATTGTAGACTCAAAAAGCGACGAGAGCAATCTTATTGAAGGATAATAACCTACAATACAACACATTATGAGTATGAACGACAGAAAGGCACAGCTTACAGCTTTTGAGCGTCTGCTTGACGTGATGGATGAATTGAGAGAGAAATGCCCGTGGGATAGCAAACAAACTTTCCAATCCATTCGTCCTAACACAATCGAGGAGGCTTACGAATTGTGTGATGCTCTTGCAAAAAATGATCTTCACGACATCAAAAAAGAGCTTGGTGACGTGTTGTTTCACATCGTTTTCTACTCTAAAATCGGCTCCGAAACCAATGATTTTGATATTGCAGACGTATGTAATGCTGTGTGCGACAAAATGATTTTCCGCCATCCTCATGTATTCGGCAACGGTGATGCAAAAACAGCTAACCAGGTGGAGAACAATTGGGAGAAGATCAAAATGAAAGAAAAGGATGGCAATAAGAGTGTGTTGTCTGGAGTACCGTCTGCCCTACCTTCACTTATTAAAGCATACAGAATCCAAGATAAGGCCAGAAATGTCGGTTTTGACTGGGAAGATCGCGAACAAGCGTGGGAAAAAGTAAGAGAGGAGTTTGAAGAGTTGATGGTCGAGATTCAAAACATGGATCCTAAAAAACAGGAGGATGAGTTTGGCGACCTACTATTCTCTCTAATCAACTGTGCTCGTCTTTACAAAATCAACCCAGATAACGCATTGGAAAGCACAAACGCTAAATTCATCCGTCGATTCAACTACCTTGAAGAGAAGACAATAAAGAAGGGAATAGACTTGAAAACAATGTCGCTCGACGATATGAATGCCATCTGGAATGAGGCAAAACAACTTGAAAAAGAGGGTAAATTGAAATAACTATGCGAAGATTTTCATCGATTATAGTTTTATTATTCAGCATATTGCAATTGGCATATGCAAGAAAAGAGATCGTCGACGACATTAACGATCTCCCACTCGACACGTTGCTTTCTATAAAAGTAGATAGTCTTGAGATCGACTCAAATGCAATCGAAGCTCCGGAAGAGGTTTACGACAAATTCTATTACATTCCTCGTACCTCTACCATCCATATTCCAATGTCGATCAACATTCCATTGATTGAACGTCGCTTAAATGAGGCTTTCGATGGTCTCATATATAATGACTCTATCATCGAAGATGACGGCTTAAAATTAAAGGCTTGGAAAACCAGAAACATCAAACTTAAGTACCAGGCTGATACTTTATTCTATACAATTCCTGTAAAGATCTGGGCAGAAAAGCGTTTTGACATCGGCATCACAACTACTGATAAAGAACTTAACGCAGAAATTGAGATTGATTTCCAAACTACTATCAACTTCTCAAAGGATTGGAAATTAGTCACTAAAACTACAATTCTTGACTATCGTTGGCTATCAAAACCAACAATCAAGATTCTTGGAATGAATATGTCAATCGCATTCCTTGCAGACAACTTGATTGCAAGCTACAGGAGTGATTTCAATAAGGAGATAGACAAAACTCTCAACGAGCAGATTCCTCTTGCTGACTATATGTCTGAGATATGGACATCATTGCAAGAACCAATATCAACCGAAGCTTCCGGCTATACGTTATGGATTGTAGCGTCTCCAGAAAACGTGTATTGCACGCCTTTGCTTGGTGATCTTGGGAAACTCACAACAACGTTGGGCATAAAAACTAAGCTTGATTTGTTTGTAGGAAAACAGAATCCTGGATCAAGAAAGAAAACATCATTGCCTCCATTAAAGATGTATAATACCTGTATGGATACTATCGATTTGGGGGTATTAACAGACCTTCCTTATCCGCTAATGGATTCTGTAGCAATGGATTTGTTGAAAGGCACGACATTCGGTGAAGGCCGTCATTCAATTTCCGTCGACACTATTTTCTTCTACGGAAAGAAAGACAAACTTGTGATTGGTCTTGGCGTAGCTGGATTCATTAACGGCAAGATCTATCTCGAGAGTGTACCATACTTTGATAAAGAGAGCGTATCAATCAAAGTCAAAGATGTAGACTATAAATTGGATACAAAAAATGTCTTGGCTAAGATTGTCAACTTGTTCTATAAAAAGAAGTTGAAAGAGAAGTTAGAAAACGAATTCGAGCTTCCTCTCCGTACTGAATTTGAGATGATCAAAGAATTTGGACGCAATTCAATCTTCGACACAGAAGTCTTCCCAGACGTCAAAATCAATGGTAGGCTTGACGATATTGATGTAGAACGAATACAAATCACTCCCGTCGGACTTAAAATCAGCCTCGACATAAACGGAAAACTAAGATTATCAGTTGATTAAACATGTAGAGACGCGAGATCATCGCGTCTCTTTTATTTTATATTTCAAACCAGCATTGCCTTAAGATTATCAAAAATCTGCTATAAATCATAAAAAAGCATTATCTTTGTACCAGTTAACATAACAAACGAAGAATGAAAATTGTAATTGCAGGTGCAGGTGCTGTGGGAGGTCATTTGGCTAAACTATTCTCAAGAGAGAATCACGACATCACCCTTATCGACGATGATCCACAGAGACTTAGGAGTTTGGAAAATTCCTACGACTTGAGTGTGCTTGAAGGTTCGGCTACCTCTCTTACAATCCTTCGTAACGCAGGTGTGAGCGAGGCTGACTTGTTTGTCGGAGTCACTAAAAATGAGAGTCAAAACCTTAATGCCTGCATCTTTGCCCATGAACTTGGTGCTAAGAAGACCGTTGCCCGTGTGGACAGCGAAGACTTGATGGAGCAAGAAAACCGTGCCATTCTTGCCAAACTTGGTGTGGAGAAGCTCATCTATCCCGAGCTTTTGGCTGCAGAGGAGATCGCACAATCAATTCGCCAAAGTTGGGTAAGACAATGGATCGACTTCAACGGAGGCAAGCTTCTCGTGCTTGGTGTGAAAGTCAGAAACAACGCGCCAATCGCCAACAAACGATTGATGGATTTGAAAGGAAGCCAGAACTACCGTATTGTAACTATCAAACGTGAGGAGGAGACCATCATCCCAGGCGGTTACACTGAAATTCTTCCTGACGACTTGGTCTATTTCATCACAACTCCAGACTATATAGATGATGTCCGTAAACAGGCAGGTAAAACTCTTTACACTGTGAAGGATATGATCGTCATGGGTGGTGGTAAAATCGCAGTCAAGACTGTTAAGCAACTCGGTGGCATCAACATAAAGATGTTTGAGAAAGACGAGAAGAAGGTCAGAAAACTTGTGGAGCAAGAAATCGGTGATGCACTTGTATTGCAGGGCGACGCTACTGATATCGAGCTACTTAAGGAAGAGAATATCGACGACGCGGATGCTTTCGTAGCGTTGACAGATAACTCTGAAGCAAATATTCTTGCCTGCCTAGCCGCACGTCGACACGGTGTGCAGAAAATCGTGGCTGAGGTTGAGAATGTAGACTATATTCCATTGGCAGAACGAATGGATATCGGCGTAATCATCAACAAGATGGAGATCGCCGCCACATATATCTACCGTCTATCACTAAGTTCAGATATCCGCAAAATAAAGCGTATGAGCTATGCTGATGCGGAAATCGTAGAGTTGACTGCAAAAGAGGGTTCACAAATCACCAAAGGTTTCGTGAAAGACCTTAAACTTCCTCACAACATATTCATCGGTGGTGTAATCAGAAACGGTGAGAGTTTCATCGTCAACGGTATGTCAGAGATTTTTCCAGGCGACAAGGTGGTTGTGTTCTGCTTGAAATCAAGTATCAAACGAGTAGGCGAACTATTCAACTAAGATGAAGAAATCACTAATCGATAAAAAAGCAGTAGTCTTAACACTCGGTGCACTATTAGCATTCGAAGCATTCTTCATGCTAATATGTCTAATCGTGTCTATATGCTATGGAGAGAGTGACATTCTTCCTCTTACCATCACTACTGTTATTACTGGAGCTATCGGAATCCACAGTATATCACTCACTCGTAAAAAGAGAGGTGAGACAGATATCAAATTAGGCAAACGCGAGGGCTACCTTATCGTATCACTTGTTTGGGTGGTATTCTCATTATTCGGAGCCCTACCCTACTACATCGGTGGCTATACAGATTCATTCACCGACGCATATTTCGAGACAATCTCTGGATTCTCTACTACAGGAGCAACCATTTTCACCGACGTCGAATTCCTCCCTCATGGAATATCATTATGGCGTTCATCAACTCAATGGGTTGGCGGCATGGGAATTATCGTATTGTCACTTGCTATCCTACCATTCTTGGGAATTGGAGGAATGCAGTTATATTCTGCCGAAGTAACTGGTCCAACGAAAGATAAGTTGACTCCACGTGTGATGCAAACAGCACAAATGCTTTACGGCACATATATTGTTATCACCATTTCAGAAGTCATTCTATTCTGCATAGGAGGTATGGATATTTTTGATTCAGTCTGCCATGCCATGACCACCATCTCTACAGGCGGATTCTCAACGAAAAATGACGGCATACTATTTTGGCACTCTCCACTTTTGGAATATTTCGTATGTTTCTACATGGTACTGGCAGGAGTCAATTTCATGGTGACATTTACACTTATGAAGGGAGATTTCTCTCGAGCTAAGAACAGTGAAGAGTTCAAAATATATATGATACTCAATATTGTGATGACAATATTGGTATTTGGCAGTTTGATATACACAAATCGCAACGTCCATCTTAATACAGAAGACACATTCCGTACCGCCCTTTTCGAGTCGACGGCAATGGTATCAGGTACTGGGTTCGTCTATACAGATATCAGCCAATGGCATCCATTCATATGGGGTGTGCTATTTCTATGTATGATTGTCGGTGGTAGCGCAGGTAGTGCAAGTGGTGGAATCAAAATAATGAGAGTATTGTTGTTGGTGAAAAACAGTTACTTAGAATTCAAACGTCTGCTACATCCACAAGCTATCATACCTGTAAAGTTAAACAGAAAAGTGGTGCCAGAAAATGTCATCACCAACATTCTTGCTTACGTCGTAATCTTCGCTGGCACATGTATGGTGAGCATCATCGTCTTCATGTTGTTTGGTAACGAGTTCACAGAATCAGCAGGTATGGCAATCTCTTGTTTGAGCAACGTCGGACCAGGATTAGCATCACAAACAAACGGAGTGTTTGCATATCAGGATGATTTCATCAAATGGTTTATGGGTGTGCTTATGCTCATCGGCCGACTTGAAATATTCACTGTGTTGTTCATCTTGACACCAGTGTTCTGGAAAAAGAGTTGATAAAATTGAAAAACTATACAACTATGGCAATAGTAAAGAAAGAATACATATTTGAGGAGAAGTTTAAGGTACGCGACTATGAGTGCGACCTACAGGGAATCGTAAATAATGCTAATTATCAACATTATACTGAACATGCACGTCATGAATTCCTTCTTTCTCGCAACATCAGTTTCGCAGAGCTACACAACAAAGGCATCGACGCAGTGGTGGCAAGAATCAGCATCGACTACAAAAAATCGTTGAAGAGCGGAGACGAATTCGTCTGCAAACTCTACGTTGAGAAAGAAGGTATCAAATACGTATTCTATCAGGACATCTACCGACTTTCAGACAATGCGTTATGTGCAAAAGCAAAGGTTGAATCAGTTTGCGTGATCAACGGAAAGTTAGCAGCGTCATGCCCAGAACTAGACGTGCTATTGTAATTAACGTTGACGATAACGAAAACGATAACGAAAACGAAAAAAAGTGAGACTATATTTCGACTTACTCACAACTTTCCTAAAGATAGGAAGTTTCACCCTTGGAGGTGGATATGCCATGCTTGCCCTCGTGGAGCAAGCGGTAGTGAGACAGAAAAAATGGATTGAAGAGGATGAGTTTTGGAAGATGATTACCATTGTGCAGTCTCTTCCAGGAGTTTTTGCTGTCAACACAGCCCTTTATGTCGGCTATAGAATTGCAGGGAAAGCAGGAGCAGCGGTATCATTTCTCGGAGCAGTGATTCCATCGTTGGTGATTATAGGAGCCATCAGCACATGTTTCCAGGAGTTTAGAGAAAACGAAATAGTGATGAGAGTGTTCGCTGGCATCCGCCCTTGCGTAGTGGCGCTAATCCTTGCCCCATCAGTAAGAATGTTCATCAAGACAAAGCTATCGTTGAAATATCTGCCAATTCCAATTTTGGTGGCTGCAGCGGTCGTCTTTCTTAAAATGTCCCCCGTCTACATCATAATGGCAACAATCGCATGTGCATTAGGTTGGGAATATTGGAAGTTTAAAGACGTTAACGTTGACGTTGACGCTAACGAAAACGATGACGATGATGAAAACGAGAAGAAAGCTGAAGAGTTTATCTCGACAAAGAAGGAAAACGATTAAAGATTTGAAGAAATGGATATCATATTATATTTGAAGCTATTCTGGAGTTTCTTCAAAATCGGACTATTCGGTTTTGGTGGTGGATACGGAATGATATCGATGATTCAGTTTGATGTAGTCGACAAGAACAACTGGATGACAAACAGCGAATTTGCAGATATCCTAGCTTTGTCGCAGATGACACCAGGTCCAATTTCCATCAACTGTGCCACATACATCGGCTATAATCAAGGTGGATTATTTGGTGCTTTATTCACAACATTCGCATTATGTTTGCCTACAATACTTTTAATGGCATTGGTAATCACATGGCTTTTCAAGAATAAGGAGAATCGCTACGTCAAGAGATTATTATCGTCGCTCAACCCAATCGTAGTTGGATTGATATTCTCAGCCGGAATGTTGATGATGTTTAATGTCGAAAATGGAATGATAGCAATAAACAAAGAGAATTTCATTGGATTCGAGAGTGCAATTGTTTGCGCTATTGTATTCGTAGCCACATTCTTTTTCAAGATCAATCCAATATATCTGATTATTCTAAGTGGAATCTTCGGATATTTCTATTACTAAATGCAAAATCATTAGTAAAAGTTTATTACTTTTGCATCATTACTACTTTGAAGAAAACAAGAAACAATGGATACATTTACGTTACAAGGTTCAATCGCAGCATTGGTTACGCCGTTTAATGCCGACGGATCAATCGATTACGCATCGTATGACGCGTTATTGGACTTTCATTTGGAGAATGGCACATCAGGTGTCGTAGTGTGTGGAACAACAGGTGAGACTCCAACATTGAGCGAGAAAGAAGACGCTCAGATGTTCGAGCACACAATGAAGCGTATCGGTGGAAAGATGACTGTAATTGCCGGAACAGGTAGCAACAGCACAGCATCTTGCATCAGCTACACTAAGAACGCCGCATCATCAGGTGTTGATGCTGTTTTGTGTGTTGGACCATACTACAATAAGCCTACAGCAGAGGGTATGTATCTTCACTTTGCAGAGCTTGCCAAAAATGTAAATATTCCTATCATCCTTTATAATGTGCCAGGACGTACAGGTTCGGCAATCAAGCCTGCAACTGTATTCCGTCTAGCCAACGACTTTGAAAACATCGTCGGAATCAAGGAGGCAAGTGGAAACATCGGAGTCATCGAGGAACTTGTTGACGGCAGAAAGAAAGGATTCAAAATTTATTCTGGAGACGACGGTACATCTATGGTTTCCAACTTATTAGGAGCAGACGGATGTATCTCAGTAGCTTGCAACGTAATTCCTAAAGAATTTGCAAAAATGATGGAGTTGTCTATCGCAGGTAAAGCTGCAGAGGCACGTGAAATCCACTACAAATACCGTCGTTTGATGGATCTTCTATTTGTAGAGAGCAATCCAATCCCAGTAAAGGCAGCTTTGGCAGCAATGGGAATGATGAGAGAAGAGTACCGTCTACCTCTATGCAAGATGGCTGACAGCAACAAGGCTTTGCTTTTGGCAGAGATGAAGAAGTTAGGCCTAATCAAATAAGATGAGATTATTTCTGTCGACGTTACTCATACTTCTGCTTATCGCATGCAGTGGCAATGAAAATTCAAGCGTCGATAGCGATAAAAAATATAATGAACTTGGTGAACTCGTAGAAAGAGTTCACCATTGTTCTAAATTAGAAGTGGCTGAATATACGATGCTTAAGATAGTATCGTTCAACGATAGCAGCATTCTTAACATTGCAGGCCACAAAATACCTATACCTGGAGAGAGGAAACTTATGATTCCTATTGAAGTTAAGATGAAAGTTTTTGTAGACCTTAATTATGTAATCAAAGACGACATCACTGTTGACAGTTCTAGAATCAACATCACCCTACCGTCGCCAAAGCTTGAAATCTATAGTACAAAGATTGATCACGAATGGGAACGAGAGAGTGTATCATGGTTCAGATCGAAAATCACAGAACAAGAACGTGAGAGATTTATTCAACAAGGCATTGAGGATGTCAAAGAAAACATTCCTTCTATAGAAATCAACAACTTAGCCAAACGAAACACAGAAAAAACACTGCAGCCAATCATAAGCAATATTGGCATGAAACAACATTTAACTGTTGATTTTAAAGAGTCTGGCCTATTCTCTCCTGCCTTAAAAGATTGATGCCTAAATCTTCGAGTTGTCAAAAACAAACAATTGTAAAGAGACGAATTACAAATTCTTTAGGAGATTATATAGCTGTTGTCCAAATTGAGGATTGTTAAGGGCCAGTTTTTTATTATTTGGACCCTAACCCCACTCTCCAACGCAAGCCGAAGGACGAGCGTCTAATAAATAAGCGTGTTTGGACAACACGTATATAATTGCCATTCCTTATTATGAATTAATACATTTTTTTTCTATTTTTGTAGAACTTATCAAAGATACTTATTTTAACATGACGAGCAAAAAAGAACCTGAAGTAGGAGAAAAGAAAGAATCTTTTATCTCCAAACTTAAGACACGCATCAAAAATAGTGTTTCTAACAGCACCACAAAGAGGTGTATCGGCATATTCTTGATATTACTATGTCTATTTGTGTCCGTTGCATTCATAAACTTCTTTTTTTCTAGTTCAACAGATGCAAGTTTGATCGAGGCTGGAGTATCCCCTACTCAGATAGCAGAAGATGGAGCAGAAAACGTCTCTGGATTCTCCGGAGCCGTGATTGCCGATTTTTTAGTGAACAAAACATTCGGAGTTTCTTCGGCATGTATTATCATTATACTTATCTGCATTGGTTGGAAAATCCTAACATCATTCAATATCAACCTTACCAGAATCATCGGCAGCAACCTATTCTGGATGTTGTGGTTGTCACTATTCTTCGGACTTGTCTGCACTCCATTTTCTAACAACAGTTCTATCTATTGGGGTGGTCTTCATGGACAAAATGCCGCCGATTTCTTAAACACATATATTGGAGTGTTTGGAACCTCACTCGTACTGCTCGCAACACTTATGATGTTCATCTCATTAATGTATCCAAATGCAATTGAGAAAGTTCAAAACTTCTTTAATAAGAAGCAAGAAGAAGCGGCAAACGCTAAAGATGCAAAAGAAGACAGCACAACAGCGAATAGTGAAAACAAGGACTCCAATTCTACATCTTCGGAAGCCAATGAAGAAGAAAAGGCAGATACTCCTAACAAAGAGGATCAGTCTGCTCCTGTAGAAGATAATAAGGAAGAAGAAAAGCCTACCATCGAAACTAATAAAGAGGCAGAACCGGAAGTAAAACCGGTTGAAAAAGTAGAGGCAGAACCTGTCGAAATACCTGAGGAAAAGCCAGAAGCGAATAATGGTGGAATGACCGTAAAAATCAACGACGACGATGACCTTCCATTCGAGCATGAACCGGAATCTGCACAACAAGCAGCATCGGTAACTGAGCAAACACCGTCTCCAGAAAATCAGGAGATGCAAGTCTCGGTATTTGAGGAAGAGAATTCTGCACAATTGGAGCCAATCGATCCAAGACTAGATTTGCCACATTACCAATTCCCTCCTATTGAGTTGTTGAAGGAATATCCTAACAATAAGATCGAAGCTAACGAGGATGAGTTAAAGGAAAATCAAGAGTTGATCATCAATGCACTTCGCACATTCGGTGTAGAAGTTACAAGTATTGAAGCTCAGCTTGGTCCAACAGTCACTCTATATGAAATCACGTTGGCACCAGGAATCCGAATTTCAAAAGTTCAGAGTTTGAATAAGGATATCGCCATGAGCTTGAAGGCAGAAGGAGTGCGTATCATCGCTCCGATTCCAGGTAAGGGAACAATCGGCATTGAGGTGCCAAACAAGAAAAAGTTGATTGTGCCAATGCACGACATGGTGGCAAGCAAGAAATACCAGACCAACACAATGGAGTTGCCAATCATTCTTGGTAAAACAATCACCAACAACAACTATATGATCGACCTTGCCAAGTGTCCACACGTAATCTGTGCCGGAGCAACAGGACAAGGTAAATCAGTAGCGTTGAACGCAGTGTTGATGTCACTGTTGTATAAGAAACATCCGTCGGAACTAAAACTTGTTCTTGTTGACCCAAAGACAGTTGAGTTCTCAATGTACGCTCCCCTACTTAAGCATTATCTAGCTAAGATGCCAGGAGAAGACGAAGCAATCATCACCGACGTAACAAAAGTAGTAGCAGCAATGAACAGTCTTTGCGTAGAGATGGAAAACCGCTACGAATTGTTGAAGAAAGCCAAGGTAAGAAACATCATCGAATACAACGATAAATTCAAAGAGCGACGTTTGAATCCAGATAATGGGCACCAGTTCTTGCCATACATCGTAGTCATCATCGATGAGTTTGCCGACCTAATAATGCAGGTAGGAAAAGACATTGAGACACCAGTAGCACGACTTGCTCAGAAAGCACGTGCGATCGGAATCCATGTGATCCTTGCGACACAGCGACCATCAGTAAACGTTATTACAGGTTTGATCAAATCAAACTTCCCTGTCCGTTTCGCATGTAAGACAGCACAGGCAATCGACTCAAAGACCATCCTTGACTGCACAGGAGCAGAGACATTGATTGGACGTGGAGATATGTTGATTCTATCAAATGGAAATCTTGAACGAGTGCAGTGTGCGTTTGTCGACACTCCAGAGGTAGAGGCAATCAACGAATACATCCAAAATCAAGAAGGATACATTGAGCCATTTGAATTGCCAGAATACGTGGATCCAAACGTTGACACAGAAGGATCAGACAAGAGTGGCATCGATCTACGCAACAGAGATCCATTCTTCGAGGAAGCAGCACGATTGATTGTAGGCTCAGGTCAAGGCTCAACATCAATGTTGCAGAGAAAATTCAGTTTGGGTTACAACCGTTCAGGACGATTGATGGATCAACTTGAGGTAGCTGGAATTGTTGGGCCACAAGTAGGAAGCAAACCAAGAGAGGTCTACATCAACGACCTTGACACACTTGAGATGGTACTTCAGAACATCAACACTAATAATCCGAGATAATAGTTTAGAGTTTAGAGCTTAAAGGAAGACGATGGTTAATTCCGTCGTCTTCCTTTTTTTCTCTAAGCTAATTTCTCTCAGTTCTAAGCTCTACACTCTCAACAAAAACACCATTTCATCGGAAAAAATCAATCCTTAACCATTTTTAATATTTCTTGTTTTTCATTGCTAATATTTTTTGATATATTTGCAATTGGCAATAATGCCACTTATGAAAAACAACTATGAAACACAAAGATTTGGTAGCCGCTCTATCTGAGAAAACAGGTATGAAGGCACAGCAGATTGAGAGCATGATTGACGACACAGTTGCCACAATGGCAAAGGTGTTGGAAGGCAATGACACAATCATGATATCTGGTTTCGGTTCATTCGACCTACGCAAGAAAGATGGAAGAATTTCCTACAACCCTACTACAAAGCAGCGCATCATGACAGCGCCAAAATTGGTTTGTGGATTTAAGCCAAGTGATATTTTAAAGGATTCAATACAGAAGGATAACAATGAATAAAAAAATCACAATTTCCGAGCTATCCCAGCTATTGAGCACAAACGTAAGCCTGATCAACAAAAAAGGTTGGGAAGACTTTTTGCGTATCTTTTTTGCTCAGATTAGCGAAGGGCTAAAGGCAGAAGGAAATGTAAAAATTAAAGGACTAGGCACATTCAAAGTCGTTACAGTTGATGCGAGAAAGAGTAAAGATGTCAATACAGGAGAAAACACAATCATTCCTGCACACAATAAAATTTCTTTCACGCCAGATTCATCATTAGCAGAGACACTAAACAAGCCATACGCTCATTTTGAGCCTACTTATGTGCTTGCACCAGAAGGAGAGGTTGATGCTCCTGAAAGCGAAGAAGAGGAAGAGACTGCAGCTGAGTCTGAGGTAATCACTGCAGCAGCTATGAGTCAGACAATGCCGTCTGAAACAGTGGCTGAGGAGCTTAAGACAGAGCCAGTTGTTGAGGAGACAAAAGCTGAGCCAGTTGTTGAGGAGACAAAAGCTGAGCCAGTTGTTGAGGAGACAAAAGCCGAGCCTATCGTTGAGGAGACAAAAGCCGAGCCTATCGTTGAGGAGACAAAAGCCGAGCCTGTGGTTGAGGAGACAAAAGCTGAGCCTGTGGTTGAGGAGACAAAAGCCGAACCGGTCTCTACATCAGAAGAGAACGAGGTGGATGAGTCTGAGGAAAAAGAAGAAGAAGATCCGAACGCAGATGAAGATGAGAACATAGACACCACACCTGCAGAGACAGCAGCCTATGCATCTACATTCAAACGTCATGATTTACCAAACAAAGAAAATGACGAAGATGAGAATGAAAAATGCCACGGTAAAAGACTAGGAATAGCAATCATATTATTCTTGTTGATTTTGGCAGTAGTAGGTTTGGTAGCATGGATGTCAGACCCTAACATCGTCACAAAGATGCGTGACAAGTTGACTGGCAAAGAACCTGTCAAGACAGAGATCAAGGTTGACCCAGTTGATTTAGAAGAGACAAAAGCTATTGAAGAACAGATCATTGCAGAAAAGACAGAAACAAATGCGGAAGCTACAAACGACCTAGTTGAGAAAATAGAAAAAGAAGCAGAAGCAAATGAGACAGAAGTCGTAGAAGAGAAGGTCAAGCCTGCAGCAAAACCAGTTGCAAACGAGACGACTAAGTTCAAGGATGATTTCATAAGCTATATGAAAACTAAACATCCAGAAATGGACATCATGGACAAAGGCGACCCAATTGAAGAAAAATTGGGTAATGCAAGTCGTCTAACACTTGTTTCTCTACGTCATTATGGAGCAAAAGATTTCTGGATATACATCTATCTATATAACAAGGATGTAATCAAAAATCCAAACAACATCAAGGCCGGCACAAAAATTAAAGTACCGATGCTTGACAACAAGAGATTTGTGAATCCAGATTCTGAGCATAGTATTCTCACAGCCAAAGAGATACAGCACAAGTTCGTGAAATAAACAAATGGAGACGCAGCAATCGCGTCTCCTTTTGAAATTAAAATAACGCTGAAATACCATTTTTAACAAAAGAAACACAATATTTTATTGAGATCTACGTTATATAGGTATAACAGCAATGAAATAAGAAAACGTAAAAAACAAAGATACAATGAGTGAATTAATTGAAAGCGGTAATCCAGATTTCAGCCGTTTGAATGAAAGAATAGAAAGACAGAGTGCTTTCGTTGACAACCTTCTTTCTGGAATGGACACAATCATTGAAGGACAGAAGCATCTAAAGGAGATTTTGATCATAGCACTTTTGGCAGACGGACACGTGTTGCTTGAAGGTGTACCAGGATTGGCAAAGACAGCGTCAATCACTACCCTTGCCCAACTTATTTCAGCTAAATACAGCAGAATCCAGTTTACTCCGGATTTGTTGCCAGCCGATGTATTGGGTACACAGATCTATAGCCAGAAGAACGAAGAGTTCACAATCAAGAAAGGACCAATCTTCGCTAACTTCGTATTGGCAGATGAGATCAACCGTGCTCCAGCAAAGGTACAGTCAGCATTGCTTGAGGGAATGCAGGAGCGTCAGGTAACAATCGGTGAGACAACATTCAAATTGCCTTCTCCATTCTTGGTTATGGCAACTCAGAACCCAGTTGAACAGGAAGGTACATATCCTTTGCCAGAGGCACAGATGGACCGTTTCATGTTCAAGGTGATCATTACATATCCAAAGAGAGAAGAGGAGATGCGTATCATCCAGGCACAGTTGAAGCGTGAGCCAAAGACAGTCACTGCCCTACTTAAGCCAGAGGATATCATCGAGGCAAGAAAGGTTGTTCACGACGTATACATGGATGAGAAGATCCAGAAGTACATCACAGAAATCGTATTTGCAACTCGTTTCCCAGGAGAGTACGGTCTTGACAATTTGAAGGATATGATCGCATTCGGAGGATCTCCACGTGCATCTATCTCACTCGCAAAGGCAGCAAGAGCATATGCATTCGTAAAGCGTAGAGGATACGTATTGCCAGAAGACGTGAGAGCTGTAGCCCACGATATTCTTCGCCACCGTATCGGTTTGACTTACGAGGCAGAGGCAAACAATATGAACACTGATGACATCATCAACGAGATCATCAATGCAGTAGAGGTGCCTTAATTTACCGTCTAAAGATATTTGGTGATGGAAGATAACAAAAAGGTAGACACCAGCGAACTTTTAAAGAAAGTACGCAAGATAGAGATAAAGACGCGAGGCCTCTCCAACAACATATTTGCTGGAGAGTACCACACTGCGTTCAAAGGTCGTGGTATGCAGTTCGCAGAAGTTCGTGAATACCAGCCTGGCGACGACGTGAGAAGCATCGACTGGAATGTCACCGCACGCTATTCAAAGCCATTTATCAAAGTGTTTGAAGAGGAACGAGAAATGACTCTGATGCTCCTTGTCGACGTTTCAGGCAGTGACGACTTCGGTACTGCAGTACAGACAAAGAGAGAGTATTTGACAGAGGTGGCTGCGACAATCGCCTTCTCTGCAGCAAACAACAACGATAAGATCGGTGTCATCTTCTTCTCTGACAAAATCGAAAAGTATATTCCACCTCAGAAAGGAAAGAAACATATTCTCTATATCATCAGAGAATTGCTAAGTTTCGAGCCTACAAGTAGAAAGACGAACATTGATTTTGCACTCAAATACTTCACCAATATGGTAAAGAAGCGTTGTTCGGCATTCTTGATTTCAGACTTTATCGACGACAACGACTATTCAGACTCACTACTTATCGCGAGCAAAAAGCACGATTTGGCAGCATTGCAGATCTATGATCCAAGAGAAAAAGAGTTGCCAGACGTAGGACTTATGAAAGTAAAAGATGCGGAGACCAACGAAGACATGTGGGTTGACACATCAAGTGCGTCTACACGTAGAATCTACGAACAGTATGTCAGAGAGAAAGACGAATTGCTCGCACAACGTTTTGCAAAGAGCGGAGTGGATTATATCTCAATCGCAACGACAGACGACTATGTCAAGTCGCTAATGAAGCTATTCAAGCAGAGAGCATAAAACATTGTAATTCATGAAATTTCATAGTATAGCCACAGTATTTTTCTTATGCGGTAGTCTTGCAGCAAACGCAGCAAGTCTCACAGCAAAGATGGATTCAGCCCATATCGGAATCGGCCGTCAGACAGCCGTTCACTTGACACTGACCCAGCCAAAGGATCAGGACTTCGAGCTACAGGTGGAGAAAGACTCCACAGGTAAAGTCGACGTGGTGAAATTAAAGCAGGCCGACACTACAGACTTGGGAGGCTCACTTGAAATCAAGCAGGATGTGATCATAACATCGTTTGATTCAGGAAGTTGTATCATTCCTCCATTCAAATATGTCAATATTAGAAGTGGAGAAACTGTATCTACTAATGCTATGGCATTGGAAGTAAACAACGACATTGAAATCAAACTAGATGAAGCAGGACAACCAGACTCTACAAGTGTCAGAGATATCAAAGACATCATGACACTTGGTTTTGACTGGGCAAAATTTTTCACTATCCTACTTATCATTCTGTTGATTGCCGTAATCGGATTCTTGGCATGGAAATACGGTTGGCCTTATATCCAAAAATATCTTGCAAAGAAGAAAGCAGAGAAGGAGGGGCTTGCAATTCCTGAAGAGCCAGAAATCGTATTGCCGATCGACGTTGTTGCTACAAACAAACTTGATGAGATAAAAGCAAAACGCATTTGGAGAGATCAAAACCGTATCAAGGAATACTATACCGACGTTACTGATACTCTAAGAGAGTATTTCTGTGGCAGATTCAACATCAACGCTATGGAAATGACGTCAGATGAGATTCTAGATGAATTGAGATACAATACAGATGCGATGCCAATTATCCCAGAGTTGAAGAACATCCTCAGTAAAGCAGATATGGCCAAGTTTGCAAAAGCTATCCCTACAGAGGAAGATTGCGAAACAAGTCTTGCTAATGCTTACCTAATAGTAAGCAGAACAAAACCTGTTATCACTGAGCCAGTTCAAGGCAAAAAGGCAAAAAAAGAGTCTGCTCAATTGCCAGAAAACAGCAATTCAAATAACATTTAGTATAACGACTTATGTTTACATTTGAATCACCACAATATTTATATTTGGCACTGCTAATCATTCCGATAACGGCATGGTATATATGGCGTCGAAACAAATTAGTTGCAAACTTGCAGGTTTCGACAACAAACCCATTCAAGCAGGCTCCCAAAAGTTTGAGATACTATATTCTTCACCTACCATTCGTATTAAGAATGATGGCGTTAGGATTACTTTGCGTCATTCTGGCACGTCCTCAGAGCAATGAGACTTGGTCAGACCAGAACGTAGAAGGTATCGACATCATGATGTCACTTGATATTTCAGGATCAATGTTGGCTGAAGATTTGAAGCCAAACAGACTTGAGGCAGCAAAGAGCATCAGTGCAGAATTTGTCAACAGTCGTCCAAACGACAACATCGGTCTTGTAGTATTCTCTGGAGAGAGTTTTACACAGTGTCCGTTGACAACTGACAAAGCTGCATTGTCTCAGCTTTTCAGTGTAATCAACGAGCAGATGATCCAAGCAAACGGTACAGCAATCGGACTTGGTTTGGCTTCTGCCGTAAACAGATTGAAGGACAGTCAGGCAAAATCAAAGGTGATTATCCTACTTACCGACGGTTCTAACAACACAGGTGAGATTGACCCATCAATGGCGAGTGAGCTTGCAAAATCATTCGGCATTCGCGTCTACACCATTGGAGTTGGAACAAAAGGTATGGCACCCTACCCTTTCCAGACAGCGTTTGGAGTACAGCGTCAGATGGTGCCAGTTGACATTGATGAGGGAACACTTAAGTCAATCTCGGCCAACACAGATGGAAAGTATTTCCGTGCAACAGACAACAAATCTTTGAAGGCAATCTACGAAGAGATTGATCAACTTGAGAAGACAAAGATCAGTGTGCAAGAATATAGCAAAAAGAATGAGGAGTATTTGCCATTCGCACTTGCGCTACTTGGCGTTATGCTTCTTGAATTTTTAGTACGCTATTTGGTAGTGCGTCACAACCCATAAAAGCCACAACTCATAACAGAAAGAGTAAAGAGTATGTTTAGATTTGCAAATTCAGAATATCTATATCTGCTTTTCGCATTGATACCGATGGCCACAATTTTCGGCTACGCAATGTACCGCAGAAGCAGAAATCTGAAGAAATTCGGAAACTTTCAGATTCTAAAGCAATTCATGCCAGGCTACACATCTTGGAGATATTACTTCAAATGTGCCCTGTTTTTAATTGCGCTTGCAGGAGCCATCTTCGTCGCAGCACGCCCTCAATTCGGATCCAAACTTGAGATGGTGAAGAGAAAAGGTGTTGAGGTAATGATTGCGATGGACGTTTCCAACTCCATGCTTTGTGAGGACATTAAGCCAAGCCGTCTGCAGAAATCAAAGCAGATGATCTATAAGTTTGTCGACGGAATGGAAAATGACAAACTTGGACTCATCGTCTTTGCCGGACAGGCATTCACTCAGTTGCCAATGACAAGCGACTATAGTGCAGCCAAGATGTACGCATCCAATATAAGCACAGGAGTCATCCCTACTCAGGGTACTGCGATTGGTGCAGCAATCAAGATGGCAGTCAACGGTTTCAGCAGCAAGACTAACGTAGGAAAAGCCATCATTGTAATCACAGATGGAGAGAACCACGAAGACGATGCTGTTGAGCAGGCAAAAGCAGCATACGAGAGTGGAATCCAGGTGCATGTTATCGGTATCGGTAAACCAGAGGGTGCTCCTATCCCAGACGGACATGGAAGTTTCAGAAAAGACGTAGATGGACAGACAGTCATCACAAAGTTAAACGAGCAGATGGCAGCAGAGATTGCCGCAGCTGGTGGTGGAATGTATGTCAGAGCCGACAACACAAACAATGCATTGAAATATATCCAGACTGAGCTTGATAAATCAGCAAAAGGAGATGTGGAGAGCAAAGTCTACACAGATTTTGATGAGCAGTTCCAAGTTATCGCATGGATAGTGTTTGTGATTCTTTTGCTTGAAATTTTCATCAAAGAGAAAAAGAATAAGTTCCTTTCAAAATTCAAACTATTTTAGAACTATCTAATTAATTGACCATGAACAAGACTATGATAAATAAATTGTTAGCGTCTACAATAGTTACACTAATCACTGTGCCAACATTTGCCGCATCTAATCCTGAGGATGAATTTATCCGCAAAGGAAACGACAAATACAAGGCAAAAGATTTCAAAGGTGCTGAAGACGAATATAGAAAAGCATTGGACAAGAATGTGGCTTCAAAAGTTGCCAACTACAATATGGGTAACACCTACTATCGTAGAAACGAATTTGATTCCGCAATTGAAAACTATAAGCAGGCCATAAGCGAGAAGAACAGCAACGAGGAGAATGCTGCAATCATGCACAACATTGGCAACACTTATCTTCAGAATAAGAAATACGAGGAGAGTATTGATGCTTATAAAAAGAGTTTGAAGCTAAATCCAGACGATGAAGATACTCGTTACAACCTTGCTTATGCCAAGAAGATGTTGCAACAGCAACAACAGCAGCAACAGAATCAGCAAAACCAACAACAGCAACAGCAGAATCAGGATCAGCAGCCGCCTAAGGATGGTAAAGAGCAAGAGAATCACGATCAGAAAGATGATGCCAAAGAAGGCGAACACCATATGGACCAGAATTCAGCACGTCAGCTGCTAGAAGCCTTGGAAAGAGATGAAAAGGAGAAGCAGGACGAAAGAATGAAGGAACAGATGAAGAATGCAAAAAAGAAAAGAATAGAGAAAGACTGGTAGTAAATTACCAGAATTTTGATTATTTTTGCATTAATAAGTAAAAGGAAAAAATGAAGAAGATTTTAGCCATACTACTGACTCTAGCATTTTGTGTTACGTCAGTTTTCGCAGCAGGTGATGTTTCGTTCGTAGCGAAAGCAGACAATGTTGTGGCAGTAGGACAGAAGTTCAACTTAACATTTACGCTAAACAATGCACAGTCAGACAATGTTCAGTTACCACTTGAATCATTGTCCGACTTCACCATTTTGTATGGACCTCAGCAATCTACAAGTCAGAGTTTCCAGAGCGTCAATGGCCAGGTGACAAGAACAAGTTCAACTACATACACATATGTGTTGACTCCAAACAAGGAAGGTTCATTCACTATTTCCCCAGCAAAAGCAACTGTTGGAGACAAGATTGTACGTTCAAATGCGTTGGTTATCAAAGTAATCAAGGGAGAGGAAAATACAAATCAGAACTCAAAGCAAAATCAGAGTTCAAGCAATAGTATGCAAATCAGCGACAATGACTTGTTCATCCGTACTGAAGTTTCCAAGACAAAGGTATACGAGCAAGAGCAGTTTGTTGCCACAACAAAGGTATACTACCGAGTTGCATTGCGTGGTTTTGACGAATACAAGTTGCCAGAGTACAAAGGATTCATCTCTCAGGAGATTGAGGTGCCAGATGCAACACGTCAGAGCAAAGAGAATGTAAACGGTAAAGTTTACAACACATATATCCTTAAACAATGTGTATTGATTCCACAGAAGAGTGGCAGTCAGGAGTTGGAAAAAGGAAATATCACAGCTGTTGTACAAGTCCGCGTACAAGGAGGAGGCGGTGGATTCTTCGGAGACATGTTCTCATCAGTTAGAGAACTAAAGAAGAATTTGACTATTCCTGCAGTTAAGATCAACGTACAGGAGTTGCCAAAGAACGGCAAGCCTGCTGATTTCAGTGGAGCCGTAGGTTCATTCACAATGAACACATCTATCACTCCTGAGAATGGATACAAGACAAACGACGCTATCAACGTCAAGGTTAAGATCAATGGTAGTGGAAATCTAAAGTATGCTAAGAATCCTGAGATCAAATTCCCTACCGACTTTGAGCTATACGATCCAAAGGTAACTTCAAAAATTAAGGCATCCGACGCCGGACTTAACGGAAGCAAGGAGATTGAGTATCTAGCCATCGCACGTTACCCAGGTGAATATGTAATTCCGTCGGCAGAATTCAGTTACTTTGATACAAAGAGCAAATCATATAAGACTCTAAAGACTCCTGAGTACAAGATCAATGTGGAGAAGGGTGCAGAATCAGCAGACAACCAGACTGTCGTTTCTAACTTCACAAACAAGGAGAGCATCAAGTATATCGGAACAAACGACATCCGTTTCATCAACACAAAGGATATGAACACTACTCCTAAGGATGACTATTTGTTCGGATCTATGGCATTCTACCTATGGTTCATCATCCCGTTGGCATTGTTCATCATCGCTTACTTCTTCCTAAGAAAATTGGCAGCAGAGAATAGCAACGTCGCATTGATGAGAAAGAAGAAAGCCAACAAGCAGGCATTGAAGAGATTGTCTACTGCAAAAGCATTCTTGGATAAGGAGGATTTGAAGTCATTCTACGATGAGACAGGCAAAGCAATCACAGGTTTTGTAGGCGATAAGTTCAATATTCCATTGGCACAACAGAACAAAGATGCTATGGAAGAGATCTTGAAGGAGAAGGGATTGAAAGATGAAACAATCAAAAACTTCACTACTATCCTTGATACTTGTCAATTTGCTCGATTCGCTCCAGCAGCAGTCAAGGAGTCTCCAAAAGAGATCTACGAAAACGCAATTTCTCTAATCAACAGCATTGAAGAGGAGGTAAAGAAATGAAGACAATGAAAAACATAGTTCTATCCATCATATTGTCACTATCTGTATTCAGTGCTTGGGCAGCTGCAGATAGCAGAATTATCAATGGAAACGCAGCATATTCAAACAACAAGTTTGACGAAGCCATCAACCTATATGAGGATCTTTTGAAGACACAGGAGAGTGCAGCTCTTTATTATAACTTAGGAAACGCCTACTACAAGTCAGGCAAAATTGCACCAGCAATTCTAAATTATGAAAGAGCAATTCTATTGGATCCTAGCGACGCGGATATCAAGAGCAACCTTGAATTAGCTAAGCTACAGACTGTAGACAAAGATGAGTCAGCAGTAGACCAGCTTGCCATCTCAGAGTGGACACGCAGTTTTGTGGATCTATACAGTTCAAACGCTTGGGCAAAAATGTCTATCGTATTCTTCCTACTAACTTTGGTTGGAGCATCACTTTACCTTTACGTCAAGGTGATAGCAGTACGCAAGATCGGATTCATCAGTGCTATCCTAACTCTTTTAATCTGCATCGTAAGTTTCTTCTGTGCAAAAAGTGCAAAAGATAGAATCACATCTCACGAATACGCAATTGTCTTTACACCATCTGTAACTGCAAAGAGTTCTCCAAAGGACACAGCAACAGATGCATTAGTACTTCACGAAGGAACAAAGGTTTTGGTGAAGCAGCAGGTTAAAGACTGGTATGAGATTGAGACAAGTGGCGGACACCGTGCTTGGATCAAGACTACAGACGCTCAGAAGATTTAAGGTTATAGCTTAAAGCTTAGAGTTGAGAGTTTAGAGAAAGGCTGATAAAACAGGATTGACAAATAAAACATTATATGCGGAATGCTAAATGAGGAATGAAAATAAATTTCGCATTTAGCATTCCGCATTTCTAATTTAAATAATATGCACAACAATCTAAATAAATTAGTTGAACGCTTCTTCAACTATGTCAAAGTTAACACGCAGTCAGACGAGAATACAGGAACAACACCGTCTACAGCATCACAAGGATATTTTGCAGAGACATTGGCTAACGAGTTGGAGGAGATTGGACTTACAGACATCCACATCAGCCGCCACTCAGTTGTGACTGCAACAATCCCAGCTAACTGTGATTGTGATGCTCCTACAATAGGTTTTATCGCCCACATGGATACAAGTCCAGAAACATCAGGCGATAATGTCAAGCCACAGGTAGTAAAATTTGATGGAGACACACTTGTCATCAACGAGAAACTTGGAATCAAGATTTCTTCAAAAGAGTACAAAGAGTTGAGCAATTATGCTGGAGAGGAGATCATCACGTCTGATGGCACTACCCTACTCGGAGCAGACGACAAAGCCGGAATCGCAGAAATTGTGACAGCTGCGGAATATTTAATTCAACATCCGGAAGTAAAGCATGGAAAAATCCGCGTCGCCTTCACTCCAGACGAAGAGATTGGAGAGGGAGCGGACCATTTCAACGTGGAGAAATTCGGAGCCGATTTCGCTTATACATTAGACGGTGGAGGACTTGGAGAGATCGAGTACGAGAATTTCAACGCAGCAGCCGCAACAATCAAGATTACAGGACACAATATCCATCCAGGATACGCATTGGGAAAGATGGTGAATGCCAACCGTCTAATTTCCGACATCTTGAATATGCTGCCTGAGGATGAGACTCCAGAGACAACAGACGGATACAAAGGTTTTTTCCACGTCACTGGTATGGAATCATCCGTAACATCAGGCGTAATCAATCTTATCATACGCGACTTCGACGAAAAGAGTTTTGCTGATAGAAAAGAGTATTTGCAACGAGTAGTAGACGCATTGAACGCTCATTATAAGAACGGCAAGGTTGAGCTTGAAATCAGAGACCAATATGCCAATATGAAGCAGGAGATCGAGAAGGTGCCACACGTTGTGGATAGAGCAATTAATGCGATGAAGACTTTGGATATCACACCAGTGGTTGTGCCTATTCGTGGAGGTACCGACGGTGCTCGCCTATCATTCATGGGACTACCCTGCCCTAACCTGTTTGCCGGCGGACACAATTTCCATTCCAACACAGAGTATGTGCCAGTGTTGTCGATGAAAGCCGCAATGGATGTGATAATCGAGATTGCCAAATGTCAGAAATAACACTGGATATTATCCAGAAAACGTTAGATATCATCCTCGGAAAAGATCCTCAAAACAAGGACGAGTTTTTCTTGAATCTTGCGGCAGTGAATCTTCTTAATGCCGCAGCCAAGAAAAAGACGTTCAAAGAGATCGTAAAGTATAGCCATATCAAACGTCAGGCAACCTATCTTTTCTCATTATGGGTGGCAGACCGCAGATTGGCAGACGAAGCGTCATACGACGTCGCAGATAAATGTTTGTACATCAGATGCTACACGTTGCAATTCAGTTTCCACTACATCTTCGACAAGTATGAACCAATAGTCGAATTCATACATTCGGAAGAAAATAAGGCGACGACGTGGGACGGCGTCAGACTACAGCCGATCGCAACTGAGATTTTCAATATTGCCGTCGACAATATAGAGAATCCAGATTCCAAGATTTTGGAAAACATCAATGAAATAAAGAGATTATATAGCAGTTGTCCAAAATGAGGATTACAAAGGGCGGAACGCCCTTGCCCCCTCCCCCAACGCGAGGCCGTAGGCCGAGCGTATAAAGGAAACCGTGTGTTGGACAACTCGTATATAATTGCCAGGAATAAAGAATAACGAACAACTGAAGTAAAAGTTATAGGTTATTCGAATATTCTTTTATTGCTATTAATGCAATAAAATAACAATACTTATCGTTACATAAACGAAAGTTAATAAAATTAATAATGCGATATTAAAACACATGAATATTGTTAAACTCTTATTGTGTTCATTAGCAATGGGCACAATGGCAAGCGTATCAAGCCAGACAAAAACAATCGCTGGATATGTGACTGACGCATCATCAGGCGAAACACTAATCGGAGCCTATATCATGACTCCAGACGGGAAAAGAGGCACAGAAACCAACCAATATGGTTATTTTGTGCTTTCATTGCCAGAAGGACAAAACCAAATTATAGCTTCATACGTAAGCTATACTGACAAGGAACTATCTTTCAATCTTAAAAAAGATACAACGGTCAGAATCAAACTTGAGCCCGACAATCAGTTGGAGGAACTTGTTGTGACTGCCAAAGAGGTAATAAAAGACCATCGATTAGAAGAGACTGTCATAAGCAAAGAGGTTGTCTCTCCAGAATTGCTAAACGTACTTCCTGCCATGCTTGGCGAGCCTGACCTTGTGAAGACGGTGCAGATGCTACCCGGCGTGCAAAGTGGAACTGAAGGATCATCAGGACTTTATGTGCGTGGAGGTTCACCAGACGAGAACCTTATTCTGCTTGACGATGTACCAGTTTACAATGCGACACACCTGTTTGGCTTCTTCTCGGTGTTCAACTCCGACGCCATCAAGACCGTCAACCTACATAAAGGAGGCTTCCCTGCAAGATTTGGAGGAAGACTTTCTTCTGTGATGGACATCCACACTAAAGACGGTAATGACAAAGAACTTCACGGAGCAGCACAGATCGGTTTGCTATCATCAAAATTCAGTCTACAAGGACCGATTGTAAAAGAAAAGACAACATTCTTCGTGTCGGCAAGAAGAACATATTTTGACGTTTTCACCAAACCATTCATGCCAGACGATGAAAAAATCGGTTACTTCTTCTGGGATTTGAACGCCAAAATAAGTCATAAGTTTAACGACAAGCACCGTCTATATTTCAGCATATACTCCGGACGAGACAAATTCGGACTCGACGG
This sequence comes from Paludibacteraceae bacterium, assembly GCA_045641065.1. Lineage (GTDB taxonomy): Bacteria > Bacteroidota > Bacteroidia > Bacteroidales > Paludibacteraceae > UBA1723. The sequence continues at coordinate 30,731 of JAZUGF010000145.1, read as the reverse complement.
TGAAGATAAAGACTATGAGGAAGAGGCCGGATTAGGTTGGGGAAATGTAACGTCGGCACTTAGATGGAACTTCATGATTAAAAACAAACTATTCATGAATACGACCGTAGCATTCTCAAAATACAAATTCTTTACTGATATAAAAGAGACTGACTACGACCATGAAACCCATCAAAAAGAGTATGAATTGAGTCTCGACTATACATCTCAGATCAGAGACTGGAGCCTGAAGAACACGTTCACATACACTCCAAACAATAGTCATGAGATAAAGTTTGGAGAGGCTGTCACATTACACTCATTCAAGCCAGGAGAACAAGGATTCTATGAAAAATGGTCAGACACAGACAATTCAACATATGATGACGACTATAATATAGATACCACAATCCACTCGTCTTCTAAGAAACCGACTGAATGCAACCTGTTCATTGAGGATGAATTCAAAATAACCAAAAGAATAAATCTGAATATGGGCGTTCACGCGTCGCTTTTCAATGTAGACGACAAGACATACACGTCGATAGAGCCACGACTTGCATTTGCAGCCCATCCTACAAAGAAAATTACGATAAAGGCAGCATACAGCAGAATGCGTCAGTATCTGCATCTGTTATCCAACTCTACAATCGGATTGCCTACAGACCTTTGGGTACCGGTGACAGGCAAGATCAAACCAGTGGAGTCTAACCAGACCGCACTTGGTGTCGTATTCGGACTACCTAAAGATTTCCTTTTGTCTGCAGAAGGATACTACAAAACGATGAAAAACATCATCGAGTATAAGGAAGGAGCAACCTTATTCTCCAGCATGGCGTGGGAAGATAAGGTTGAGATGGGACAAGGAAAATCAAAAGGTATTGAGTTGATGCTTAAAAAAGAGACAGGCAAGACCACTGGATGGATTGCCTATACGCTTGCAAAATCAGAAAGACAATTTGACGAGATCAACAAAGGCAATTGGTTTCCAGCCTCTTACGACAGAACACATGACTTAAGCATCGTAATCAACCATAAATTTTCAGAGAAATTTGATATCGGAGCGACATGGGTATACGGTACAGGTTATGCATTCACTATGCCGACACACTACATCTTGTTGGACCCAAGTTTGCAAACCAAAGATGATTTTGATGAAAACAGAATAGATTATGCGTCAAGCCACAATAATTACCGAATGGAGAATTATCACAGACTTGACATCGGAGTCAATTTTCACCGTCACACAGAAGGCAGCAGACTATGGCGTCAATTTTCTATAAGTGTATTCAACGTCTACAACCGTCATAATCCATTCTATTACCATTTAGAGACAGACTATGAAACACAAAGGAAGAAATTGATGAAATTGTCAATTTTCCCTATAATTCCATCAATTTCTTATTCTGTAAAATTCTAAAAATTAATACGATGAAAAAGATAACAATTTTATTATATATATTCCTTTCGATATTTACATCTTGCGAAGAGGAAGTAGATTATTACGACTTGGGAGTGAAGAATCTCATCGTGGTGAATGGTAGGTTTGTCGACGGAGAGACGCCATGGTGTCAGGTGTCGAGAAGCGACATTGTCTTCGATCAAATCAAAAACAAAATCACTCCAACAACATTCCTTCCAGATGCAAAAGTGACAGCTAACGACGGAAACTCAGACTTCACATATGTAGTTGTTGGCGACAGCGCAAAGATGGAAGCCAAAGGTCTGACACCCAAAGCAGGAGAATCATACACATTGAAAGCATCTGCTAATGGTTTGGATGACGTGTACACAACAGTCACAATACCAAACAAACCACAAGCAAGTGTTAAATTAATCAGTGTTGAAAAGGACAAGAACGACTGGTATTGGGACATATTCGAAAATTCTGAAACCGGGTATAAAGCAACCTTTGAGATCAACATCCAAGATGATCCAAACACTGAAGATTATTACCAGCTTCTAATCTATGCGAACACCAAGAATTACGAGTACGAGTATAGAGTAGTTGATACGGTTTATACCTATTGGGCAGAAGGGCATTGGGTAGAAGTTCCACAAAGATATATGAAGCCATACGTTGTAGACTCATCAATGGCATACGAAGAATGCAACTTTGAATCAGACGACCCAGTGATGAATTGGAACCAAAGCCAATCCAACAGTCTGTTTGAGGAAGTAGAATGGAATTCTATGAATATATTCAATGACCATCTGTTCAATGGTCAGACTTCCAAAATCAGATTCTATATTTACATTAACAAAAATGAAATAATTTCTGGACCAGATTTCTCGTACCCAGTCTATTATGAATTGCGTCATATAAACAAAGAAATGTATATGTACTACCGCACATACCAGAAGGTATCAGAAAACGAATGGACAGGTTCACTTTCTCCATATATACTCTACTGCAACGTAGAGAATGGAGCCGGATTGGTTGCGGCATGGTCAGCCGCCAAAGACACGTTACAGAGACCTGTCATACCCAAAGATTAAATGATGGACAATTAAAATACAATAGCCAACTGCAATAAAGCGGTTGGCTATTGTATTTTTTATTTGAATTTTATCTCTGGCGACTTAAAACGAATCGTGGAATGATCAACGTCTTGATTCTCCATTGGGATTTCGCCCGGCTGACAAAGTTTATAAACCTCATTATTGATGTAATCGCTCAGATTAGAAACGTTATCCTTATTAGCCCCGAAATTAAGCAAATTAAGTATCGATCTCGACGACGATTCAACAACAACCTTCGAAGACTGCGTTCCCGTCGCCACAACCTTCATCTTGACATTCTCAGAGAAAGGAGAAATCCACGCCCCATGACGAGCCTCAACGACGAACAAATCGTCATTGCAGTCGACGGAAGAAAATCCCGTCTGCTTACTGAAAAGCATCTTTATCGCCATGTAGACGGTACGAGCTGAATGTGGGAATTCAAGAGTGGAGGATTGCATTATTTGGGTAATTGATTAAAGATTCGATCACTTATTTTTATTTTCTTTTTCGGGCGACAAACAAATCAAAAGCAATATAATAATCTCAACAACAAAAACGATAATGTATGTTTTTAACGACATACCAAATAAATCGCCAGTTATAATAATGTACAAAAGTTTGCAGATTTCTATAAAAACTCCTACAACTGTACATCCACAGCCATTATTATCTTGTTCCATTTTGATTGGTCTCAAATAATTAAATATACCAACACAATCGATGGATTGTGCTGGTTCTCATAGTTTTGAGAAAACAATGTAAAATTGTCTTTCAAAAAGTTGAAGAAAATTAGTTAACTCTAGATTTAATATAATCGATAGCCTCTCCTACAGTTGTAATGGTTTCAGCATCATCCTCTGGAATTTCTATACCAAAAGTTTTCTCAAATTCCATAATAAGTTCAACCGCATCCAACGAATCAGCATCTAAGTCATCGACAATTGAAGCATCGTAAGTGACCTCTTCTTCCTCAACTCCTAATTTTTCTACAATAATTGCAGTAACTAGTTCTTCAACACTGTCATAATCATCAAGATTATACTCGTTTTCATAAGAATCTTCATCGTCAGGAATATTAGCCCAACCATTATACGAAACTGCATTTTTAGCTCTATCATCACCTAAATCTGCAGCTTTTCTATAATACGACATGGCCTTAGAATGATTCTCAGAAACACCATTTCCGAACTCAAACATGTGACCTAATAAAAAACAAGCTTCTGCATTATCTCCATCCGCTGCCTGACTAAAATATTTGAACGCTTCATCATAATCTTCAGACATTCCATGTCCAAAATAATACAATTTTCCCAAGCCACACATTCCTGCATAATATCCAGCATCAGCAGATTTCTTATACCATTTATAAGCCTCTGCATATTGTTCCTTATGAGCATAAACTGAACCTATATAGAAATAGCTTAAATCGTAGTCTGAATTGGCAGACCTTAATAAAAACCGCAAGGCCTTCTCTTCATCCTCTTTTACAACGTCATCCACTCCATAATAATATGCCAAACCAATTTGGTATAATCCATATGCATTACCTCTATCTGCTGATGTACTATAGATTTCGAATGCCTCCTTAAAATTGCATTCTTCTCTATATAAATCTCCTAAATCATTCATTGCAGGAATTACATCATGTTCAACAGCAATAGTCAACAAGTCTTTCGCTTTTGATAAATCAGTGTCAACGTAATGACCATGCATATACATAGTTCCCAATATACCTGTTGCAAAAAAGTTGCCCATTTCAGAAGACTTTAAAAAACACTCATAAGCCTTTTCATTATCCTCTTCATAACCATTTTGTCCAAAGTAATAATTTAAACCCAGTTCATATAGACCGTCAGCACTTTGCTCTCTCTCAAATTGGTCAGCGGGTATACTATCATTCACAACAGAAGATGACTGCGGTTCAGATTTTGCCTGCTTTGCTTTTTTCATCAAATCATTAAAAGATGCCATAGCCTCTAAAATTAAAGATTTATTTTACTATATGTATCCATTTGGTCTTTTACAACCTGTAAAATCTGCTGCTTACATTTATCAGCAAAATTTGAAAGAATTTTTTTTGTATTAGACGCAAAATCATTATTTTCGGGTAAATCATTTATCTGGTCAATAACATCTTTCGTTACAAAAGCCAATTCATTATACATATAGGTATTAGATTTTGCTGCACTTTTCTCCTCAGAAGAAAGATCGGAATTATCAATAATCTGCTGAACCTCAGCCTTTTGAAAAGTCATAAAGTCACTCCACTCTTTTTGAGATTCGTCAACAATAGAATTCGCCATTTTTTTGCATTCATTGCGAATTGAATCAAAATCAATAGAATATTGTGCTAATAGTCTTTTGATCTTTTCTTCATGATTCTGCTGCGTTTTTCGTCCCAAAATAAAAGATACAACAGCAGCCACGACAATCAAATAATAGATTTCCGACTTTTCTTCAGAAGAGAGCATGAGAATTGCAAATACAATTAATGCAATAATGCTCAAAATAAAAAACGGACGCGAAGGTTTATCGAATTGACCAGGCACCGATTTTGAATTGCTCTCAGGAAAGCGAATTGCAGCAACTTTATCTTGAATCCCCTTAATGATGGACTCTCCTTTTTGCTGAATTTCAGCATTTATTTTATCTATATATGCACCCATAGTTACTTAGTTGGAAAATTAGTTTTAACGATATTAAGATGACTTAGAGCCAAATCAATAGTTATGATTGTATTTTCCTTGTCCTTGATTTCGGCCTCAAGTTCATCAAGTTTTTTCTGTCCTTCTCCCTTTAGTTTCTCGACGATATTGCCCTTCACCTTTTCAAGTGTTTCAATAGCACGTCTAGCATTTCTATCAGCAGCACTTTTAATGGCAGTTGTAAATGGTTTTATCTGTTCATTTACAGATTCCTTAGCTTTTGCAAGTGCTCGTTTAGACAAGTCGTCAAGCTGGCTTTGAACATATTCTTCCTCGCAGTCATAAGACTGGTCTGTGATGCGAAGAGATTGGTTGTTTCCAATTTTTTCAATGCTGGCAATAAAATTGTTCAATTCATCACGAACATTTAGAATTCGACAACTATCCATATCTAGCAAAACTTTCTCCAACAATCTGTAGAAATATGAATCATCGAATTTGGAATCTTTAGCAGATATTTCACCAAGTTTCTTAATGGCCTGATCCATCACTTCCCTTTTTGAAGAATCAAAATGTTTCTTCCATTCAGACTGCCAATCGTCCATATATTTGCTTGCCATTGACAACATTTCCTGTTCCAATGAACTACCGTCAACCTGCTGAACCAAGAAATTTGATTTACCCTTGCCTCTAATTGACGACAATGTTCTATCAAAAGATGCAGTAACAAACGAATCTGAAGTTGGCACTTGCATTAAGCGCGGAGTATTGATCAAATTCCATAACTCCGTAACTTTATTTTGCAATCCATTTTGACAGTTAGAAATCAAATTCTCTAAGCATCCTTTCAAATCACTAAATAATTTTTCCTGCTGCGCTTTCTGTGCATAAATATCCTCCAAACCAAGAGTATTCAACTGTCTCTTCTTTTCATCCATTGCTTTAATGGCATCAGAGACAATTTCGCCAATCTCTTCTGATTGAGAACTGAAATATTCATCAATTTTATGTTGGATGATTTCGTCCTTCTTTGCAACAAAAACATTGTTAAGATACTTATCTCGTATATCATCAATATTTGATAGAATCTTAAAGAACTCTTTTAGATTTGCTTCAGAATCGAACATTCCAGGATAGAAATCATTAAACTGCTTAACCACGTTCTTTTCTACCGGATCAAGTTCAGACATTGGCTTCTTATAAATTGAATATCCAATGCCTGCTGTGAAATCTAAAATGATTTTCTCTGCAAGCTGAGGATTTGTAAACTGCGGTCTATGCTGGTCAAGAAGCATCTTTTCACTTCGTTTTGCCTCGTCAACCGCATAATTAATATCTCCTTCGTGAACTGTTCCTTTATATTGAAATCCCAAGTCCTGCAACACAGAGTCAAACTTGCTGGCCAAAAGCAATACAGTACCGATTCCTTTACCACCAACACGCTCATTCATAAACTGAACATCTGTAGCGTCGAGGAATTTGCCTGCATAACTTAAAAAGAATACCGCATGACAAGACTCTAGAAACTCATTTGTTCTATTACCTCGAGATTGAATAGGGTCATTTACACCTGGAGTATCGACAATACGAACACCTTTCAATCTTTCGTCATTCAAATGAATATAAAGACTCTTAACGACAGGAGTATAAACACCGTCAGCACCAACATATTCATTTAGTTTTGCCTGAATACCTGCAACACCACTAAAAGGAACCTTGTCAGTATTTCCTCCTATCTTTGCCTTAGCCGATGGTTTGCACATTGTAACCAATTCGTGAGCAGAAATCATTTGTTCCGACGCCGCTCTTCCAATCTCCTGATTTAGAACACTATCCGGTGCTCCAAGATTGTTTTTCTTTACAACTGCAACAATCTCTTCATACTTACCGTTCATCTGAACAAAACTCTGCCACTCGTCATTGGTGTAATACTCCACCTCCAACTCATTGACATCAGAGTACTCAAGAACTGTAAGACCTGCCGTCATTGGTGTTGATGCTTTTGGAAGAACATCATCACCGTTAAAAAACAACGAATTCAAGAATGAAGACTTTCCGGCCTTAACTTGACCAACAACTCCAAGTTTTAGCATCTCGCTATCTTTACTTAGAACCTCTCCACCTTTTTTGAACTCATTGAAACGCTCTATAATGCGAGCATTATACTCTTTGACTTCAGTATGATCAATTACAGACAATGCCTTAATGGCACTGTCTGAAGATAAAATGACATTTTTAAAATCCTCTAATCTCATAACCTTAAATAGTAAAAGTTGATTCAGCAGATACTTGTGTGGCAGTTTTTCCGTTCTTAGTCAACGAATCTTTTAGTGACGAATCTTCATTAAGCAACATTTTACATATTGCCATATTATGATTCTGAGCTGCTGTATGGAAAGCGTTTAATCCACGCTTATCAAGAGCACTGGCATCAGCCATATGATTTAAGAAAAACTTTACCATTTCGGTATTACCCATCATTACTGCATAAGTAAAAGGTGAGTAGTTTTCTGCATTGCTATTAGACAAATTAACACCGTCTTTTGTAGCAAAACACAAACGGAAAGAATCAAAATCATCATTCTTGATAGCATAGAATACATCAAGATTAGAAGGCATTTCATAAGATGCATTTGGTAAAACAGTCTTATTTTTTGACTTTAAAGCATCGTTTATATCTTTATCTAGAGCCTTCATCACGCAAGGAAAGAAATAATTGAACTGAGACAGAAGTGATTGGCACTGAGAAATAGAGTCGTTGAAACTCTTGATAGAACTATCATTTCTTTCCAAGTAAGTTGATGCCTCTTCTTCTAGAGATTCGAATTGTCCTTTTACTGCATTGTAAATCTTTCTTCTATACTCCTCCAAATAATAATTCTCAGGTTCCCAATTTTGATACCTGTTATCCAAGTTATTAAATGCATTTCTACATCTATTCAAAATTGGGACAAGTGTATTGTCAAAACATTCGTGTTCATTTGTATCCCAATTGTTAACCTCATTAAAAAAATCAACCCAACCTCCTCTAAAATTGTTACAGTACTCAAATGTCTTTTTTGTAGACTCAACATACTTATCATAATCAGTAACTAAAACGGTCCAAAGAGCATCCAAAATATTTTTGTTCTCATCTTTTGTTCCTTGAATAGCACTTCTATTACTAGTTTTGGTTTGGTTAGTTTCTTTTAATTTACCATTGAAATATTTAATACGTTCTTCCTGGTTCTTAATTTCATTGGAGAAAATATCTCGTATTTCACCCTTCAAACGATTTATTGTAGAATAACCATTGCCTGCAGTCTTAACTTTAGCTAATAAATCATTAATTGAATTATACCCATTCTTCGAGTATAAAATTTTCTTCTCGGTACATGTAAATCCTAAGATATCGATAATATCTTTAGCATACGATTTCTTCTGCATTGCAACATAAGCAGAATTAACAATATCTGCAATATCAGAACGTTTTTTATCTGCCTTGTTGAAAATAACAACAACTTTACAGTTTCCGTCATGACCATCTACGAAATTCTGAATCATCTCTTCATCTTTCATATTTATGGTACCAGCTTCTGCATCAACAATCCAGAATAGGACATTACCATCCTTAAAAGAATCTGTCGCCATATCTTTATCCGCAATTCCATTATCAGCATTTTTTGACATGTCGTTATTGTAACCAGGAGTATCAATAAAACATAATCCATCTAATGTTGATGTTTTGGCAGGCAATTCAACCAATAGTTTATTCAACACGGATGCCAACGTAACAGTTTTCTTTCCAATACAATTGTTGTCATCTGCATGTTTAATACTCTGTAATATATCCAGATTCAACTGAACTGGAGCTTTTGATTGGTTGATTCCGGAAACACGAATATCTTTTGTATTAGAGGAGAAATAAAGATAAGTAGACACCATCGACACTGGATTAATTCCAGTTGGCAACAAATCTCCAGCTTCCGATATTGTATTTAAGAAAGATGACTTACCTGCAGAAAATCCACCTGCAACAACGACCTGAGTAGCTGCGGTGTTTTCATGCGTTTCTAATTCAAGTCCAATTGCTTCTATCCTTTCGATCAAATCAGCCCACAAATCTATATTTGCAAAATCTCCTCTATTTTCAAGGATAAAGTTAATAAACTGATTGTCATTTAATGTAAAGAAATTCAAAAGTTCGCCAGACTCTTCCTCCTCGACCTTTTTGATTGAACAAATTTTAGCAACAGTCTGTGCAGCAACATCAGGCAATTCATAAGGATTGATTTTTATAATATTACTGCGCTGTTTAACCTCGGCAGAAACGAATTTATCAAATAGTCCCATATTTTTCCAACATTAAAGTTCAGACTTAATTGTTTGAAGCTGTTCTACAACCTTAACAAGAGAATTCTTTTTGCTCTCTAGTTCATCCTTAGATGCATTATCGGCGGAGCTACGAACAGAATCCTGAATCTGAGAAATCTTGTTCTGTGCTCCTTCTGAAATTGACTTGCGGATTCTCTCTTGCTGAGCTGTAACCTGTTCAAGAATCATAGGACGCAATTTATCGCAAATATTCACAATAACCGATTCCTTCAATTTAGCGATAATTTCCAGCAACACCTCATCTTTAGACTTTCCAAAGAACCAACGAACAATATCTGGAATTTTTTCACCAAGAAGCAAAAGAATACCACCTAAAATCTTAGCAAAAATATGCGGAATATTAAGCAATGCACCTGCAGCTATTTCAACGACATTAAGAATATCCGAACGGAAATCATCAACAAGCACTGCAATATCATTATCTTCGATCTGTAAACAATCTTGGAGAGCCTTTGATATATCGTCAACTACGGTATTAAGAGACGCCGCATATTGCTCACCTTCTTCCTTGAACGACTGAGCAATTGTTGGACGAACATAACTTAATATCATAGACTTTATGCTTTCTGTGTCTTGCTTATCAGCAATAGCTCTTGCAATATCCTCAGCATGTTCATTTAATGTATCTTCAACTGCCATTAAAATATCTGAAGTAGATTTTTCTGGAGTTTCAGCATTAATAACATTTCCAGATAGATCATGCACTATCTTCTCTTTCTGATTCTCTAGTTCTTTTACCTTGCCTTCAACATCATCAATATTAGCATTTAGGACATCAATCTGTGTCTTAATTGCAAATATCTGAGCATCAATATATTGAGCAATCTTCTTTCCAAACTTCTCTGTTACTATGTTTTCACTATCTAGTGTATCAAGGAAAGAATTGAAATCAGAAGTATTTCCTTGTGCAGACGAAACCGCTCCTACAAATACCTCAGAATTTACAGCCTTCTTTGCATGATAACCCATCACTTCTTTTAATGAAGGAATATCATTTTCTGGTTTTTTATCAATCTTAGAAACAAGAACACCACACTTCAAATTATACATACTCAACTCATGCATAAATGAAAGAGTTGAACTTGTTATTGTTCCTGCCTCGCAATCAACAACAAACACAAAACAGCAACCTTTGCCCATATAATTAAGAATGGCATTGTTGTGAGCTTCAATACCAGAACCCAAACCTGGCATATCAACAAGTACAATACCACGATCATTTAGGTTCTTAACTGCATGTGAATTAACGTAAACCTTTACAATATCACCGGGTTTTGTTGTCAATGACTTGATTTGATCTACACCACATGTTGTCAATGATTCTCCGTTTCTCGTATGAATAATCTTCTCATCAGTAGAGAAGTACAACTCATATGCAACGGCAGTTTCTGGTGTGATGGCAGTAGGCAACAAATCTTTTCTGCCAATGAATGTATTGATTAAGGAGCTCTTACCAGCATCAAAATCTCCAACAACAGGCACTTTTATACCCTTTTCATTCTCCAAATCTGAAAGCAAAGTCCTTTTATCTTCATTTATTTTCGCCAACGCAGTCGGCAAAAGATAAGGACTTGAAAGAGAGTATGACTTCTCTACGATACATTTAAATGAATTAATCTTATTGATCATATCTTTTCTTTGTTTTTTGTTAAACTTGTTTATATTCAGGATAATCACTCCAAGGATTATTTACCCTACCTTCACCACTTCCAAATCCGCAGTATTCAAACATCCTGCTTTCTTGATGTCTATACCGTAAATGCGCATGAACGCATCTACTACTGGCTGTCCACCATTAGTACAAACAGGATTACCAAAACTCTGGGATACTACCTGAACCGTCATTCCTGGTTCAATCAGAATGCCATTGACACTCTTTCTGTGCTTCGTGGTTATTTGAAATATTGGCATATTTTCAATTGTTTAGTTTATAATTCTAATAAAATCCTTTCTTTCCGCCATCCTCCTTTTATAGATGGTGAATCACCTTGTTTTATTTAAGGTTATCACAAATAAATATGTTTGCGATACAAAACAATATTAAATAGCGTTTTTTGTAACAAATTTTCGGTGAAAAGATTATTTCTCTTACACTTTTATGTTAGATGACATAATTGCATTCTTCCAAACATGAAAAACGCAATGTCTTTCACATCCCTGAGCAAACTGTCCTTTGGCAAAATCTCATTAAAGATGTTGTCGACGTCGCGAACTTGCGTCGACACGGATCTTCCACATCTGCACCAGTTAGCGAAATGCTCACAATTATTGCTAAGCAGATTGTAAGTGCCGAGTTTTGTGCCAATCGACTTACGTGCTCGTCGGACTATCTCTTCCCTGTCAAACACCGGTGCTATCTGAGTGTCGACAGAAATTGGATCACCATTGGCGAATCGTGATATCGACGTCTCCACTATATCTGCCGAAAGGGAATCTAGTTCATTTCTGGTTGTTGAACAAAAATGCACTACCCTGCCATTGCCAACATAGACTCCGTAGTGGAAATAAATTCCGCGAAAGACACTTAGAATATCGCCTGCATGAAATGGATTTTTCATATATAACTTTTTGATTATTTAACTAACCCTTCAATCTCTGACTTGTCGTAATCGCCAAACCACTCATTTAGTTTGTCTTCTGCCTGTCTTTTGATTTCAGGTGTGATACATGACGCTACTGCAGCTATACAAGCTACAAGTGCAGCCATATCATCAGAGAATCCTACAACTGGAATTGTATCTGGAATAAGGTCAATAGGTAGGATAAAATATCCTAACGCTCCATAGATGATTCCCTTTTTGCCTGTCGGAGTTGTCTCTGCTTTTGCAGTGTAATACAATACTAAAGCAAGGTAGATGACTTTAAGTCCTGCCTTCTTGGCATATCTCTTCATCTTATCCCAAAAGCCTTCGTCATTGTAATGTTTCTGACTTGATTCAATCATTTTCTGATCTGGTGTATTATTATTCATAACTGTTTAATTAGCAATAAAAAAATGGCAATTATATACTCGCTTATCTATTAGACGCTCGCCTTCGGCTCGCGTTGGGAAATGGGGTTAGGGCGTTCCGCCCTTTGCAATCCTCAAATACAGCAACCCGGACACAAAATAGGACAAAGCCTTTTCATCTAAGATATTATCCAAAGATGCTCTTTATTGTTCCCAACATTTCCCCTATCGCTCCATTTTTATGGCCACACTTAGGACATGTCTTGTCGGCTGGAGTGTAGACAACCCCACCTGAAAATGCTGTGAATTTGTATTTGCACTTTGTACAAACTACTGTATGAATCTGTAACATAACTCTTAATTCTTAATTTATTTAAATAATGCTTTGCGTATCAACTTGCAAGCCAAGTCGACGCTGCTCGTTGTAATGGCATTCACAATTTCACGCGTCGCCAAGGAGTCAATCTCATGGGAATGATCTAAAAGGTTGAGCAATGCAGAAGCATACTCTTCCCGCGTCACTTCTGATGATCTTTGATCCGTGTAGACGGTGGTGTCGGGGAAATAGGAGGAGGCTCCATTGTCGTTTATTTTAGCTACAACGGATATCACAGACCCTATCCTCAACCTTCCTTTCTCATCATACGACTCATTTGGAAACTGTGCTTTCCCATGCATCGTTCTCTCTGGAATTGTGAAGGTCAACGGTTCACGCAAAGCAGTCAAGTAATATGTCTCCGCTGAATAGTAATCAACAGAGGCACGAAACTTCCGTATCTTTGCCATAAGCAATAATTTTTGATTGTTGTGATGGATTGGCTTAGGTAGCCGATTAAATCCTTTAATTTCTTCATTATAACATTTTTGTTATTAATAATTTGACAATTATATACGAGTTGTCCAAACACGCTTTTTCTTTGTACGCTCGCCCTATGGACTCGCGTTGTTGGAGGGAGTTAGGGCGTTCCGCCCTTAACAATCCTCATTTTGGACAACTGCTATATAATCCCCATAACTTTTATGTTTTTCCAAGCCACATCTTTTTACATTGTCTTGTACTTTAACATACAATGTTTTTAGCTGTCTGCTTGTTTCACTTGCAATATTAGGTTAACTTTGTATGATAAAGAAGAATATTTAACTGATTATTTTTCAAAAAGATGTTAATGTAATACATTCGGTAATAGAATAAGATTTACAATACACAATATGGGTAAAGAGATGAAATTGGACTATGCAGAAATGATAAACGTAATCGCAAACACATGTCTCCTTTTTTGCGATAGGAAAAGCATGGGCGATCATATTGATTACAAAATGGAGGAAAACAACGCGTCTTCCATGACTCCATTTCGACAGAGGTCTACATTCTGCGAACTAGCCAATGAAGTGTCTCTTTGGTATGATAAAGAAGTTGATTTGGAGACGTTACTCCACGACTACAAAGATGCAAGTAATTTATACTCCGACTTCAAAAGAAGCTATTCCATTGATTTGCACAATACCGTTGCAGAAGAGAAACGTCTGCAAATAATTCATATCATCAATTTTTTAAATCCCGTCGTCGACAATGATTCTGAAATCGTATTTCTCAACGATGACAAAAAGCAAATATTATATGATTCAAAAGAAGAGTCGACGCAATTTCAAGCAATTTTTATTCTATTAATGGTGGGATTAATTCCAACTTATTCATCTAAGAAAGGTTCTGCATCTCACATTATTGAAGATTTCCATCTTCTAATGGATTTTCTTCGTAAATACGGAGAGCAAGCACCATCTGCTGACATAATAAAGGGATCTCCTATCCTAACTGGTTTTGAGACATGGCTAAACGATAATGATGAAAGCGAGGTCAGACGCATTGATCTTATAAACATGACAAGGAGATTTTTGGAAACTTCATTTGGCTATTCATCTGCGGAAAACACTTTCCTACTAAACCAACAAATCAATCGTTTGTATCCTGACATAGATGGATTTTGGTCTGACTCCCAAACTCCAGGTTCTCATTTTTGGAAATTTGAAAAAATAGTCAACGGATATAATCTATACGAGTTTAATCTAAAAAGAGAAAACAGGAGTTTGGAATACACCAAATACGAATGTTATATCTATGGAGAAGATACAGATAACGCTTCTTTTTTTATCTGTCATCCATCAATGATGAGAAAACTAGTCAATCACGAGAATACTGATTTTTTTAAGGAATGGACAGATGCGACAGTCACAAAAAATGAAGACGGAGTGATTAATAAAATGTCTTTTCATCCCACAATTAGAATGAATGCCCCTATCTTGCCAAGAACTATGTATCGCATTGAAGACTCTGGGCTTTACCAAAACACACTAGATAACAGCCAGTTAAACCAGATTAACCTCTTTCATGATGATGACTACACCTTCTATCTTAACCGTTACGCAATAACCATAGAGTACCTTTACGTGATTCTGGATGAAGATGACATAAATCAATTAAGCATTCCAAATGCATCACATACCATGTATCTTAAAATTCCAAAGTCACTCAATCCAAGTCTTGATTTATTGACTCTGAACGATGAATGGGGAATCTGCAACTTCAATAATGGAAATAACTATTTCTTTGTTTCAAACAGTCTACTCTTTTTCAAAATCAACAGTGAATCGGAAAGAAAAAAATATGGAATTGAAATTACAGACAAAATAGAATAAAATAAGGGTGTAAACTACACCCTCTCATTAATTTTGGTTTATTCGTAAAAATTTACTATTCCATCAATTGTTTGATGATATCAACATCCATATGGAGGTCTTCTGCTATTTCAGACTGAGACTTTCCTGTTTTTACCAACATTCCAATTGTATACCTAAGCATATCTTTCTGTTGAGCCAACTGTTCTCCCTGTTGAGCCAACTGTTCTCCCTGTTGAGCCAACTGTTCTCCCTGTTGAGCCAACTGTTCTCCCTGTTGAGCTAACTGGACTCCTTGTTCTACAATAGTTTTCTTTTGTGCAAGAACTGTTGTGTCCAATTTTTCTAGTTCAGAAAAAATCTCATCCTCAATATTCATAGTCATACGAATATCTGGAATTGCAGCAGCTGTAGCAAGACGATTGATTATTCGTTTCATGTCATCGTCTTCTGTAATGTCTCTTCCTTCAATTGAAACAATTTGCGGATCTCCATCTTGAACATATGACTGATCAAAAATAGACATTAACCTTTCAACCCGATTTTGAGCTTTACCATGTAAATAAGGGACCTGTACGATAATGCTGTCATGAGTAAGACTCTCCACAAATGGATCTGGCACACCTTCGGTTATTTCTCTGCAGTCATAGTCAAGATATCTACGACTAACATAAACAACTGGTTCTTTGATATCTCCGACCTTATGTCCCAATATATAAATAGAAACAATAGGCAATGGATTTTCATTAGCGTCCACATTTCTCTTGTTTTCATACTGAACACCTAAATATTGTCGGAATCTAGTTATTTCTGTACTGCGCCATGTCTTCTGTACTTCAATCAAAATCAAATGCTCCGTACCATCTTCTTCTCGGACCAGAGCACCGAAATCAATACGGAAAATTGATAAACGTCCATCTTCTTTATTAAGATTAGAATACTCATTCGGACGCATATCGACACTAACAATGTCTTTCTTTAACAAAGCAGACAACAACATACGTGCTATCAATTCATCTTCCATCATGAACTTAAACACGCTGTCGTATAACGGATTCGCTATAAAAATTTGTTTTTTCATTTGCTTTTTTGTTACTAAACCAAAATCATTGCAAATTTCTTTATTTTATTCCTTTTTTGCAATTATATACGCTATTTTTTCTTTTTCATATTCGGCACCACATAATTTGTCTCCACATCCAACGGTTTGAAACTTACTGCCTGATAAAAATAGTAAACATCTATAGGCTCGCTCTCATCACAAATATTAGACAAAATCTTTGATTGCTCATTTTCAAAACGTTTGCTTGTCTTGATCTCATCCCAAGTGTAAGTGTATCTCAAAGCATAACCATCAAACTGGTAAAGACGATATAGATAGAAATCATTATTCTCTTTAGTATAGAATTTTGCCTTATCACGGATTCCATCAAACGTGAATTTTTCACCCATTTGGTCAAGCAACACCTGTATGTCAAGAGGGAATGCTTTAGTCACGACTGCCTGATTAGTACACCACACACTATCTGCGATAATGTCGTCGTATGACACATTAAGCATATATCGGTTGCTCAACTGATCATAGTTGTTGATCTTATTGCGCTTAACTTCTACTTTGCTCCACGGAGTCCAAATTTTTTTCTTTTTCCAAGCTTCTTTGAACCCAAGTTTACGATATATTGTTGTGTCTTTATAACTGTCTTCCACCTCCAAGCGGTTATAGGATTCCTCATAGAATCCCTTTATTCGCACCTTCTCCTGTGAGAATGCAGAAATGGCTGCAAACAGAAACAAAATAAGTATATTTATTCTCATACCACTCTACCATGTGATTTACTATTAGGCAAAAATACCAAACAAAACACAATTATTGAAAGACAAACAGATAAAGTTCTCAACACGAAATAAACACTTATAACTATTTCAAACAAAAAAGACGCAAAACATTGCGTCTAAAATAAAAAAAAGACGGGGACTTGCCCCGTCTATATTATTGCGAATAATTATTCAGCAGTCTTCTTCTTCTCGTTGATTTCTGGATCAACCAAGATTCTACCACAATACTCACAAACGATTACTCTCTTGCGAGTACGGATATCAGCGATTCTCTGAGGTGGGATACGATTGAAACAACCACCACAAGCGTCTCTCTGAACTGTAACGACAGACAAACCGTTGCGTGCGTTCTTTCTGATTCTCTTAAATGCAGACAAAAGTCTCTCGTCAATCTTATTCTCAAGTTTCTCTGCCTTCTCCATCAACTTCTCCTCCTCAGCACGTGTGTCAGCGATGATTGATGTAAGCTCTTCTCTCTTCTGCTCCAAGTCCTGCTTTCTTCCAGACAAGTACTCTTCTGTAGACTTCAAATCCTGAGTCTTATTCTCAATGTCTCTCTCTCCCTCTTTGATTCTCTTCTCTGAAAGCTGGATCTCAAGACCCTGATATTCAATTTCCTTTGATAGATTCTCGTACTCACGGTTGTTGCGAACAGTGTTCTGCTGCTCCTGGTACTTCTTCATCTGACCTTTGGCCAAATCGATATCGCTCTTATGACGACCAATCTTAAAGTTAAGATCTTTGATATCGTTATCCAAATTAGCAATACGTGTCTCCAAACCAGCTACTTCATCCTCAAGGTCCTTAACCTCCAATGGTAGCTCACCACGCACAGCACGTAGATTGTCGATCTGCGACATTACCTTCTGCAAATCATACAATTTCTTTAGTTTCTCTTCTACTGTAATCTCTTTAGCCTCTGCCATATCTATAAATAATTTATAGGATTCGACTTTATAGTTGAATTCTGAACCGCAAATTTAATATTATTTTTTGATAATACATTAAAAAAAATCTCTTTTGTGTATTGTTCACTCTCATAATGTCCAATATCTGCGATGATTGGCCCATCATAACTGTCAAAAAACTGATGATACTTGACATCTCCGGTCACTAAGATGTCCGCCCCCATTCGTTTTGCAAGTCCGACAAGGTCTGATCCGGAACCTCCACACAATGCCACTCGTCGTATTGATTCAATCTTATCTATGTCGGTATATTTCAGCATTTCACAACAAAACGTTTCTTTCACTCTCTTCAAAAATTCCATCGGTGCGACGGGAGTCTGCAAATCTCCTATCACGCCCATTCCTGCTGCGACGATGGAGTTCTCTAATTTGATAACATCTATAGCAGGTTCTTCGTACGGATGCACCACATTGATAGCACTCAACACTTTAGATAAATTGCGTCGACTTACGACATACTCTACCCTACTCTCATTCTCTGTGTGGATTTCTCCAATATTGCCAACGTATGGATTGCAACCATCATTTGCCTTGAATGTTCCTGCACCGTCGACAGAAAAGCTACAACAATCGTATGCTCCAATAGTACCGCCGCCATTTGTATAAACAGCATCAGAAACCTTCTGCTTGTCTGCAACAGGCACATAGACCACTACCTTGTAAACTTGCTCATTATCAGCCTCTAACGGAGTGACATTTTCAAGTGACAACTTCTCTGCCATCTTATAGCTGACGCCTCCAATAATTTTATCAGCACTTGTATGAGCGGCATAAATCGCAACGTCTTTCTTAATCGCTTTATGAAGGATTCGCTCTATATAATTACCTCCTATGATTCGTTTTACTCCCTTGAAAATCAACGGATGATGACACAATATAAAATTACAACCTTTCTCCAAAGCCTCATCTATTGTTGCCTCAACCACGTCAATCGCAAGCAACACTCCTGAGATTTCATCATCCGCGTCGCCAACCTGCAATCCACAATTATCATAACTCTCTTGAAGCGACAATGGGAATTCTCTATCAAGATATTTAGCTAATTCAGAAACTTTCATCTTAATTTTCAACTTTTATTTTTTAAGGTTATGACCACATATTCAGGTGACATTCCTAATCTGATTGGAATCAATGTACATCCGATTCCTCTACTTACAAAAATCTGATTTCCGTCTCTCTCATAAAGTCCATACCAATACGGATATTTTAATGAAGACGGTGAACTTTTCCAATCTCCCAATTCAAATCCAAACTGCATAGCATGAGTATGTCCAGACAACGTCAAAAAATAGTCTTTAACCTCATTCGGATGTTTCTCCCAAAAATCAGGATCATGGGAAAGAAGAATTCTAGTTGGAGCAGTCACTCCTTCCTCCGCTTTTGAAAGATTTCCTTTCATGTATCGTGCAGACATACCCCAATTTTCCATACCAACAACTGCTATAGAATCACCGTCCTTATAAACTGTTCTGTTTTCATCCAACAATAAATCAAATCCAACGGTTCTGATCAACTCCTCTGTTCTTGCAAGGTTAGCATCTCGTTTCTCAATGCTTTCCCATCTGTGATAATAACCGTAATCATGATTTCCTATGATAGCGAATTTTCTGTCTTTAGCCTTCAATCGTTTCAAATCTTCCAAGAACGGAGTCATCTCATCAGACAATATCGACACAATATCACCAGTAAAGCAAATCATATCTGGATTCTCTGCATTCATTCTATCAATCCATTCTGATACCACCTTTTTATCTCCATACAAACTTGAAAGATGGAAGTCTGTAATGTGAAGAATTTTATATCCGTCAAAACTATGGGGCAAACTTTTATTTTCAACTGTGACATATTGTGGAGTCATATTGAATCTACCCAACATCACACCATACGCACAAGAAAGAAATCCTAATGCTGCCAATCCTAATGCTATCTTATTCAAAACTTTAGTCTTGAAAGCCAAAGTCCAAATATCAACTAATGTGAAAAGCAATTTGCCGACAAATAATGCAAACAAAGCACACATTACCATACTTGTTTGATAAAGCACCGCTACTGACTCTGTTGTTGAATACAATCCAAACATCAACAGAAGCATCACTGCACAAAGGAAAGCAAAGACTGTATACAGCACCTGTGTACGAAACTGACATTTCTTCCATATATATCGCGGAAAAATGTAAGCGTCAGGCAAAACCGCAAGTAGAAAAGCGAAGATATATTTAGCAATCATAATTTCGGACTATATCAAAAACTGGATATATCAAAAAAATGTATGGGCGGAAACAAAACCGCCCACACATATTATATTATTACTTCTTAACCAAAAGAATCACATTCTCCACATGATGAGTGTGAGGGAACATATCCACCGGACGAACCTTCACAACCTTGTACTTCTCATCAAGAAGAGTCAAGTCTCTTGCCTGAGTAGCTGGATTACAGCTTACATAAACAATCTTCTCAGGAGCAGCGTTAAGCAACACCTTGATAACATCCTGATGCATACCATCGCGAGGAGGGTCTGTGATAACGATGTCTGGACGACCGTGTTGAGCAATGAACTCATCAGTCAAGATATCCTTCATGTCGCCAGCAAAGAATGTGGTGTTCTCAATATTATTATTGGCAGCGTTGATCTTCGCGTCTTCAATAGCCTCTGGCACATATTCAATACCGACAACCTTCTTCACGCGTCCTGCACAGAAACAGGCAATTGTACCAGTACCTGTATACAAGTCGTAAAGAGTCTGTTCAGGTTTCAAATCTGCGAACTCACGAGCCACCTTGTAAAGTTCGTATGCCTGAAGAGTATTAGTTTGATAGAAGCTCTTTGGACCAACCTTGAATCTCAACCCTTCCATCTCCTCCTCGATGAAATCACGACCCTTATAAAGAATAGTCTGCTGATCTGTGATTGTATCGTTAGCCTTACCGTTAATCACATAAATCAAGCTTGTAATCTCAGGGAACGTTGTAGCCAAATGATCAAGCAGAGCGACGCGAGCAGCCTCATCCTCCTTAAAGAAGACGACGATAAGCATAACCTCACCTGTACCAGCAGTACGGATGATAATATTACGCAAGAATCCATCACGGTTACGAAGATCGAAGAAAGCCAAGTTGTGAGCCTTAGCATACTGCTTGATTTCTGTACGAATACGGTTGGAAATCTCAGGCTGTAGATAACACTTTTCAATATCAAGAACCTTGTCGAACATGCTTGGAATGTGGAATCCAAGAGCATTCATATCCTCATACTGAACACCAGCCTTAACCTCATCGTCAGTCAACCAACGTTTGTTGCTGAAAGTAAACTCAAGTTTGTTTCTATAATATGAAGTCTCCTTCGATCCAAGAATTGGAGTGATTTCCGGAAGTTCTACCTTACCGATGCGGCGAAGCACATTCTCCACCTGATTCTGTTTATGCTTAATCTGCAACTCGTATGGAAGCACCTGCCATTTGCAACCACCGCAGACACCATAGTGCGAGCACATAGGAGCGATACGGTCTGGTGAAGGAGTGACGATTCTCAACGCACGCCCCTCCATATAACTATGCTTCTTCTTTGTGACTTGGATATCAACCACGTCGCCAGGGATAACATACGGAACAAAAATCACCATGTCGTCAATTCTCGCGATAGCCTTGCCTTCTCCAGCAACATCAGCGATAGTGACGTTCTCCAATATCGGAAGTTCTTTTCTTTTTCTTGACATATTCAATATTATTATCTGCCGATACCCTCGGCAAGCGGATGCAAAAGTACTCTAAATTTAGATAAATCAGCAAAAATTACGGACATTTGGGGTGAAAAGTCATATTTTTTGTTAAAATATGTATCTTTTTCATCACTATTCAAACGAACTATTTGCAAAGTTACATTTAAATACTAATTTTGCATCAACAAGTTGTAAAAAGTAATTTTTTTGATTCGGAAGAATCATGTGTTTATGTTATTAGAGTTTTAAGTTTAGAATACCGTCAGCGTGAGTTAACGGTATTTTTTTGTCTCATATCGAACAAACCTGATAAAAAAAGAGACGCGTCGCGTCTCTACACATATTCAAATATTTTTATCAAAAAACTCTACAACCGATTTTTATTGTCCCATTCTTACGACAACGACGGAATTCGGTATAAAGACCGTCGTAAAGTTCTCTTGGCTCACATTCCGTTCTCGGGTAAATATTAAAATCCCAACCGATCATCAGTCTTTTCCACACCAATTGCATTTCAAATCCAAGCCCTACTGAAAATCTTTTCTTGCCATACACTCCATCATAGCAATCATGTTCAAAAACACCAGATTCAGGAACAGGATAAAAATCATAATACTCTTTACACTTACCCTCTATTCCATAGACAAATCTTGGTCCTCCAGAAATTGATGTGAAACTACACGGTTTAGAAGATATTCTATGTCCTATATATAAAGGCATGTCCAAAATATGTTTGGAATTAAGCATATAATTGCCAGGAAAGAACTTATCAGCGAATGATTGTTTCGCGAATCCGACTCCAGCACTCAAATATAAATGTTTGCACAAACCAATATCACACATAACTTCCACATTGTATCCTAAGCTTTTCCTTGGGGATATCTCACCATCTGGTTTTACCTCATCATCTCCATCAGGATGCACGCCAGTCACTCCTCTAAAAGAGGCTCCTCCACCAAGACAAACGAAAATCATTACAGGATCAATATCATAGTCACCTATTACAATCTGACTAGGAGCAGAAGCAGTGGAATCATATACTGGTTCCTCCTCAACAGTCACCACAGTAGGTGTTTCATAATAATTGTTGTTACCGCTACTTCTCAGAGCCAACAACATCTCCTCTTCCAATCCAGAAGCGAAAGTAGAAGTCACGAACATACATGACAACACTATAGAAACAAAATGTTTTACTCCATTCATAATACGTTCTCCTTTAATTGTAGAAAAAGATGTTACGTGCACGTCTCTGCACATTTTCAAAATATCATAGGTCAAAATAATCTCCAACCAGCCTTAAATGAAATATTTGCACGAAGATTATAGAATCTATTATAAAGTCCATCATAAATCTCACCCGGTTTACAATCATTACGTGGATATAAACTTGTAGAGAATCCAAGCAAGAATTTTTCAATACCTATATTGGCTTCTAAACCAACTCCTACAGCAAATCTCTTAACTCCATATTCACCACCATAACTGCTGTGTGTGAATTTTCCATGGTCTGGATCCGGATAGAAATCGTAATTCTCAACACAATCTCCATTTATTCCATATGAGAATCTTGGTCCTAGAGCAATAGATCCATAAAAGCCCTCATCTGACGACTTTCGGTATCCGAATAGCAACGGAATATCCAAAAATCGTTTGGTACTCTTCATATAGTTACCTGACCAGAACATATTATAAAATGATTGTTTGGCAAACCCTGCACCTGTACTAAAAAATGAGTGTTTGCTCATCCCAACATCACAGCGTAACTCAATATTATAACCCAAACAACTTCCAAATGCTTTATTATCTTCGTGATCTGGATCATCAAGTTCAAAATCTAATTCACCAGAAAAACCTCTGAATGACATTCCGAAACCAAGATTAGCATAAAGCATAAATTTATCTAAATCATAATCTCCAGACACAGACGCACTACTGTAACTGTTTGTTGTGTAATCAGTATCCTCTTCAACAACGACTACAACATCACCTCCACCATGATGGTGATGTGGAGGTGGTGGTTCATGATGACCATGATGGGATCCATGATGAGAAGTATTAGAAGATGCAGCATGACTTTGTGGTCTAGAATCTGTTGGTCGAGATGGTCTTGACTCAACTGGTCTTGCAGATCTTTCGTTACGTAAAGAATTGTTGTTACTATTGCTGCTGTTGCTACTACTGCTACTACTGCTATTACTGCTGTTGTTGCTGCTGTTGTTGCTGCTGTTGCTGCTATTACTACTATTAGCAGAGCTATCACTTCTGTTTGCTCTTTGTGCATTCACAGGAGCGACAAGCATTAGAGCCATAAATAATGGGGCTAATTTTTTTAACACATTAATCATATTCATCTTCTATCTTAGTAAAAAAAGACGGGAGAAATCCCCCGTCTATACATATATAATATACTTATATTTACATTATTTTGTCTTGGGCAACTTGAAATTGATTGGAAGCATCATACGGCTTCTTGCCGTAGCTCCATTCATCACTGCTGCCACCCAGTGAGGCATCACACCCACCACTCTTTTTGCCTCAGCATCAAGTTTTGGATCAACAGCCTGCTCAAGACGGATTCCTGTGATAGTACCGTCGCGCTCAACGATAAATGACACAATCACCTCGCCTTCAACCTTCTTATCTATACACTCCTGAGGATATTTCAGATTTTCCGACAACCACGTCGCCAAAGCAGTTTGACCACCAGGGAAATAAGCATGCTGGTTTGCAGCACTCTCATTTGTCTTTACTGTCAACTCCTCACCTTCAGCCCAAACAGATGATGAGAACGTCAACATAAGCACCGATATTATAGCGATATATACATTCTTCATAGCCCTAATCAGTTAATCGTTTCTACAAAGATAATAAATGAATGATAAATGAGAAATGTTATGTGTAAAATTGGCTAAAATTCTAATAATTTATCACTTTCTCAAGGTTGATAATAACAAATTTACTATTTTTGTAGAATATTTATTTAGAATCGGTTTAAAGGATACAATAATGAAACATCAACTTCGCAGTGCATTCAGCACAGAGGGACGCAGAATGGCCGGAGCAAGAGCTCTTTGGGTAGCAAACGGTATGAAACGTGAGATGATGGGTAAGCCAATCATCGCTATCGCTAACAGTTTTACTCAGTTCGTGCCAGGTCATACACATCTTCACGAAATCGGACAGAAAGTTAAGGCAGAGATTGAAAAACTTGGTTGCTTCGCAGCTGAGTTCAACACAATCGCTATCGACGATGGTATCGCTATGGGCCACGACGGTATGCTATACTCTCTTCCAAGCCGTGATTTGATTGCAGACTCTGTAGAGTATATGGTGAACGCACACAAGGCAGATGCTTTGGTTTGTATTTCAAACTGTGACAAGATCACTCCAGGTATGTTGATCGCAGCTATGCGTCTTAACATCCCAACAATCTTCGTTTCAGGAGGTGCAATGGAGGCCGGTAAACTTGAGGGTAGCCACGACCTTGACCTTATTGACGCGATGATTCAGAGTGCTGATGAGTCAGTTTCAGACGAGCAGGTTGCAAAGATTGAGAACGCAGCATGTCCAGGATGTGGATGTTGTTCAGGTATCTTCACAGCAAACTCAATGAACTGTTTGAATGAGGTTCTTGGTTTCGCTTTGCCAGGTAACGGTACAATCGTTGCAACACACAAGAACCGTGAGCAGCTATTCATGGACGCTGCAAAGATGATTGTAGACAATGCATACAAATATTATAGAGACGGTGATGAGAGCGTACTTCCAAGAAGCATCGCTACTCGCCAGGCTTTCTTGAATGCCATGACTCTTGATATCGCAATGGGTGGTTCAACTAACACAGTGCTTCACCTACTTGCTATCGCACAGGAAGGTGGCGTAGACTTCAAGATGGATGACATCGACTCACTTTCAAAGGTTACTCCATGTTTGTGTAAGGTTGCTCCTAACACACAGAAGTACCACATCCAGGATTTGAACCGTGCAGGTGGTATCCTTTCAATCATGAACGAGCTTGACAAGGCTGGTTTGGTTGACAGAAGCGTTAAGCGTGTCGACGGAATGACTATCGGCGAGGCTATCGACAAGTATGCGATCACAAGCCCTAACCGTTGTGAGAAGGCAGAGAAGATCTACAAGAGTACAGCTGCCAACAAATTCTCTATCAAGATGGGTTCACAGGAGACATACTGGGATTCATTCGATACTGACCGTGCTAACGGTTGTATCCGTGACCTTGAGCACGCATACTCAAAGGACGGTGGTATGGCAATCTTGAAGGGCAACATCGCACTTGACGGATGTGTGGTTAAGACTGCAGGTGTTGACGAGAGCATCTGGAAGTTCGCTGGTCCAGCTAAGGTATTCAACTCACAGGATGACGCTTGCAAGGGAATCTTGAACGGTAGCGTCGTATCTGGCGACGTTGTTGTCATTACTCACGAGGGTCCTAAGGGTGGTCCTGGTATGCAGGAGATGCTATACCCTACTTCATATATCAAGTCACGTCACCTTGGTAAGGAGTGTGCGTTGATCACAGACGGACGTTTCTCAGGTGGTACATCTGGTTTGTCAATCGGACACATCTCTCCAGAGGCTGCAAGTGGTGGTAACATCGGTCTTGTACGCGACGGAGATATCATTGAGATCGATATTCCAGCACGTAAGATTGCAGTTCGCTTGTCAGATGCAGAGTTGGCAGAGCGTCGTAAGGCAGAAGAGGCTAAGGGTAAGGACGCATGGAAGCCAAAGCGTGACCGCGTCGTTTCTAAGGCTTTGAGAGCTTACGCTTCGATGGTAGCATCTGCTGATAAGGGTGGCGTTCGTATCGTTGACTAACGATGACGTTAACGTTGACGAAAACGAAAACGAAAAAACGTTAACATATAAAATATAGAATTAATAAACTAAGTAAATATAGGTAGTACTTGGTTGTTTAACAAAGAGGATTGCAAAGGGCTTTGCCCTTGCTCTTCCTCCCCTGCGAGCCCGTAGGGCGAGCAACCAAAAAAGCAACAAAGTAATTACCAAAACAAGTCAGTTATGAGTAATCAGATGAAAGGTGCATACATTCTTATGGAGAGTCTCCTAAAAGAGAATGTCGACACTATTTTTGGCTATCCCGGAGGCAGCATCATGCCTACGTTCGATGCTCTGTACGACTACATGGACAAATTCAACTATGTCCTAACTCGTCACGAGCAAGGTGCAACACACGCAGCACAGGGATACGCACGAGTCAGTGGAAAGACTGGTGTTTGCTTAGTGACTTCAGGACCAGGTGCGACTAATGCCATCACAGGTATTGCCGACGCAATGATGGACTCTACTCCACTCGTTGTGATCGCAGGACAGGCAGGAGCGGCATTCCTTGGTACTGATGCTTTCCAGGAGGTTGACTTGATTGGTTGCACACTTCCAATCACAAAATGGTCTTACCAGATCCGTTCGGCAGCCGACGTCGCTCCAGCGGTGGCTAAGGCTTTCCATATAGCAAATTCAGGAAGAAAAGGTCCGGTTGTGCTCGACTTCACTAAGAACGCACAGGCGGAGATGGCTGAGTTCATCTATGAGAAATGCCACTTCACTCGTGGATATATTCCTTTCAATGCAATCAACCCTGCTCAGATCGACGCTGCAGCTGAGATCATCAATAAAGCAGAGAAACCTCTTGCTTTGGTTGGACAGGGTGTTATCCTTGCCAACGCAGAGTCTGAATTGAAGGCATTCTTGGAGAAGGCTGACATTCCTGCAGGAAACACACTACTTGGTTTGTCAGCACTACCTTCAGACCACCGTCTAAACAAAGGTATGCTTGGAATGCACGGTAATGTCGGGCCAAACATCAAGACTAACGAGGCAGACGTGATCATCGCCATCGGTATGCGTTTCGACGACCGTGTGACTGGAGATTTGAAGACATACGCTAAGCAGGCTAAGATCGTTCACTTGGATATTGACACAGCAGAGCTTGACAAGAACGTAAAGGCGACAGCAAAAGTTCTTGGCGACGTTAAGGCATCTCTACCAGAGTTGACACTTAAACTAAAAGAGGCTAAGCACACTAAGTGGATTGAGAGTTTCAAGGAGCACGAGGAAAAAGAGAATGATAAAGTCATCACTCCAGAGGTTCATCCAACTGAAGGTCCATTGAAGATGGGTGAGGTTGTACGTAAGATCTCTGAGGCGACAAACAACGAAGCGGTGCTTGTTACAGACGTAGGTCAGAACCAGATTATGGCGGCTCGCTACTTCAAATACACAAAATCACGCAGTGTTGTGACAAGTGGTGGTCTTGGAACAATGGGATTTGGTATTCCAGCTGCAATCGGAGCCAAGATCGGTGCACCAGAGCGTACAGTATGTATGTTTGCAGGCGACGGTGGATTCCAGATGACTATCCAGGAGTTAGGAACAATCATGGAGAAGCAGATCGGCGTCAAGATGATCATTCTTAACAACAACTACCTTGGAATGGTACGTCAGTGGCAGGAGTTGTTCTTCAAAGAGAGATACTCATCTACTCCGATGATGAACCCTAAATTCAATGCCATTGCAGACGCTTACGGAATCAAGAATAAAGAGGTAAGCACACGTGAGGAGCTTGACGCAGCAATCAAGGAGATGTTTGCCGACGACAAACCTTACCTATTGATCGCAAACTGCGAGGAAAAGGGAATGGTTTATCCGATGGTTCCAGCAGGTGAAACTGTTACAAACATTCTTTTGGGATAACGACTCTCCAATAAAGGAGGAGATGGGATACATAGATCGAGGATTGTTAAGGACGGAACGTCCTTAACCCCCTATCCCTTGCGAGCCCGTAGGGCGAGCAATAAAAGGATATAGTCGTCAGATTCAGAATAATAAGGACAAAGATTAGGAGCACTTAGCATCTTAAATCTTAACTCTTAATTAGTATATAAAATGGCAGATAATTTTAAGGCAACGCAATGCGGCAAAGATTGTCAGAAATGCAATCCTGCAGAGTGTACAGATGGAAAGAAACTGTTCACAGTAACAGTATTCTCAGAGAATCAGGTTGGCTTGCTAAACCAGATCTCCATCATCTTCACACGCCGTCGTCTAAACATAGAGAGTTTGAGCGTATCGCAGTCAGCTCTACCAGGAATACATAAGTTTACTATCACTACAATCACAGATGAGGACACCATCGAGAAGGTAGTGAAGCAGATCGACAAGCGTATCGATATCATCAAGAGCTTCTATAACGACGATTCAGATCTAGTTTACCAGGAGATTGCGATGTATAAGGTTGCTACACAGGATTTCATCAATCTTGCAGGCACAGAGGAGTTGATCAGAAAATACAACATCCGTATTCTTGAGATCAACGAGACATGTGTCATCTTCGAGAAGACAGGACACTCAGATGAGACTCAGGGATTGTTCAACGAGTTGAGTCAGAAACTACAGGTGCTTCAGTTCATCCGTTCTGGACGTGTTGCAATCACAAAGTCGAAGATCGAGCGTTTGAGCGATATGTTGGCCAAGATCGAGGCTCACAAGATGATGTACGAGTAAAAACATTGCCTAAATGACAAACAAAAATCCCGCACTAAAATGCGGGATTTTTTGTTTTTACATTGCCTCCAAAAAATCATCACACGCACGTCCGTGCGTCTCTACGAGATTTTCTCCTCTGCAAAATCTATAATCAGGAATAATTCAGCATTTCGCATTCATAATTTAGCACTTCATTCCGTCGCCTCCAAAAACTTCCTGAAAATCTTCCTCGACGGTTCATCGCATCTATACAAGAATTCTGGATGCCACTGTACAGCCCAGAGAAACGGATGCTCAGGCAAATAAACAGCCTCTACAATTCCGTCCTCAGAAATCGCCATCGGTTTTAAATTAGGCGACAACTTGGCGATCGCCTGATGATGATAGCTGTTCACAGGAAGGATTTCCGTCTGCAATAAATCATATAATGGAGTATCCTTAATCAAAGAGACGTTGTGGATATATACGTCGTATGGAGCTGACATGTGATGCTCAACTACTGATGGTTTATCCGTCGGCAAATCCTGATATAGAGTGCCACCCAAATATGCGTTGAAGAATTGGATTCCTCTACATATTCCTAATGCTGGTTTATTCGTACTGATACAAATATCCAACAGTATTCCTTCCATTGTATCTCGCTCCACACAAGGAACGCCACAAACATCACGTCTTTGCTCATCATACACAGATGGAGAGACATCATGACCACCCGTGAAAAGAATTCCGTCGCACATAGAAGCCAACTGGTTTAGATCATTCTCATCCGTCGTCAAAGGGAAAACGATAGACAAAGCACCTTCTGAAATAATCGCATCCAAATAGTTTGGAAGCATCCATAAACTTTCTTTTTCGTCGTCCCATAGAGGAACAACACCTATCACTTTCTTTTCCATAAGCCGAAATTTATTCACAAATTTAGGCAATGGCACTTTCTACAAAAATACCGTCGGAGTATTTTTTATTTTTTTGTTTTGCAATTTTCAATCTGAAACTAAAATGCGGATTTTTTAATAGGAATGGAAGATCTTCTACATAATTTCATTCTATGGATACCATTTGTTTGCAAATGTCTATCCTCATTCCCAATGCATTCATTATCTTAAAAAACAAACTTGCACTTGGCTCTACTCGCCCATTTTCTATTTGAGAAATATAAGACTTACTTGATCCTATTCGATTTGCCAATTCTACTTGTGTTATTTTTTCTTGTTTTCTTACATTAGAAATCATCTTTCCGACGCAAAAATTATATGCTTCTTCCCTAAATTTGTCTCTTTCAGGAGTTCCTTCTTTTCCAAACTTTTCGTCCATCAAAGCATCTACATCAAATAATTCATTCTCCTTGCTCATAATATTCTTTCTTTATTTGAATTGCTTTTTCTATTTCGTTTTTTGGTGTTTTTTGAGATTTCTTTTGAAATCCGTTGAATAATATGACTATGTTTCCCTTGTCAAAAATAAAGAATACACGGTATATATTACCATTATACTCAACTCTTAACTCAAAAATATCTTCTTTGATATACTTAACAAACTTTTCACTAACTCTTTG
>JAZUGF010000144.1:0-22950 GCA_045641065.1 Paludibacteraceae bacterium | reverse complement strand
TCAAAGAGTTAAAAAGAGAGTATATCGCAACTTTCTTAGTTTTGATACACCCTCTTTTTTTTTGATTTTATTTCTTCTTATTTGCTCTATATTCCCAAGGGGCTATACTAGTTGGATCACTCCATAATCCAAGTTTTGCCTGTTTTGCTTCTGCTTCAGCCTGAATATATTTACCAGATTTATCAAAACGTGGATCCCTCCATGCAAGACCGGATTTCACAAGCTCAAGATTGACATCAATTCCGTCAACAAAGACTTCCATTGCTAATCTGTGATGGTTGCCTGAACCTGTGCGAAGCATCGTTATTTTGCCCGATTTTAGCAACGTAGACAGTTTTTCTTTGGCTTTGTTTGCAAATGGTTGTCCCTTCTCTGGCGTGTCTATTCCTGCCATACGTACAGTGTGAATGTTCCCGTTACAGTCTATGTAGTCAAAAGTGTCTCCGTCTTTTACTTTTAATATTCGCTGAACGCATGTGATATCATTATTTTGTGGTAGTGCTGCAAACGAGTTTGTTGTATGTAAACTTGATGATGGAAGAATTTTGCAAACTTTTTTTCCACTCACATCTCTTACGATTCTGCTTTGTCCTTTCTTGACAATAAGAAAAAGCCCGACGGTAATGTTGTTTTGGTTTGCGTCACCAACGTATGTATGGTCACTTTTGCTGATGTGAGCTTTTTGGGGTATATCTTTTTTGAAAACACCACTTTTCAATTCTGCATAGAATTTCTGCTTCACATCTCCGTTTTTATTTATATAGTCTTCTGACGACAAGCGTTGTATATCATGGTTCGTGATACAGAATGTATCTGCTATCGCCTTTGCATTGTTTGCAGCAAATATATTGATCGACGCGAGTAATGCGATCAACGTCATTAAAAATTTGGAGAATCTCTTCATGGTTGGTTAAATTTGATTGGTTATATAACTTGTTTTTTGGGGGATATCTTAAAAAGAAAGGGAGCGTTGTAAGCGCTCCCTTTGTGTGAATATTGCTTGATTAGAACAACTTCTTTGGATAAACGCCTGATGCTACAAGCGACTCAATCTTTGATACTACCATTGGACGGTCTTCCTTGTAAGTTACACCGAACCATTTACATGGAGTGTCAAGTACCTTGATTGTTGCAGTCTTAGTCTGGATAAGCTTGTTGACCATTGTAGGGATACCATACTCTGCCTTCAAGTTGCCATTTACGCCGTCAAGGAATACCTTGAAATCAGACTCTGAAT
This sequence comes from Paludibacteraceae bacterium, assembly GCA_045641065.1. GTDB lineage: Bacteria > Bacteroidota > Bacteroidia > Bacteroidales > Paludibacteraceae > UBA1723. The sequence goes on along the minus strand of JAZUGF010000144.1, from coordinate 21,713 downwards.
GAACGAAGTAGTCAGGAGTGAATCCCCACATGTTCATTGAAACTGGCAAATTCTCGTCAATGCTGTTGAAATCACCAGTAGTCTGGTTTTTGAAGATAACCTGATTGTCTTTTCTGTGGATCTCGTAGTGCTCCTCTACAGTTGATAGGCAACCATTGCTATCTGTGTGGCAAACACCTCTTGATACAGTACCGCTCTCAGAAAGAGTGTTACCTAGACGGTATCCTACCATGCAGTAGTCGTTCTTCTTGCCATCAAGAGCGATCAAAGCCTTTGCAAGGATCTCAAAGCTCTCCTTTCCATAGAAGTCATCTGCGTTGATTACAGCGAATGGAGTGTTGACAGCATCCTTTGCTACCAAGATAGCATGGTTTGTTCCCCATGGCTTTTCACGTCCTTCTGGAACGCTGTAACCTGCAGGTAGACAATCCAAAGCCTGGAATACAGTTGCAACTTCAACTACACCTTTGTATTTAGACAAAATCTTCTCGTTGAAATCTTTTTCAAAATCACGACGGATTACGAATACAACTTTGCCGAATCCTGCTCTTACTGCATCATAGATTGAATAATCCATGATTGTTTCACCGCTTGGGCCAACTCCATCGAGCTGTTTCAATGTGCCGTAACGACTACCCATTCCGGCTGCCAAAACTAATAATGTTGGTTTCATTTTTCTTAATTAACTACCTAATTCTGTCAAAAATTTAATTCTTACTAGACGGACTTCCTCTTCTGTATAGTCGCCACCTAGATTCTCAATTGCTGAGTCGATATCATCTGATTCTGCTTCATCTTTGAAGTAATCGTAGATCTCATCCACTCTGTCCTCATCCATTACCTGCTCAATGAAGTAGCTGATATCTGGAGGTGTATCTGGACCTGAATTTACAATTGACTCAATTTCAGTAAGCATATCATCAAACTCAATACCTCGTCCTGCAGCCCACTCGTCAAGCGGCTTCTTTAGGTCGATGGCATTAAGAATCTCTACCTTGATCTTTGATTTGCTTGGTGCGGTACGGATTCTGAAGTCTTCTGGACGCTGGATCTCGTTTTCCTCCACATGACGGCGGATAACGTCAACGAATTCCTTACCGAATTTCTTTGCTTTTCCCTGACCTACACCAGGAATGTTTGCTAACTCATCCAAGTTGATTGGATAAGTAGTTGCCATTGCCTCCAACGCTGGATCCTGGAAGATAACAAATGGTGGAATCTCCATCTGGTTTGCCATCTTCTTTCTCAAATCCTTTAGCATTGAGAACAATTCTGGATCGACAGCACATGAGTCTGCATCGCCAGTCTGAGGAATGCTGTCAATGTCAATATCGTCTATATCTTCTTCATCTACGATGTTGATCTTAAAACTCTTTGGCTTAGATAGGAATTTCTTTCCTTCTGGAGTGATCTTCAAGTTTCCGTAGCTCTCAACATCTTTCTTTAGATATCCTGCTACGATAGCTTCCTGAATCACTGTCTGCCATGTTGATTCTGGTTCAGACTTTCCTTCACCAAATGTGTCAATCTCCTCGTGTTGATTCAACTCAACGATCATAGGTGTCTCATTACCCATGATGATGTCGATGACATAATCAATTTTCTCCTGCTCTCCTAAAGCTACAACGGTTTCCAATACCGTGCTTAGTAACTCTTTTGCCTCCACTGTTTTCTTTGGATTTAAACAATTATCGCAATTTCCACAATTATCTTCTACATATTCTTCACCGAAATAGTGAAGCAATACTTTTCTTCGACACATTGTTGTTGTGGCATACATCTGTGTTTCTGCCAACAACTGTTTGCCTATCTCTTTTTCTGAACCATTCTTACTTTGTGTGAACTTCTCAAGCTTCTTAAGGTCTTCCTCGCAGTAGTATGCAATACATCGACCTTCTCCTCCGTCTCTTCCGGCACGTCCAGTCTCCTGATAGTAGCCTTCCAAACTCTTTGGAATGTCGTAGTGGATGACGTATCTCACATCTGGTTTGTCAATTCCCATACCAAATGCGATGGTCGCCACAATCACGTCGACTTTTTCCAAAAGAAAATCGTCTTGGTTGGCACTTCTTACCTGTGCTTCCATTCCTGCATGGTAGGCTCTGGCTTTGATTCCGTTGAGATTCAACGTCTCTGCAAGATCCTCCACCTGTTTGCGGCTCAAACAGTAGATGATACCACTTTTGCCGTGGTTTGCACGGATAAACTTGATTAGATCTTTGTCGACATCCTTTGTCTTTGGTTTAACCTCGTAATATAGGTTAGATCGGTTGAATGAAGATTTGAATACTTGGGCATCTTTCATTCCAAGACTCTTCTGGATGTCATGTTGAACCTTTGGTGTCGCTGTCGCTGTAAGTGCTATCACACCCACTTTCTGTCCGATACGGTCGATGATAGGGCGGATGTTGCGATACTCCTGGCGGAAATCATGTCCCCACTCAGAGATACAGTGTGCTTCGTCGACGGCATAGAAAGAAATTTTTACATTTTGCAAAAACTCGATATATTCGTCTTTTGTCAACGACTCTGGTGCAACATATAGTAGTTTGGTTCTTTTTTCTAAAATGTCTGTCTTAACACTGTCGACTTCTGCTTTCGACAATGATGAGTTAAGAAAATGAGCGATTCCACGTTCTTCACTGAAATTTCGCATTGCGTCGACCTGATTCTTCATCAACGCAATCAATGGAGATATAACGATGGCTGTGCCGTCCATTATCAATGATGGCAATTGGTAACACAACGATTTGCCGCCACCTGTAGGCATCAACACGAATGTGTCATTGCCACTAAGTACGTTCATAATGATATCTTCTTGGTTACCCTTGAAAGAGTCAAAACCAAAATGATACTTTAGCTCCTTATGTAATTCTTCCTTTGTCATCATATCTCCAAATTTAATGCTAAATTACACAAACGCAAAATTCTTTCAATCTCATTTTCGTAATCTCAAATGAAATTTATGATTCTGCTGTCAAACTTAGGTTTTCGAGCTTTTTAAGCGCATAGTCTTTTGTGATCTCTACGCTATTGACTTTCTTCGACGGTGTCTCAAACATTACATCGGTCATGATCATCTCTACGATTGATCTCAACCCGCGTGCTCCAAGTTTGCACTCCACTGTCTTCTCCACAATCAAATCAAGTGTCTCGTCTGTAAACGATAGTGTCACGCCATCCATTTCCATCAGTTTTATATACTGTTTGATAATGGAATTCTTTGGCTCAACAAGGATTCTACGCAATGCTGCTGAATCCAATTTGTCAAGGTGTGTGAGCAATGGCAGACGTCCGATGATCTCTGGGATAAGTCCGAATGATTTCAAATCGTGAGGTGATACATATTGAATAATGTCATCCAATGAGATTTGTGCATTCTTTCCTCTTGCGACACTGTATCCGACAGCTTTTGTGTTCATTCTCATGGCAATCTTTCTTTCAATACCGTCAAATGCACCACCGCAGATAAATAGGATATTCTTTGTGTCTACTTGGATCATCTTCTGGTCTGGATGCTTTCTTCCTCCCTGTGGTGGTACGTTCACGATAGAACCCTCCAACAGTTTTAGCAATCCTTGCTGAACACCCTCACCGCTTACATCACGAGTGATTGATGGATTATCTCCTTTTCTTGCGATCTTATCTATCTCATCAATGAAGACGATACCTCTTTGAGCCGACTCGACATCGTAGTCAGAAACCTGTAGCAGACGAGTCAAAATACTTTCGATATCCTCACCCACATAACCAGCTTCTGTAAATACTGTAGCGTCGACGATAGTAAACGGAACGTTGAGTAGTTTTGCAATGGTGCGGGCAAGTAATGTTTTACCTGTACCTGTTGGTCCAACCATGATGATGTTGGACTTTTCAATCTCAACACCGTCGTCTTCAATATCTTGCTTTAAACGCTTGTAGTGGTTGTAAACAGCTACAGACAATACTTTCTTTGCTGTGTCCTGGCCGATCACATATTGATCCATGTATTCAACAATTTCCTTTGGCGTAGGAAGCTTTGCGTCGAATCCGGATTTTTTATTTCCTTTTTTTTCTGCAGTAAGATTCGGCAACATCGTGTATGCTTGCTGCACGCAGACGTCACATATCTTTCCGCTCAATCCTTCAAGTAGCACATTGCACTCTTTGGATGTGCGGCCACAGAAACTACATCTATCAGTACTATGTCCTGCCATATTTTATTTCATCTTCACTAATACCTCATCAATCATTCCATACTCCTTAGCCTCTTCAGCTGTCATCCAGCAGTCGCGGTCGGAATCAGCCCATACCTTATCAAATGTTTGGCCAGAATGGTCTGCGATGATTGTGTATAGCTCTTGCTTCAATTTCAAAATCTCGCGAGCTGTGATTTCAATATCAGAAGCCTGACCCTGAGCACCACCCATTGGCTGGTGGATCATGACGCGTGAGTGTTTCAACGCGTATCTTTTTCCTTTAGCTCCAGAAACTAGCAATACAGATGCCATTGATGCAGCAAGACCTGTACAGATTGTTGACACATCTGAAGATATGAACTGCATTGTGTCGTAGATTCCTAATCCGTCATATACGGAACCTCCAGGTGAATTCAAATATATAGAGATGTCTTTGCCTGGGTTTGCTGACTCAAGATATAAAAGCTGTGCCTGTACCACATTTGCTGTATATGAATCAATCTGGTCTCCCAAAAAGATGATTCTATCCATCATAAGACGTGAGAATACATCCATTTGAGTTACGTTGAGCTGACGCTCCTCCAAAATGCTTGGAGATATATAGCTATCTGAAATTTGGGATGTGTACTGGTCCAAAGCAAGACCGTTCATGCCTAAATGTCCAACTGCGAATTTTCTGAAATCGTTCTTCATTTTTCTTTCGTTTTTCCTTATATGCAAACTTAAAGAAATAATACATCAATTTCCAACAAAAACGAGCATTTTTTTTGTTTCAAACTAAACTTTTTTCAAAAACTGGCATTTTTAACCATTAAAAAGAACAAAAGTTACATTTGTATGGGGTGATTATGTCTAAAAATATAGCGTATTTGTGCTATGCGACATAAAAATTGAATGGTCTAATATTTAAGGTAGGGTGTCTTTATAAGATGGTGAGGATATAATTATTATAAAAAAAGAGACGCCGTTATTAACGACGTCTCTTATATAGTCAGAATAAATCAGTCTGATTACTGGTTCTGGAACATCTTGCTGAACTCATCCAAAGAGATAGCTTTGTTCTCCAAAGTGATCTTTGTCTTAGCGATCTCAATGAACTTCTCGTTCTTGATATTCTCAACGATCTGCTGGCTCTGCTGCTGATTCTTCATCATCTCACGAGCGTAGTTCTCCAAAACATCATCTGGAACTGCAACCATACCGTACTGAGCGAACTGAGCTTTAGCAACTTTCTTGCAGAATGCGATAACGTCAGCCTGCTCAATTTTTGCCTTGTTCTCAAGAAGAACTGCATCCTTGTAAAGCATCCACTTCATCTCGTCGATCTCGTTTGCGTATGATTTGTCGAACTCCTCATCAGACAACTTGTCAGCCTGCTCCTTGTTGTTAAGCTTCAAGAATCTCTTGAAGATAGCATCTGGGAACTTCTGATCCTTAATCTTAGCTAGGATAGCCTCTCTTACATCAAGGCTTAGCTTGTAGTCGCTGTCAGCAGTTAGAGAACCCTGAAGTTCCTCTTTGATCTTAGCTTTGAACTCAGCCTCGTTCTTAACTGCACCCTCACCAAGTGCCTTGTCGAACAACTCCTGGTTGACCTCAGCCTCTGTATAGTGAGAGATTGAAGTAATCTCTAGAGAAAGCTCGTCGTTTACGTTAGCAACGTCTTCCTTCTTGATCTTCAAGAAGGATGCGATCTCAGCCTCGTTACCTGCCATAGATGCCTTCAAAGAGATGTTAAGCTTAGCACCCTTCTTTGCACCGATGAACAACTTCTTCTGATCCTCATCCTTCAAATATTTTGGTGAAAGGATAGCCTCTTCTACCTTAACGCCACCTTCTTTCTCCTTACCGTTCTCAAGCTCAACAACTGTAGCCTTTACGATGTCGTTCTCTGTAACTACGTCTCCCTCTGAGTAAGAACCGTAGCGAGATGCGTAAGACTTGATTGTCTCGTCGATCATCTTGTCGTCAACAGTGATGTCGTACTGAGCTACCTTGATGTTCTTGTCTAGAGCAACTTTGTACTCAGGAATCAAAGCAACGTCGAAAGTAAGAGTGTAGTTTACATCCTTCTCAAAGTCTAGCAACTCCTGACCCTCAGCCAAGATTGGCTCGCCAAGTACGCGAAGCTTGTTCTCGTTGATGTAGTTAGATAGTGTCTCTGGAACCAACTTGTTAACCTCTTCTGCCATTGCACTCTTACGGTACATCTTGTCGATCAACGATGCTGGAGCTTTACCAGGACGGAAACCTGGGATGCTAGCCTTCTGACGGTATGAACGAAGAGCATTGTCAACTCTTCCCTTGTAATCTTCCTCATTGATGCTAAGTGTTAGCTGCAAGCTCACTTCATCAATTACTTTCTTTTCGATATTCATATTAAATATTATTACTTTCTGTTAACTCGCCTTTTTGTAACTAATTTTGTATGATTGTGCAAAAAAGCGAATGCAAATATATAAAAATATAAAATATGAAAGACTCTTTTTGAGAAAAACTAACTTAAAATGCTTCTCTTTTTGCCAAAAATTGAAAAGATTGCTTTTTAATTAATAAATAATTGTATCAAGAATGAATAGGATTGCTTAATTATAATATGTCAATTAATGAAGTTTAACTATGGCAATATACGTGTTGTCCAAACATGCTTATTTATTATACGCTCGCCCTTCGAGCTCGCGTTGGAGAGTGGGGTTAGGGCGTTCCGCCCTTAACAACCCTCATTTTGGACAACTGCTATATAATCTCCTTAACTATTAGTATTTGTTTGTGATTTTCTTGTAAATAATGTTCCAAAAATCGTTTTTTTTCTTACAATGATGCTTTTTAACATTATTTTACAGGCAAAAACACAAAATTATCTTAACTTTGCAAAAAAATAAAATTAAAGGAAAAAAGGAAATGAAAAAGATTTTAGCTTTTGTTTTAGCTGTTATTACATTCATGTCAGCTAACGCAGGTAACCAGCGTGCTACTGGTATGACAATGGTCGATGGCTTCAAACTAGGTGTTGGTGTTGGTACTCCAGCTTGGGGTAATGCGGTTATGCCAATGCTTACTCTTGATGGTGCTGTAGGTATTGCAAGTGGATTCATCAACTCAAAGCATTTCGGTAACAATGGTGGTATCGATCTAGGATTCCAGTATGGTATTTGTGGTTATGATGATCCATTCTTTGAGCACTGGGCTTATGATCATGCTATCAATCCTAATGTAAACTGTGGTTTGATGGAGCACCTTATCCTTCTTCGTTCTGCATTCCACTACCAGTTCTTGAAGAAACTTGATACTTATATGGGATTCGATGGTGGTGTCGCTTTGAGTATTCCTACAGGTGATGATTTCTATTATGAGCCAAAGCACCAGACAAGAAAGGATCAGTGGAAGCATGTAAATGGTGTGTTCGGTATGTACGCAGGTGGTACTTGGTACTTCAACAACTCAATTGGTGCTGGTATTGAGTGGGAAGGTGATTGGATTGGTGGACATACTCCAGGTATCTCTGCTAAATTCCAGTTCAGATTCTAATCTGATTTATCTTACATATAAAAAGACGGCCGATATGGTCGTCTTTTTTTGTTTTTTAAATTGTTCATAACATTAGTTGATAGAAATTTTGCAGAAATAGAAAATATAAATACATTTGCACTAATAAGTATCAATTTGTTAAGGATGAAAAGGATTTTAATCTCGATTGTAATGCTGATTTCAGCATTGAATATATTTGCAGAGCCTGATGTTAAAGTGCGAATGGGTTTGCAGGCTGGCTACAATATGTCTAAGTGGAATGGTGATTTCAACGATGCCTACGGAACAAAGTTCAAGCAGGGGTTTAGTGCTGGTGCTGTGGCTGAAATCCAACTTAATTCTAAATGGAGTATCCAACCTGGTCTCTTGATTGTTTCTGAGGGAACAAAACTTGATTCTCTACCTTTCAGAATGAGTATGTCTAACGCTTTAGGTGGTTTGACAATTGAAGGCATGGACGCTGAGGTGTCTGGTGTAGCTCATGGTGTTAAGGTAGGAGCTTTTGGTTTGAAACTTCCTATTGATGTTATGTACTCTATTTATAATGTAGGTCCAGGTAGACTTGTTCCTAGCCTTGGTTTATATGTATGTGATTATCTTGGAGGTAAGACTTTGGAAGAGGGTACATATAGCCAGGAGTCAGTATTTAAGAGAAACTGGGAGGCAGACATTGAGCAGTCTAAGGATTGGATTCCAGATGAATTTGACTACGGCTTGTCTTTCAAGATTTTGTATGAAATGATGAAGGATCCTATTAATGGTATGTATTGGCAGGTAGGTATCTCAAGAGGTTTCACTTCTTGTCAGAATATGGTGATTTCTGCATCATTCGGATATAAATTCCAGTATATCAGAGCTCTACGTTCTCGTTACAACACTGGTATCTTGGAGTACAATCCATAATAGAAAAGACTTGAGATTCAAAAAGATTTACATAGAGTTGACTAACGTCTGCAATTTCAAATGCAGTTTTTGTCAGTCTTCTCAGAGAAAGAAAAAGTTCATGTCGCCGGAAGAATTTTCGGCGATACTTTTTTATATCCGCCCCTATACTGAATATATCTACCTTCATGTGCTTGGTGAGCCTACTCTTCATCCTCAGTTTTGTGAACTTGTGAAGATGGCTGCAGATCAGGGTTTTCATGTGAATCTTACTACCAATGGTTCAATGTTTGAAAAGGTTGAGTCGGTGTTTGCAGATAAGTTGGTTCGTCAGTGCAATGTTTCTGTTCATGCTTATGCGGAAAATATTCCGTCGGAGCAGTGGAAGGAAAAAATGAATGGAGTTTTCTCTTTTGCTAAGAGGTATTCTGAAGATACGTATTTCAGTTTTCGCTTATGGAATAATGGATCCGACGGTGCTTCTGATTTCAATGATTACTGTAAGGAGGCTATTAATTCATATTTTTCTATTCAGATTGAAGATACGACCTCACGCAACGTAAAGATTCAGGACCATATTTTTTTGCAGAATGCGGCGAGATTTTCTTGGCCGGGACAGAAAAAGTTGGATCTCCAACACAAGAAATGCTATGCGTTGCGTGATCATATCGCAATATTGTGCGACGGTACTGTTGTGCCATGCTGTTTGGATGCAAACGGAGATATGGCTTTAGGAAACGTCTTCACAACACCATTGGATGAGATTATAAATTGCAGAGAGGCTGTTGAGATGAAGCAGGCTTTTGCGAGAAATGAGATTGTTAATCCAATCTGTAAGGATTGTGGTTTTATATTGTAGACGGATGTTGATAATAAAAAACAGTATTCTTCCAACCAAAGGTTTTGCTGCTATCAACCTTTTTACTCTGCTTTTTGTTCGTAAAGAGGCTACTGTCAATACTGTGCTTATCAACCATGAGTCTATTCACTCGGCTCAGATGAAGGAGATGCTTTTCATTCCGTTTTATCTGTGGTATGTGATAGAATGGTTGGTGTGGCTGATAAAGTTTCGTAATTCCCACGTCGCTTACCGTCGTATTTCTTTTGAGCGAGAGGCTTATTGCCATCAATATAATCCGCACTATTTGAAGAAACGAAAGCATTGGGCTTGGCGGAAGTTCTTGAGAATGAAAAACTATAATTAAAACCCGTCTTGAATTAAGTCAAGACGGGTTTATTTTTACTGGATGCCGTTTATTTGCATTTGATTCTGTTGATACTGTATATTTTTTGTTTTCCGTCTTTCTTTATCTTCAATGATCCTGAAGACAAGAATGTGTTCCCGTACCAGTAATCGGTGTCTAGACCAGAGTATTTTTTTAGTTTGACATCGTCATCAACGTATTTTACTTCTTCTCTATTTATTTCCACTCCATTACTGTTGTAAGACACGTGGTTCATATGTCCGAATGATGGATAGAATACTTCCAAAGCGTCTGCCTTTTTGTTTAATGACAGGTGACGGTGAACTGTCCAACTCTTCAGTACTTCCAGTGGTGCTGAGTTGCTCCATTCCATTTGTCCTTGTTGATCAAATTCCAAAACGAAGTAGTGAGTGTAGAAATATCCATCAAACACTTGTTGATAGTTGGTCACAGTGGTCGTTCCTCCTTTGCCATTTGATATGGTTTGTGTGTATGGTCGTAATACGTAGGTAGGGTAGTATGCTTCTCCAACTAATAGATATTTACCATTTTCTTCTATCATTTTGTATGGCAACATGTTGTAGTTGATTGAGTATTCTTCTCCTTTCCCTTGCTTCCTCTCCTTCTTTTTCTCAATTCTTTTCTGCTGACGTTCTGTCATGTATGATGTGAAATTTTTAAGATCAAGGTAATTGACGTAAGTAGAATAAATAGTTTTTCCATTCTCTACTTTTTTCAAAAATACACCTATTGAATTATGAACTTCTTTGTTGTCCTTTTGAGAATAAGTTCCTGAGATGATATAGCTTCCGTCTGCCATTTTTGTAGCGAATGCGGTGGCTGGATACTTATCTTCAACGTCTGGATCAAGTGCCATTTCATTTGTTTTATTTCCGTCAACAAACACATTCAACTTCATCACATAATTCTTGTCGTGTAACTCCTTGATGAAAAGATGGACTTCATTTTGATCATCATCCGTTTCAAACGACATAATGCTGTATTTCTTCTTGTTTGAAACTGAGAGATTTGTCATTTTGCTTGTCCCTGTCTTTATATTGACAGCATACACAAAAGGAAGTTTTTTATGTGTGCCTGCTAAATATACATAGTCACCCATAACACGACAAAATCTTACATTGCTTTTTTTTCCGACAACGCCTGTATGCAATGTTGATTTCATGTTTTTCCCGTCGATAACCACAATCTCATATTCACCATTTTTCTCTACAGAAACGTAATAGAGACTATTGCCTTGTGTGAATTGTCTGTTGTATCTGTAAGATGATTCAAAGAGACTATTGTCTGTGTTTACTTCAGCATCCACACTTGATACTTTATTCAAGAGTGTATCATACTTTGTGAATGACCATCTTTCGTGACTTCTTTTAGTTCCACCTTGTTTGTCGTTATCCTTTGTTGTTAGAATCAAACCTTCTTCGCCGATTCCCTCACAACTTAAAAAATCGACAGACATCTCTTTCTTTATCTCAATACGTTTGATATCCAAGTCTTCAGCTTGTGTATTGAGTGATGCTATGAACATTGCCATCATGCATCCAAATTTCACGCATTTCATTTTTGTACTAATCATAGGGGTTTTGTAAATAGAGACGTGAGTTTTCACGCCTCTAAATTATTATTTTACAATTTCATGTTTGTCCATGAATTCCAATAACTCTCTTGTCATATCGTTTTGCTTCTCTGCACTTGGATGCCAATCTGTACCATAACCGAATTTGCCATCATCTGGAGTGAAGTTGAATCTGTACACTTTATCATCACCGTTTTTCACCATTTCAAAGGCTATCTCATCAAGTGTCATCATGACGTCTGACAATGCTTTCTCGTGCATCATCGGACCTGTCACCAATACAAGTTTGCTCTGTGGATTGGTCTCTCTGACTCTTGCTACAAATTTCTTTGCTGCTGATCTGAATTTCTGCAAATCATAGTTGTCCTCACTTGTATCGTTGGTTCCGAGGTTAAGGAATACGACGTCGGCATTGACGCTGCTGTGATCCCATTTGTATGTTGTGTCAGTGAATAGAGTATAGTCGTAGAGTGTGCTCATGTTTACGGTGCTGCCTTCCTTCACGTCTCCATAATTACGGTATATTCCATAGCCTGATTTGGCAAACACTATATATTCAGCGTCGTATTTTTCTGATACTTGGTAGGCGAAGGTTTTTGTGAAATCTTCAGTAGCGTAGTTGAATGTCTGGCTTCTATCTCCATCCACACCATATCCGCAAGTGATGGAGTTTCCGATAAAATAGAATTTTGTTTTCTTCTCTGTCTCTGGTTTGATCAACTTTCCATCTGTCACAAAACCATAGAATTCAGGCTGTAATTCGTGACCTTCATCACAATAAACAACCTTGATATTTCTCTCTACATTTTTATCAAGACTGTCAGCTAAAACCACTTCTCCAGATTCTGTAACTTCGACTTTCTTTCTCTCAATTCCGTCTCCTTCCACCATGAAGAATCCACAATTTGGTTTCGCTAACATTGTGATTTGCGATCCATTGAATTTAGTGGAGATTTTTACTCCAGGATATGACCATTGAGCTTTGCTGTTATTTTTCACCACACGTCCGCTGATTGAGATGCACTCATTGTTGGGATCGAATACTTGGCATGATAAATTTGTTTGGCTGCATCCTGTTGATAGAATTGCCATAGCACTGAAAATTGTTGTAGCTAAAAAGTGAGATGTCTTTATCATATTCTGTTTATATTTTGATCTCTCTCTGAGACCTCATTTTCTCTGTGTTTATTAATTTCGCTCGCCCTTGCGGGCTCGCGAGGGCGAGAGGGTAAGGGCGTTCCGCCCTTTACAATCCTCTTTTATTTCTCCTGCTTTATTTAGAAACCTCTTTGTATATCTGGCGTATCATAGTTTCGTCTACGTCTTCAAAATCATCTGGTTTTGGAAATACCAAGATTCCTGCCATATCAATCACTCCTGGACTGATCATTCTGCCTTGTTCATAATATGAAGGACGATGTTTCTCTCTTGGAAATACCCATACATTCCATCTGTTTGTCGACGGAATATAATGTGCCACTACGTTCATTCTTGGCTCCCATTCGTCTTCTTTAATCTCCAAACTGTTATACAAATCTCTGTATTGTTTGCAGATAGCATCTTTATCAGATCCTTCAAACACTACACATTTTCTTAGGAATTTGTTGATTTCAAAGATGCGAAGATCTCGCGTCTCTACAATCTCAAACTCAGATAATGGTTTCTCATCAAGTGGCATCAAACCACTTTGTACTGCTTGGAAATGCATGTGGTCGGGTGCTGATGCTCCACACTTTGGCCCGTTGTAGAGTAGGGCAAAGTCTGGTAGGTCTTTGCTCAAATCAAGCATTGTGGCGAAATGTGGAAGAATCTCCTGACGCTCGTGACGCAAAAGTGGAATTGTGAGATGTTTCTTCAAAATCGGAAATGGATTCTTCAAAATCTCAAAATTCTCATCGTATACGACACTTGGCTGATCAACAGGTCTGTTTTCCGCACATAGAAAGCATTTGCGTTTTGCGATTGTAGCCTTGTCTAGTTTGGCTCCCGACGACACAGCTCTTGCAGGATTGTGTTGTGCCACAACCTTGTATCCGTCAACGATGAATGTCTTTGTCAAAACCTCAAGTTTCTCGTTTGCGGGAATTAGTATGTCGTAAACTTTCTTCTGTATTTCGCTCATGTCTTCGTTTTCGTTTTCGTTTTCGTCTTCGTTTTCGTTTTCGTCTTCGTCTTCGTCTTCGTTATTTCATTAACATCTGGCGGTGGAACATCTCTCTCTCAAGTATTGATGCTTCTTCAGTCTCACGCTTCAATTGTAATTCAGCAGCGTGGATGTAGTTTGATTTGTCTTCCATCTTTCCACTCTCAGTTGAGATGTATTTCTGCAAAACTACTGTCTTATGCTTTTGTGCCATGCTTAAGAAATTCTCGTAACGTGGCATTGCAGTAGTGAAACGAAGTCTAGAATCCATGAATGCTGTCTTGGCGAATGCTCTGTCGACGAATCGGTATAGTCCGCTTAGGCAACACTGTGGCATTGCTTCGCCTAGATGCATTGCGTCGGCTTTAGAGAACAATTCCATATCAGGATGAATTGACACTACCATTCCTGCTTTTGTCTCTGCCATACGCTTCACAATATAGCGGATGTCTGCAGCCTTGATCAATGTGTTGTATTGAATCTCAATAACGACGTCTGCCAAACCAACTAAGTCAAGTGGTAGGTTGTACTCTGTCTCGTAAGTAGGGTAGCCGGTATAAACAAAATGTGGCTCCTTTAATCTCACGTCGACTGAATCTTCACCATAATATCTTTTCAACTCAACCGCAATCTTTGTCTTCTGCTCATAGCGATGTATATTCAACTCGTCATCGTCTTTTGTGTTCTCGTCGCCAAGCAAAAGAACAAGCACTTTGGGTTTCTCTTCTTTCTCTACGATTTGAGCGATACTCTCTGTCTCTTTAATCTGATCCGACGGAATGGCTGCCTTCAAACGTGACATGTCGAAGTGCAAATCCATGGCGAAGCTGGCAAGTTGTGATGATGTGCCTTTCTCGTTGTTAACGACATTCTCATAACCTGGCAAATAAACCTCATCATAAAGTGCGTCGCAGATATGTACGATCTCTCCACGTTTGTTGAATGAGTTGTTGAAGATCATTCTGTCAAGCTGCATGAATCCGTACTCTTTTTGATATGCGTCGTATTTCTCGCAGTTTATTCCGTAGACTGTTCCGAAATCTCTGTCGTAAACAGACATTCCCGTCGTCGGGTTGGCAAGACGCATTCTGATTCTACGACCGTTCACCACTTTATTGTAGTCGGAGTAAGTGACCATCGCGTCGGTCTCCACCATCACGCGTACCAATTCTGACAACTCGCTCGGATGGATATTGTAATCCACAAGTCGGCTGAAAAAGATGGCATAGTGTCTATCCTCTGGTCTTGTGCTTTTCACGTATTCAGCTTCAGGCGAACCTAGTACGGCGTCAACCAAACCGCCGTTCATCTTGTCGTTGGCATTGCAGTCACGGTCAACATATATGATATTACTCTTTCTCTTTCTGTCAGAGTTGAAATTAGGGAAGTCAAGTTTGATGATTGTGGATGTGAAATTGCCACAATATAATTTGCCTCCGATCATCAAATCGGAAGATAGGTTGACCTCCTTGATCAGTTGCTGGAACTTGTCTTCACACGCTTGGTTGCGAAACGCAGCGTAGAATATTAGTGATATATTGATATTTTCGATTTCCATGTCCTGACCTTTTTATTTGTTAAACCCTCTTGACAACATCTCTATTGTTCGGATAGAATCCTTGTAGTTGTTGTTTGCGTTGATTTTCTCAACCGACAACGATGAATCGGAGTTCCCTCCCCATCTGCGGCAGCAGTATAGACTGTCGTAGATTCTTCCGATTTTGTATTTTTTCGACATCTGCAATCCTACAGCGTAATCCTCTCCGTAGCTTGCGTTTGGAATAGGAATCTCTACAAGCACAGGCGTGAAGAATGCACGTGGTGCTCCAAGTCCGTTGATGCGGACTGCGTTGTTTGGACCTTCTTTGTCTGTCCATTCTTTGTGAGCAATCAATCCAGGTGGAATAGGGTTGAGATCAAAATCGGTCAATGAGTATGAGCCGATCACCATCGCACATTTCTCTTTCTCAAATGTGTCGACTATTTTCTGCAATGTGTTCTCATCCTGGTAGACGTCGTCGCTGTCAAGCTGGACACAGTACAATCCACATGCCTCATGTCGCACGGCTTCCATCCAGCATCCTCCGATGCCAAGATCTGTACGCGATGGAAATATATGGTAGAGACGGTTGTTCTCGTTGGCAAGTTTGATTAGTTTGGATGTTGTGTTGTCTGTAGAGAAGTTGTCTACCACAATGACATTAACCTTACCATTCTTCAACTTCTGGTTGAGTGCAGATTTCACAGCGTCTTCAATTGTCTTTTCACGGTTTCTTACCGGAATGACAACCGACACTTTGAACTTATAATTGTCAGCGAAGTCAGAAGTCTCAATCTTGACTCTGTTAGTGCAATCGAAGTCAACGTATGCACCAGCAAGTTTGGCATACTCAAGATATGCACGTTGCATCTCAAGCTGCTTCAACTCATTATTTGGATTTACGTAGTCGAATTGTTTATCCTCTGCACTACGGCTGTCAAACTCACTCTCCTGATACAATGTCTGGCGTATATGGTAAGTGTCTCCATTCTGACATAGTACTAGTCGCATAAAGTAGTAGGCAGCGTAGTCGTAGTCGTCTGCCATCTTTTCGCTTGCCAATATCCAGTCGGACGCTCTGTAGAGCACGATGCTTCCCATGTTGAAATCCTCTCTAACGCTTCCGATCTGAGGTGCGATGACGGGAGTGTTTTGCTCCTCTCCGTCAACTATTGTTATATAGTCTGAATAGACGCAAGAACGGCCAGTGTAAGATGCTGCAAAAGCGAATTCGGCCTCACCGCCGTTTATCATTTTGCAATCAACATTTTTAGTGATAAGCATCAAGTAGTCATCTTCGTTGAAGTTGACTTTCTTCAATGCCTGTGACACCTGCCATACCGAACGGCTGCTGCCAAGGATGTGCTCGGCATTGTCTACTTTGTCAAGAAGAATGTAGTTTGCGTCTGGGGTTGTTTTTCCGTTGAATCTGTTGCCGACACTTTCGTCTACAAATTCAGTATATACATATATATTCATTATTCTTACTTTGTCGATTTTGTTTTTTTCTGTGTTGTTTTCTTAGCTGCCGGTTTCTTCTTTGCCGTAGTGTACTTCTTTGCCGCTGTTTTTGATTTAGTGGCTTTGCTCTTGTCTCCGATCAAACCAAAGAATGTGGCTAGCTCTTTCATAAATTTACCTTGCTCGTCTTCATCAATGCTTTCAAAAGGCACTGCACTGATTAGAGTGTTAAGCTTACCTTTCTGCCCAATAGCAGCGGGCTCTCCATTTTCAAGATATCTGAACACCACGAAGGCGTTTGCGTTTCCTTTGTCCAGAATGTTTGGCGACGCTACTGTGTATTGGCGTTCGCTAGGTCCGTTGTTGAACTTATAGCTATGTTTGAAGTCATTCTTGATGCTGAATGAACTTTGAATTTGACTAAGTTGCATGCCGTCCTCAGCAGTTGCAGACTTAAGTTTGGCTCCCAATACTTCGTGAGCGAATTTTGCTACAGCTGGATATTCGATCTTTGTCAATTCCAATTCTGACATCAAGTATGCACCCGACATGAAGAGATTTCCTCCAGATAGAAGATATTTCGATAGCTTCTTGCGGGTAGGGTAGTTAAGCACATTGTAACGCTTCTGCATTCCACACTTTGTCTCCTTCTCCATACCAAGTATATAGTCAACCATACAGAAATGACTTCTTTCAATATTGCTGTGGCTTTCAAAAGCTTCGTCGCTCATGGAAACAAAACTGAATCCTAACGAGTTTAATGCTTTTCCGTGAACGTATGGATAGTTGAATGTGTTTCCTGCGATAATTTGTCCTTCCAAGTTCTTGTCACAAGCTCCGAATCCTGCTTGATCGTTTGAAATGTAAGGAGAACCCTTTGTGAAATCAGTTTGACTACCTGTTTTAGAGATGTCTCTAATATATGGTACTCCAGGATCATTGCTGTCTAAGAAACCTCCCATTAGTGAATCTTCATAGAATTCAGGAGCTGAGACGCGATTGAATCCATTTACGATCAACACTCTTCCTTTTTCTTTGGATGCAATACTTGCGGAAAGAATCTCAGTAGGGAAGCTTTCTCCACCTCTGTTTACCGCAGTTACTTTGAATCTGTATATGGAATCTTTATGTAATTCCATAGAGTATTTGTTATCCTCAAGATAGATTCCGTTGTTGAATCCTTTATCACCGATTGCAGTGTAAAGAATGTATCCGTCTGTCTTTACAGATGGTTCAAGGCTATCTTTTGTTGGTCTCCACGAAAGGTTGATCTTATCACCGTTGAAATCGATTGCAAAATGCGACGGTGCAAGTGGAGTGAACTCATAGTCTTCAATATTGTTTATTCCGGCTATGAATTTCACACAAGCCTTGTAGATTGAACGTGCCACAGAGAACTTGAATTCTGGATCGTGGGCATATTTCATGTCCTCGAAATTCTGGTGCGACAACAACTCAAGAAGCATTGTCGGAACCTCTGGAACTCTGGCTTCATAGTAGGCCTCGTCTCTCAATCCACGGTTGTGCCAATCAGCACAATAAACTTTCTTGATATCGTCCACCACCTGCGTCTGAACCATGTCTGCAAAGTCACGTGATGCCATACGCGAAAGTCCTGTAGGGTATTCCGTCTTACCCATATCGCTTGTTAGGAAGATTGCCAATGTTCCGATTGTCAATGAGTCGATTCCAGCATCGGTGTGAAGGGCAAGAGCCAAGTCAATTGGAATTCCCTTACCTCTTGTTTTCATATTAAGATAAGACTGACCGGATAGGGCATTCACCCAGATCGCACGGCTCATGTAGTCTGTCTTATATTCATTATTCTGACCACAATATACGCTGTCGGAGAATCCTGCCATTTGTAGCCAGTAGCGAGCACACTCGAGATATTTAGGCTTCTCACTTGTGTAGTAGAATGGTTCAGGTGCACCCTCAACCTGTGCGATAGCTCTCTCCACACAACCGACTCCACCTCCGAATTTTACCGCATCAGCAGTGATATGTTTGCCTTTCTCCTCACTTTGGCTTGTCAAACGAACCTTACCCATCTTTGGATTTGAACCAGCCTTGAATTTGAAAGTGCCGAGATAAATCCATGTGTTGCCACCCTTAGTTTGGTCTACAATAAACTCAGTCTCGCCACCAGTATGGTAGACGGTGTAATGAGCGTCTTCAGCACTCTTTGGCAAACTTTTATAAGAAATGTAGACGGCATATTCACCATCCTCTGGAATCTCAGGAATCCAATCTGTATAGGCTGATCCGCTTGGATGTGAACGGATAACGCGATAAGTACCGTCGGCAAAAGGATTATCACCATGACGATAGATCTTTTTCTTTTGAGCGTATCCAACAGTGTCGACTCTATCTGGGTTTGGATTATGCCATTTAGCTCGACGTGCGTTTTCCTCAACGTATTCAGTCTCCTTGGCTGTCTCATAATCTACGATCACCTCATTCTTCTGGACATCCCTTTCTCTTGGATAGAAGACGTTGGCTCCGGCATTTTCCAACATAGGGATCAAATAAGGCAAAACGATGGATGGAGTGTATGTGTCCTCAGAGATTCCGAATAGGCGAGGACGTTGTAGAATCCAAAGGTTTTGAGATGGTTCGAAATAGTAACCGTGACTTGCCCAAAGAGCAATATGACGACCTTGTAAACCGGCAGAAGGAGTGCATGGGGTGCCAACTTTTGTGACTAAATTCTTAGAATCTTTAGTGTACTTACTTCTTAGGTTGAGTATGCGCGAATTGTCTTTTTTTGTCTCTTTTCGCATCTCATTCGGCACATAATCATACACGTTTTTGGAAGAGACGTAAAGCTCGACATCGAAATTAGTGTATGGTGCTGGTAGATTCTTGCTGATACTATCTTTCAACTCCTTGATTGCATCCTCTCTAAAGTTGATATTCTTAAAAGGTTTGCTTAGAGAAATTTGAATTAAAGAGTCAGGTATGCTTGCACTATAATTGTCAACTTTTAGGTTTCCGAATTTCAGTGTAGGGAAGTTTGCGTTTCTGAACCAAGCAAAGACGCTGTCGAGCGAACTGTTGATATAACCGTCCGTTTTTTGCGCCGATATGCTGAGACACAGCATTAAGTATAGAAAAATAGTATATAGTCGTTGTCTCACGTTTCTGTTTCTTATAAATGTATGCAAATATAGCAAAAAATCAATTTTTATGCAAAATCTTGAATGTTGAATTGAAATTATGCTTATATTCGCACCGTCTTTTTTTAAGACAAGATTAAGTAGTAATATTTCAGTTCGTTTTATGTGATTAATTATCCAAGCATTTCTATGGGAATAGAGGTGCTTGTTTTGTTTTAAAAAATGTTAAAAGTTGTTGAGTAGCATAGATTATTTGGGAGTGAAAACTTTTATATTACCTTTTTCTCTTGTACCTTTGCAATGTTCGTGAAATAGGTTTAATTTTAGGACATAGTTAAGGATACACAAATTATTTAGGATATGACACAGGATGATTTGGATTTGCTGAAGCAGATGGGAATTACAGAAGAGAAACTTTCGGAACAGTTGGAGTGTTTCAAGAAAGGTTTCCCATTTTTGAAGGTTGTGTGTGCCGCCACTGTTGAGGATGGTATCTTGAATTTGTCGGACAAAGACAAGAATAAGTACATCTCAGTTTGGCGCGACTATTTGGCTGCCGGTCACGATGTGTTGAAATTCACTCCTGCGTCTGGTGCTGCAAGCCGTATGTTTAAGGATTTGTTTGCATTCAGAGATAGAGGAGGGGAACCTCAAACTGAGTTTGAGCAGAAATTCATTAGTGAGATCCAGAAGTTTGCTTTTTATGAGCAGCTTAACAAGGTATGCTTGAAGAACGACGGAAAAAATGTGATGCGTCTTATTACAGAGAAACGTTACACTAATATACTAGATGCGTTACTTGAGCAGAATGGATTGAATTACGGTTTCTTGCCAAAAGGTTTGATTCAGTTCCATAAGAATGATAAGGGAGTTCGCACTGCTTTTGAGGAGCATTTAGCTGAAGGTGCGATGTACGCGAAAAATAAGAATGGTATTGTTCGTCTGCATTTCACAGTGTCTGAAGACCACCTTACATATTTCAACAGATTGTTGTCGGAAAAAGTTGGAGACTACGAATACAATTTCGGAGCCCAGTACGATGTTACATTCTCTGTACAGCGTCATAGCACAGATACTGTTGCTGCAGACGAGAATAACGAGCCATTCCGTTCAAAGACTGGTAAGATGGTGTTCCGTCCAGGTGGACACGGTGCATTGATTCAGAATCTTAACGATATCGACGCTGAGGTTATCTTTATCAAGAATATTGATAATGTGGTGCCAGACGCGTTGAAGCAGCCTACAGTAGAGTATAAAGCTATGTTGGCTGGTGTGCTTGTTGAGTATCAGGCTCAGATGTTCAAGTATTTGAAGAAGTTAAATGCTGCGTCAGTAAGCGATAAGGAAGTTGACGAGATTGAGAAATTCGTTGTTGAGAAACTTAATGTCGACGCTGCTGATTGCCCACTTAGCATGGCAAATAAGATTGAGTATTTAAAGAAGAAGTTGGACCGTCCTATCCGTGTCTGCGGTATGGTTAGAAATGAGGGCGAGCCTGGTGGTGGACCTTACGTTGCTGTCAACCCAGATGGTAGCCACTCACTTCAGATCCTTGAGAGTGCACAGTTCGACGATAAGGATCCAGAGCAGATGAAAATCTTCAGAGAGGCAACTCACTTCAATCCAGTAGACATCGTTTGTGGTGTGAAGGATTACAAGGGAGACAAGTATGACTTGACTAAATTCGTTGATCCTAACACTGGCTTCATCTCTAGCAAGAGTAAGGACGGCAAGGCATTGAAGGCACTTGAACTTCCAGGTTTGTGGAACGGTGCTATGAGCGACTGGAATACAATCTTCGTTGAGGTGCCTGTTGAGACATTCAACCCAGTTAAGACAGTTAATGATCTTTTGAGAAACGAGCATCAGATATAATCTGAATTTGTTTTAGCAAAATAATCCAGAAAGTTAAAGGCGGCAGTATGAGGTGCACCCCAAAAGTTGGACATTAAAAAAATAAAATTTATAAAGTATGGGCTCGGTATTGAACCGGGCTCATACCGTTTAATCTAAGTTTGATTCTTTTATTGTTGTACCACCAGATGTACTTTTTAAGCTGAAGG
>JAZUGF010000143.1:0-9477 GCA_045641065.1 Paludibacteraceae bacterium | reverse complement strand
TTTTATGAAATTTTCAACTCGTGAGAATCGAATATTTAAGTCAATTTTTGATTTTTTCGATTTTCAAATATCCATTCAAGTCTCAAAGAGTTAAAAAGAGAGTATATCGCAACTTTCTTAGTTTTGATACACCCTCTTTTTCGTTTTCGTTTTCGTTTTCGTTTTCGTTATTATAGCAACTTACTTGCGATTTCACTCAACTTGCTTCGCTCACCCTTAACAAGGTTGACGTGCTCGAAGATCTCCTGACCTTTCATCTTGTCGATCATGTATGCAAGACCGTTGCTCTGCATGTCAAGGTATGGAGCATCAATCTGCTGAACGTCTCCTGTGAAGACCATCTTACATCCTTCACCAGCACGAGTGATGATAGTCTTGATCTCGTGTGGAGTCAAGTTCTGTGCCTCGTCGACGATAACGTATGTGTCTGAAAGGCTTCGTCCACGGATGAATGCCAACGCCTCGATCACCAATCTCTCCTCTTTCTGCATCTCGTCAAGCAACGCAAGCTCTTTGCTGCTTGCTCCAAACTGACGCTTGATGACGTTTAAGTTATCGAATAGAGGCTGCATGTATGGTGCGACTTTCTGCTTCTGGTCGCCTGGCAAGAATCCAAGGTCTTTGTTGCTCATCGCTACGATTGGTCGAGCCAACAAAATCTGCTTGTAATCCTTGTTCTGCTGCAATGCTGCTGCAAGTGCCAACAATGTCTTACCTGTTCCTGCCTTACCTGATACAGCCACAAGTTTGATGTCGTTATTCAATAGGGCATCCAAAGCAAACTTCTGCTCTGCGCTTCGTCCGCTGATACCGTATGCCTTCAAATCCTCCTTTACTCTTACGATAGACTGTAGGTCGGCGTCGTAACGAGCCAAGATAGTCGCGCGGCTGCTCTTTAGGATAAAGCACTCGTTTGCTGCGAATGTACGGTTAAGACCGCTCTCACTCAACAAAATCTGATTAGGTGCAGAATATAGCTTGTCTACCAATTCGTCGGCTACCTCAATCTCCTCCTGTGCCTGATCGAAGATGTCTACGTTAGTTACCTTGTCGTTCTCATAATCCTCCACTGGAATATTCAATGCCTTTGCCTTCATACGAAGGTTGACATCCTTTGTCACTAATATAGTAGGAGTCTTAGGGTCCTTCTCTATTAGATTAAGAGCGACTGCCATGATACGGTGATCTGGGATTCTCTCAGAGAATGCTTCAGCAAGCTTCTTAGGATATGCGATATCTGTAACGATATATAGTTTTCCAAGACCTTCTCCCAATGGAATGCCTCCCTTGATTCCGTCTGCTGCAAGAGTATCCAAGTCTCTTACTACCGAGCGAGCGTTGTAGTTAAGCTGCTCTGCTCCCTTCTTAAACTTGTCCAACTCCTCCAATACAGCGATTGGTAGGTATATGTCGTTCTCCTGGAAATTATAAATGCTACTGCTGTCGTGCAAAAGCACGTTTGTGTCCAAAACAAAATTCTTTTTCATATCAATATCTCCTTATCTTTAGTTCTCGACTCAATCTTAAGTCTATTTCAAAATTAAAACTCTTTTTAATATCACAAAAAAAAATAGGTGAAATCTCTCTCTTTTTTCATGCTTTTTTTACTTTTGTGTGTTAGTAAACATATTTGTATTGAAAAAAGTTGTGATGGACTATAAAGAGTGTGTAGAATGGCTGTATAAATGTATGCCGCCATTCCAGATGGTAGGGCGTTCTGGTTACAAACCAGGTATGGAATCTATGCGTCTGCTTGACGCTTTTCTTGGCTCTCCACATAAGAATATAAAGACTATCCATGTGGCTGGAACCAATGGAAAGGGTAGTGTCTGCAACAACCTTTGCAGTATCCTGATGGAGAATGGATACAAGGTCGGATTGTTCACGTCGCCCCATCTTCGTGATTTCCGTGAGCGTATCAAAGTGAATGGGGAGATGATCTCTGAGGCTGAAGTAATCGAGTTTGTGGAGACATATAAGGTGTTTCTTGAAGCTCTCCTTCCTTCATTCTTTGAAGTGACGACTGCAATGGCATTCTGGTATTTCGCTCGTCAGAAGGTGGATTTCGCTGTGATTGAGGTTGGTCTTGGAGGTCGACTTGACAGCACCAATGTGATTTCCCCACTGATCAATGTGATTACCAATATCACGTTCGACCACATGAATCTTCTTGGAGACACTCTTGAGAAGATCGCATACGAGAAGGCTGGCATCATGAAGAAGGATACTCCTTGTATAATAGGTCGTGCCGAAGGTGGTGTGAAGAAGGTTTTCGAGGAAGTTGCTGCTGAGAAGGGAGCTAAGGCAATATTCTGTGATATTAAGAATGCTGTCGACAAGGATATTCCTGGCTATCAGATAGAGAATCGTAATACAATACGCACTGCGGTTAAGGAACTTGTGAAACTAGGCTACAAGGTTTCGGATGAGGCAGTGGAGCGTGGATTTGCCAACGTCTATCAGAATACAAATTTCTCAGGAAGATGGCAGACATTGTCGACAAAACCACTTGTGATTGTCGACTGTGCGCATAATGAGGACGGCATCACAAAAGCAGTGGCTGAGATCAGTCGACAGAAATATAAGACACTTCGCATAGTCTTTGGAGCGTGTGGAGATAAGGATGTGGCTGAGATTCTGACATTGTTGCCAAAGAATGCCACATATTATTTTGCCGCCGCCACAACGAAGCGAGCTATTCCGTCGGATCAGATGAAAGAGATGGCTGCGGAGCATGGACTAATGGGTAAGAGTTGCGGATCGGTGCAGAACGCTCTTGCTACTGCTAAAAGTGAAGCCGACGCGGATGATTTCATCTTAGTGTTTGGCTCTTGTTATGTAGTGGGAGAGATTGTTTAAATTATAAATGCTAAATGCTGAATGCTGAATGCTGAATAGAGGGTGGATTTGAGTCCACCCTTTTTTGAATTTTTATAAAACTATATTGTGCTATTGGGGTGATTTTATTAAATTTGCGTTGATTTTAATTATTTGGGTATGAAATTAGTAATGGAAGAAAAAACAAGGACCACAATAAAAAGAATTTTTGTGGACAAAGGTGGAAAAGAAGTGGTCTATTATTATTTGATAGACGATTTAGGAAATGAGAAACGTACAAATATTTCTGCTTGGGGAATATCTAAATTTAGAGAAAATCATGATGTAACTAATTTGTTGTCTTTACTTTAATGAGATATCTATTAGACACTAATATTTTGATTTATTATATATCAGATAAATCAAGTTTAAGCAAGAATGTTTTGTCAGTCTTAGAGGATTATGATTCAGTACTTTGTATTAGTACAGAGACATTAAGAGAATTGATTGTGGCTTATCGAAATAAACATCTTTTGGAGAAGAAATGGAAGTCAGTAGAATCATTAATCGATGATATTGAAAACATTTTCTATGTGACTGTACTTCCTTTGTCGCGAGAACATTTGATGACTTATTCACGTTTACGGATAAATGAACTGCAGGATCATTTTGACCCATCGGATCACGTGATTATCTCTCATGCATTAACAGAAAAGATGCCTTTGATTTCAAGTGATAATAAGTTTTTGGTTTATACTAATCAAGGTTTAGAGTTGATTTTTAATAAAAAGTGAAAACAAAGGATTGGGTTTAAATAGGTTGTTAAATTCGAGTTGTCTGAACATACTTTTCTGGAGTGAAAGTTTAAAGTGAAGTTAAAACTTTTTGCGTTTTTGGGAAAAGTTTAAAGTGGAGCTTAAACTTTTTATGTTTTTGATGGAAGTTTGTTTTTTGCTGATGGAAAAGTTGTAATAATCTCCTAAAAATCAAAAAAGCGACAAATAATTTCGTTAATAGGCCAACATTGATTATTTTTGACAAATTTTGGGACTGGTCCCATCCAACTATAAATGAAATGAAAGAGACATTATTGAAATTGTATACCCAATATACCTTGACTCAGGAGGAGGCAAGACAGATGATGTTGGGAATTGCTGAAGGCCGCTATTGTAACGAACAAATAGCTGCTTGTCTTGCTATTATGCAGACAAGAGGCATCACTGTCGACGAGTTGCTTGGTGTTCGCCAGGGTATGTTGGAGACAGGTGTTCCTGTCGATCTTGGTGGAGAAAGAGTAGTAGATATCGTCGGTACTGGTGGTGATGGCAAGAATACGTTCAACATCTCTACATGTGCTTGTTTGGTGTTGGCTGGTGCTGGCTTCAAAGTGGCTAAACATGGTAACTATGCAGCTACATCCGTTTCCGGAGCAAGTAATGTGCTTGAGGGTCATGGTGTGAAATTCACTAATGATAGCTCACTATTGCGTCGCAGCTTGGACGGATCAAATTTCTGCTATATGCATGCTCCGTTGTTCGCTAAGGGTATGAAGAACGTTGTGCCTGTGAGAAAAGCCATCCAGGTGCCAACTCTTTTCAACCTTCTTGGCCCAACTATCAATCCTTGCCGTCCACAGTGTCAGTGCTTGGGTACTGCTAATCTTGAGCAGATGAGATTGTACGCTAATGTGTTCCAGAAGATGAAGATCGACTACGCTATCGTCACAAGTGAAGATGGCTACGATGAGATTTCATTGACTTCAGATTTCAAGATCTCTACAGTCGGCTTGGAGAAGGTTTATTCTCCTACTGATTTCGGATTGAAGACAATCAAGCCAGAGGAAATCTACGGTGGAACCACTAAAGAGGAGGCTATGAAGATATTTGATGATGTCTTGGAAAACAAGGCTACTGAGAGTCAGAAGAATGTCGTGCTAATCAACGCTGCAGCTGCGATGCGTGTCTACAACTCATCTCTTTCAATGGAAGAGTGCCTTGCATTGGCTAAGGAGAGTGTAGAGAGCGGAAAGGCTAAGCAGGCTTTGGAGAATTTTATCAGACTAAACTCATAACATAAGTTTGAATTTGTATTATTGTTAGTAATATTGTATGTATCTAGACAAAATTATAGCGCATAAGGAGGAAGAGGTTGCTGAACTAAAGCGCACGTTGAGAATGAGCGACTTCATGGAGTCGGAGACTTACACTCGTGTCTGCTACTCATTGCGCAGAAGCTTGTTGTCGTCATCTACGGGAATTATCTCGGAGTTCAAGAGAAAGAGTCCGTCGAAGGGATTTATCAATGAGAATGCCAAAGTCGACGAGGTTGTGCCTTTCTATGAGCGTGCTGGTGCTGCAGGTATTTCTGTCTTGGCTGACACTAATTTCTTTGCAGGTGCACCAAAGGATATCCGTATCGCACGTGAGCTTGTTGGTATTCCAATCTTGTTCAAGGAGTTTGTGATCGACGAGATTCAGCTTCACTTGGCAAAGAGCTGTGGTGCGGACGTGGTGTTGCTTATCGCTGCTTGTCTTACTCCAGAGCGTGTAGCTGAACTTGCTGAAGAGGCTAAACGACTTGGTCTTGAGGTTCTTCTTGAACTTCATTCAGCCGAGGAACTTGGCCATATAAATAAGAATGTTGATATCGTTGGTATCAACAATCGTAATTTGAAGACTTTCGAAGTTGATTTGCAGGCATCTATCGATTTGATGGGCCAGCTACCAACTGATATGGTACGTATTTCTGAGAGTGGAATCTCTAGTCCTGATACTATCAAGATGCTTCGTGAGAAGGGATTCCAAGGATTCTTGATCGGAGAGAATTTCATGAAGACTCAGAATCCGGGAGCCGCTTTAAAAGATTTCATTGCTGAATTGAAAAAGTGATGATTCTCTTTGTCTAAATAAAGATATAATGTATGCCCATCTGTAGAGACGTGGCGCGCCGCGTCTCTACTGTGTGGCTCAATGCATATTTATTTTAGTAAAATATATGAAACCGCTTTTTTTAATTGTTCGTGATTTGCTTTGTGAGCACAGTCTGGTGATTGTTCCCGGATTGGGTGGCTTCGTGTGCAATAAAGCGAGCGCAAAGATCGACAAGAAAAGCGGTAAATTTACCCCTCCGTCGGTTGAGGTGTTGTTTAACCAACGTTTGCAGCACAACGACGGACTTCTTCAGTCTGCACTTGTTGAAAAGGAATGCCTTTCTGCTAACGATGCAGAACAACTGATTAAGAGTGAGGTAGATAGAGTGATGTCTGGTTTGGCAAAAGAACATAAGTTTGATTTGTCCGGACTAGGTGTCCTTGAGAAAAACGGAAGAAACATCATCTTTCATTCTCAACCGAGAGTTGTTGAAAATGTAGATGCTTACGGATTGCAGGAATTCTACTTCCCAGAACTTGATGAGGCGGAAGTGGAAAGACGTAATGTTTATCGTCCGACAGAAAAGTCGACTGGATTTTCTGTGATTGCGGTGGCGGCAGTATTGCTTTTCTGCTTTTTTGCACAGCCAGTTCACCGTGATAGTATCAATTCTTACCAGGCATCTTTGATACTTGACACACCATGCAATTGGGTTAATTCTCAGTCAGTTGAGAAAGTTACTAAGTATAGTGTTGTCTTATCAAGATTTGAAACAAAGGCTGAGGCTGACTCGTTTGCTGTGCAGCAGCAGATGATGGTTAAATCAGATTCTGTGAAAGTAATAGAGCAGGGTGACGAGTATCTTGCTATATTCTCAGAAACGGATAATTGGAAACAGGTAATCTCTTCTCTTTATACAGTTCGTGACAGCATGACTAATGTTATGATGCCATTTGTGTTGTGCAGGGAGGTTGAGATTGAATAAAAAGATTGGCAATAGCGCAATAATATGGCAGAAAATTTCGTTAAGATAAAAGATAGTGAAATCAAGGAGGCTTTGAAAGATGGTGATATCTTAGCATTCTTTGACTTGTTTGTGTCGCATTACGCACAGGTGTTCAAAGATGGATACACTGCTGAAGCAATGGCGAAGCTTAACGCGTCGCAGCACACTATCTGGGCTTACCATCTTCTTTTGGAAGAACTTGATGAAGAAGGTTTTGTAGGTTTGATTCAGAACGGTTTTGCTGGATACTTCTTTAAGAATCCTGTTGCAAAGATGTTAAAGACATTTGGAGCAGTGAAGACATCCAAACTTCTTTACAAGGCTCATGATATTTATGCCGCCAATAAAGAAGATCTTGAAAAAGATAAAAGCGACGATGATTTCATAGCTTCATTTGAGGAGTATGAAGAGTTTGATCCAATTGAAGAGGAGATAATAGAGATCTCTGAGCAAGAGAAGAAACTCTTGACCTACTACATTGACGAACATATAGAGGAATTCGCTGAAATTCTGCCTTAATAAAATTAGAGATATGATAAAGAAAATATTTTCAACATTCATCTGTTTGTTATTGTCTTTGCTGACATTGTCTGCTCAGAAATACAATGTTGGTGAGGTCCCTAATCTTGTTAATTCGGATAATAAGTCATACCATTTTGGATTCATTCTTGGTTTGAACTCTCTAGATTTCAATCCATTCCAAAGTGGTGAGGTTCTTGATGATGGCAAAATTTGGTATGGAGATGATATTAATTTTGAGGTTGGATTTACAATTGGTATCATCGCAGATTTGCGTTTGGCAGAATGTCTTGACATGCGTTTCACTCCAGAGCTTCACTTTGGAGAGCGTACATTGAGATTTATGGACAATGAAGGCAACGAACGTAAGGGTGGTGCCGTTTCTGTAAAATCAAATTTGATTTCATTCCCATTGTTGTTTAAGATTCGTGGACAGCGAGCACGTAATGTGCGTCCATACTTCTTAGGAGGTTTTTCTGCTAATGTTGCAGTCGGACGTGATAAGGAGGCTCCTATTATGTTGAATGCTACCGACTATGGTCCGGAGATTGGATTTGGTTTTGATATCTATTTGCCTTATTTCAAACTATGTCCTGAGTTTAAGGCATTCTTTGGTTTGAAAGACGTTATCAATAGAGACAGACCTGATATTGCTAATATTGACGACTTGATTTATTCAGGTGGAGAAAATGGTGGTAAGGGAGTCTTTAACAAGTTGACTTCTAGAATTTTCGCTATCTCATTCAACTTTGAGTAACATGTTATGATAGTTAAAGTTTGCGGAATGCGAGAGCCACAACAGATGAAGGCTCTTGAGGATATGGGAGTGGATTTGATGGGAATGATTTTCTTCCCAAAGAGTCCGAGATTTGTCGACGGTGAAGATGTATGTTCAGGTTGTCTGCCAAAGAATATACGTAAGGTTGGTGTATTTGTGAAGGCTGATCTTGCCACTGTAGTTGCGACGGTGAAAAAATATAATCTCTCGTTTGTCCAGCTTCATGGTGGAGAAGACGTTGAATTTGCCAATCTTGTGAAGAAGCATACTGGTGTTGGAATTATTAAAGCAGTCAGTGTTTCTGGCGTCGACGACGTGAAAAATCTACCGACAGAGTGGGAGAGTGTTGCCGACTATATGCTATTCGACTATAAATGTGTAGGTTATGGTGGTAGCGGTCAACAGTTTGACTGGGCTGTGTTGGAAGATTACAAACTTAATTTGCCATTCTTGTTGAGCGGAGGCATCGGGCCAGATGACGCGGAGGCAGTGAAAAAAGTAAATCATCCAAAGTTTGCCGGCGTCGACTTGAACAGCAAGTTTGAGATATCACCAGCGAATAAAGACATTGAGAAAGTAAAAGAATTTTTAAGCAAAATAAGATAAGAAAATGTTAGAGAATCTATTTAGTGATGCGTTAAATAACCTAGACTATTTTTGGGTGACATTTTTAATGATGATTGAGAGTTCATTCATCCCATTCCCATCAGAAGTTGTAGTTATCCCTGCCGCATTCATGGCTGCAGAAGGAACGATGAGTTTGCCTTTGGTAGTTTTGTTTGCTACAATCGGAGGCTTGCTTGGAGCTACAATCAATTATGTTTTGTCATACACATTAGGAAGAAAAGTCATTTATGCGTTTGCAGATAGCAAATTCGGTCATCTTTGTTTGATGAACAGCGAGAAAGTAGCGAATGCAGAAGATTATTTCCGTGAGAAAGGCGTTATTGCGACGTTGATTGGACGATTGATTCCTGCAGTACGACAGTTGATTTCCATTCCAGCAGGATTATCGAAGATGAACTTTGGCAAGTTTGCATTCTTCACATTCTTGGGAGCAGGAGCATGGAATATGGTTTTGGCAGGACTTGGTTATGGTTTTCACGGAGTGATGAACAAAGATGAGTTGATTGCAAAGGTACAGCACTACAGCCACGAATTCCTGTTGATATTGATCGTGATATTCGTTGTGTTCGTAGGTTATATGATCTACAAGAACAAGAAGAAATAACGAAAACGATAACGTTAGCGAAAACTTATGGAGACGGGGCAATCCCCGCCTTTTTAGGTAATTATATTGCAGTTGTCCAAAATGAGGATTGTTAAGGGCGGAACGCCCTAACTCCTCCCTCCTACGCGAGTCCGTATTCTATGTTAAAATCCAAACATATTGAGCAAAAAATTGCAACAATGTTGTATGTTTTGATTTTTGACAAAAACTGATGGTCTCGAGTAAACTGATGAGGGTCGTCAAGGTGTCTGACAAG
>JAZUGF010000142.1:0-95037 GCA_045641065.1 Paludibacteraceae bacterium | reverse complement strand
TAGGAAGCATTCGCCACTGACAACCTGATTTTAATAGGTAACTGATGGCGTCAAAAACACTTCTTAATGGATATTTTCGTTTCCTTGCTTGCACATCTACAAATTTTTCTATAATTTTCCACTGATTATCGGTGAGATTTGATGGGTAATTGTTCATTTTCTTTGTTTTTTGTCACTATAAAGATACGGAAAATTATCCACTTATCAAACTGATAATCAATATTTTATTAAATAATTCGACTCGTTTTTTTTGAGTCTTATATAAAAGATTTTAAACTAAATTTAAACAATTTCTTAGCCTCGTCTTTTTTGTTGACATTGGCACATGTTAGTGCCTTATCATAATCTTTCTCTTGCTATTGAGCATTATTCCTTTGTAAGATGAACTGACTTTTCGTCCTAGAATATCATATGCCTGTGAGTTCAAGTCAGTTTTAAGCATATCATCAGAATAAACGTCTTTTACTACTGTTGTCTGTTTTAGCATAGTCATGATCTTCGGAAATTGAGTGTTGATGGCTTCATCCATCCACTTTTCTCTATTAGTGAACCAATCCTCATAGAATTTGACTTTGTCAGTGATTTTCCAATCAATATCCTGTTTTCTATATTTGCTGACTGTCAAATTATATGCTATTTCAAAAGATTCTCCTTCTTCAGATGATGCAAAGTTGTTGATTGCTCTCATCAGTTTTTTAGTTGTGTGGAAGTTTTTCATAGCTATCCATCTTCTACAGTATTCAGTAGTGAACACTCTGCTAGTATCATAGTGGAACATACGGTAGAAAAAGAACGTTTTACTTTTATGTGGAGAACTCCATTCGTTTTCTTCTCCTTTGCAAATCGTATCAAAATCCCATAGAGTAGGGATGTATCCTTTTGTGCTGTCGGTATTGTCTTCCTTAGCAAAGAAAAGGTTGCTGCCTGCACCGTCGGATATCCCAAGTAGATCTTGGGCAATGATCCATCTAGCACATGTGTCAACTGACAAATAGTCTTCACTATGTCCATCTAATACCGCTAGCTGCATCTCCTTAAGCCATCCTTCTATATATTCTTTTTGCTCGTCTATAGAATCTTTTGTGTCAGGATATTTTAGTGTGAATCTCATAGACTTGACGTCAAACTCTAATGGAATACTATAATCCTCATTCCACCAGTATGCGTCAAATTCAAATATGTAACCGGTCTCTTTGTTGACGTTGATTCTACAATCTTTGTTTCTCTTTACTGATTCCACCAAATAATATGTGCCTCTGAATTCGTCATTAATGAATACGTTAACAAGTTTGAATCCCGGTTTGTAAGGCATATCCATAAGCTCATTTAATGTGTAGCCCATATATGCATTCAAACAGTTGTTCAATGTGCTTATCAAGATAAATTCATTGTCTTTGTATTTTTTATTGTTTCGACACAATAGGTCAGCCTTCTTCTCTAACTTTAGTTTATATGGTTTTTGTAGACCTGTCGCACTTGTATTTCCACGTAACTTTATTGTTGCTCCAGATGTGTCTGCCTTATATTCACCACTATTGTATAGAGTGTCATTTTTCAAAAGGATCTTGATAGAGCAAGGCACTTTTGTCGCATTGATAATGGATGTTCCCATTGCTCCAGCAGGATGTTCTACAAACTCACAAGTAGGCAATTCGTTATTGACAGTGTTGATGACAACAACAGGCATGCTTAGGTTACGCATCTCCTCCAATGTCTGAGCATTAAGCTTAGACATGAAGATGCTAAATAAACATGTGATATATAAAAGAATTTTATTGTTCATTCTGCTTAATTAGGTTGAAGTCAATAAGATGAAATTAATGTATATGGCAAAAATAAGCAGATGTATTAGAAAAAACAAACATTTTGACTATCTAAATAAAAAACAGAGATGTGGGAAAACACATCTCTGTTTTTTTTAATGTTTTCGTCAACGTCAAGGTTAACGTTAACGTCTTATTTCTCGTAACCGTTAGGATTCTGCTTCTGGAATCTCCAGCTGTCTCTACACATATCCTCTATTCCGTACTGTGCCTCCCAACCTAGTTCAGCCTTAGCTTTAGCTGGGTTACAGTAGCAAGTTGCGATATCACCTGGGCGACGAGGCTTGATTGAGTAAGGTACCTTTACGTCGTTTGACTTCTCAAATGCCTTAACTACGTCCAATACTGAGTATCCGTGACCTGTACCTAGGTTGTAGATAGCAAGACCGCACTTTTTCTGGATTGCACTTAGAGCCTTAACGTGTCCGTTTGCAAGGTCACAAACGTGGATGAAGTCACGTACACCTGTTCCGTCTGGTGTGTCGTAATCGTTTCCGAATACGCCAAGTTCCTTACGGATACCGATAGCTGTCTGAGTGATATATGGCATCAAGTTGTTTGGAATGCCGTTTGGATTCTCTCCGATCATACCGCTCTGGTGAGCTCCGATTGGGTTGAAATATCTTAGCAATACTACGTTCCATTCGTTGTCTGCCTTCTGAACATCCATCAAAACCTCCTCTAGCATAGACTTAGTCTGACCGTAAGGGTTTGTGCAGTGTCCCTTTGGACAAGCCTCTGTGATAGGAATGATAGCAGGATCACCATAAACAGTAGCCGAACTTGAGAAAATGATGTTCTTTACGTTGTGTCGGCGCATTGTGTCGATCAATACGAATGTTGAATTCATATTGTTTTCGTAATACTCCAATGGTTTAGCAACGCTCTCGCCAACAGCCTTCAAACCTGCGAAGTGGATAACTGCGTCGATCTTATTGTTGCTGAATACCTTGTCCATAGCCTCTTTGTCACGTACGTCTGCCTCAATGAAAGGAACTTCCTTACCAATGATTTTCGCAACTCTTTTCAAAGACTCTGGCTGTGAATTCACGAAATTGTCGACTACAACAACTGAGTGACCAGCCTTGTCCAACTCAATAATTGTATGGCTACCGATATATCCGGCACCTCCCGTTAAAAGAATATTCATTGAATTTAATATTAATACGATTTTGATGCAAAATTATAAAAAATAAGGTATAAATATTATTTGCAAAATCTTGTTTTGGTATCTTTCTTCTGTTTATTAAATTTTTTTAAGAATTCACCGATGTCAAAAATCACATTTTTGATAGATTATTGCAAATTGATGTTGTATAAGTAATGTTACAATTTGTAGGACTGCAATAATTTATCTACATTTGTATAAAATATGAAAACTTATGTTGAATTTGATAAATCGATATCCTGCACTGTCGGTGTGCTCCGCTGATTTGCAGGCGATGTTGGATACACTTGTTGAGTGCTATTCGAAAGGTCATAAGTTGTTGGTTTGCGGAAACGGTGGAAGTGCTGCCGATGCAGAACATATTGTAGGCGAATTGATGAAGGGTTTCAGAAACCCTCGTAAGATAA
The DNA here is from genome assembly GCA_045641065.1 of Paludibacteraceae bacterium. Taxonomy (GTDB): domain Bacteria; phylum Bacteroidota; class Bacteroidia; order Bacteroidales; family Paludibacteraceae; genus UBA1723. Next base: position 91,639 of record JAZUGF010000142.1, on the reverse strand, counting down.
GTAAAAAGGAGAGCGACGCGATTATGGCTCTTGATCCAGTAATGGGAAAGAATCTCGTCGACAAACTTCAGGAAGCTTTGCCTGCTATAGCATTGGATGGTCATGTGGCTTTGACTACTGCTTACCTTAACGATTGTGAACCGCTAATGTGCTTCGCTCAACAGGTTCAGGGGTATGGCTGCGAAGGAGACGTGCTGCTTGCCATCTCAACTTCGGGAAATAGCCAAAATGTGTTGTATGCAGCTACAGTGGCTAAGGCTAAAGGTTTGAAAGTGATTGGCCTTACAGGTGCCAATGAAAGCAAACTTTCTGCTATCGCTGATGTTTGTGTGCGTGTGCCACAAACTGAGACTTACATGATTCAGGAACTTCATCTTCCAGTTTACCACTGGTTCTGCTTGAAGCTTGAAGAAACTTTCTGGAAATAAGATTTTAGTTGTTTGAAAAATTTAGAGACGTCGTGGTTACGGCGTCTCTTTTATTTTTTATTCCATTAATGATGTGTTGCAAACATAAATCTATGTTGTTTCATGATTACATCTTTTATTTAGACATCAAAAAAGGTCGAGCGTTTTGCCCGACCTTTCTTGTCTAATTTATAGTGAAGGATTACTTCACGATCAATTTCTTAACATTGTTGCCTGCCTTAACTACATACATGCCTGCATTCTTGATGCTGATTCTGTTGTCAAGTTCAGGAACTGCTACAAATTGTGCAATTACTCTACCTGTCATGTCTGTAACAGTAACGTCACACTTCTCAGCAACGTAGATGTATGCAACTCCGTTCTTTGCTGGGTTTGGAGCAATAACGAATGAAGCCTCATCAGCAATGTTCTCAATATCTGAGTGTCCGCCTACGCATGTCACGTCGTCGATCATCAATGTGCCCTTCTTGCCAACACCCTCTTTGATCTGCCAACTCAACTTCTTGATGCTAGCCAAATCGAAGTCGATGTCGATACCCCAGTCTGAAGCCTGCTTCAAGCTGCTCCAGTTTACAGTTACTTCTGTCCAATCGGAAGCAGATGATACATTCTTAGTGTGGTAGTCGTCGTCTTCAACCGCTGTCATACAAACACGGAACTCGTGAGCAGGACCTTTGTATCTGTATGAGATCTTCTCACAGCTTGAAAGGTCTTGTCCCTCTTCTGTCTTGCTCAAGTACATGTCGACACTACAATAAGGTGCTCCCATCCAGCCATCTCCTGGCCACTCAGCTCCCATAGTGTAGTCTGCGTTGATAGCTCCATCTTTTACAGACAATGTGACTTTTGATGAAGGGTTAGCTTTCTTGTCAGAATCATCCTTGTCAAACCAATTTCCGCCCCACTTAGAGATAAGGTCTCCATCTTCGAAGTCATCGATCAAACCTGGATCAACAAATCCTTCTGGCAATACAGTTACCTTAACTGACTCAGAAACCTCATCTTCACCGTCTGATACTGTCAACTTGAATACGTATTCTCCATCAGTTAGGCCACTGACCTTTGTAGTTGCAGAGTTCGCGTTTGCGATAGTTGCGTTGTTAGGTCCAGAAACCTGCTTCCAAGAGAACTTGTAGTTTTCGCTACCACCTGCTGCATCTCCTGTAAGTGTTGTCTCGTCGACAGGCAAGAAGAATTTCTTAGCACTGCAGATGCTCATTGACAACTCTTTTGCAACTGGTACTGTAACAACTGGCTTGTAGCTGATCCAACCTTTACACTGCTCAAGCATGTATTTTCCGTCTTGTGTCATATCAGAGTCAGACCAACCTGTAGTCTTGAAGCAATCATCTTTTAGTACAGACCACTTAGCGTCGTTTCCACCCTTGTTACTCATTGACCAGAATGCTGACATTACACCTGCCTGCTTATATTTGTCAAGCAAACCACCTGTGTTTCCTGGGTCCATACCCCACTCAGTTACAACAACTGGAACTCCGTTGTTCCAAGAATCTTTTCCGTTCCAGTCAGACTGGTGACCCCATTCAATATAACCGTGCCATGTGTAGGCAATGTTTGCGACACCCTCTCCAGCTGAAGTTACAGCGTCTGGGTGACGTGAGTACTCAGAAGAACCGACGATGATGACATTGTCGTCGTCAATCTTTCTGATTTCAGGAATGACCTTCTTTGCGTATGTGACAACCTCACCGTCGCCACACATAGGCTCGTTGAAGATCTCGTACATAACGTTTGGATAATCACCCCATTTTGTAGCGAAATACTTGAAGAAATCGATAGCAAGGTCAGCCCAGTGCTGTGCATAGTGCTCGTGGAAGTCGATGATCACGTAGATATCGTTCTCGATAGCTGCACGAACCATGTTGTCTACCATAGCCTTAGTATAATCAGGGCTGTGTAGGTAGTTGTCTGTGTTCCAAGTAGCATCGTGGTTTGTCCATGTGTTGTCACCAGGAGCGATTGAAACTGGTAGACGGATCAACTGGATGTTCCATTTCTCAACCAAATAGTCGACTGTCTCAGCCTTCCACCACTGTGGTGCCGAACAACTCCAGAACCAGCTTGGTCCCATCAAACAAACTTTCTCACCTTTCTCGTTGCGTACAGCACCGTTCTTAGTGTTAAGCTTACCGTTCTTTGTTACGACGAAATCCTGTCTCTTAGTTGGCTTTGCGATTTTAACCTTCAAATCCTTAACAGTCTCTCCCATAGTGATTGTCACTACATCAGAACCTTCGCTGCTTGAAGCCTTGTAACGACCATCCTTAGTGTTAGAAGACCATTTTGTGTTGGCTGCGATTAGTTCTCCTGCATTGTTGTATCCCTTTGCCACGATGTCGATTGTCTCGCTTGGCATAAGATTCAATTTGCTTGGCGACGTTGTAATCTTAGTTACATTAGCATCTGTAGAAGAAGTCTTGTAGAACATGAAATAGTCAAGGTTGACTGACTTACCTGTACAGATAACATAGAATTTCTGCTTTCCTGCCTTCAATGGGAATAGCGCACTTTCTTCTTTTGGAAAATCAGGCCAATTGTTCATTGGCACTTCCCACCACTTCTCAGCATTGTTTGCCTGAATGTCGAAAAGTGAATAGTTGCCGTCGGCATCCTGGATCTTTACATTACCATCCTTTCCTGTAAGATAGTGGAAAGATACCTGGTACAATCCGTCTGAAGGGATTTCAACTTCATAAATAAGCTGCTCGCCTTCCTCGTCGAAATAACCGACTGACTTGTCGCTATTTTCAAGGATGATTTCAGTTGTTCCATCTTTTTTGTCGACGAAACTTTCGGCTTCAACCTTAATCTGGCTGTGTGCCGACGCAGATAAAAGAAGGAAAGCACCAAGCCATCCTGCTTTTGCGTAACTTTTTTTCATGGTTTTGTTCATATTTTAGTTTTCTATTTTCTCAATAAATAAACATGACCTCATTTAGAAAGGACTATATCTAAATGTCAAGTTGTGGCCATATCTATGATAACCCAGTGTTTGCCGTCTTTTGACGTAGGACTAACAATTGCAAAATTAAAATAAATTTGAATAACTACAAAAGATTGAAGAAATTACGATAAATAAAAATCCCAACCACATCATGATATGTGGCTGGGATTTTTGTTGCAAACTCGAGATTTTTGAGTCTCTAATTATTTCCCCTCTGTCGGATCATTGATCAAACCAATGAACAACAATTCATGTGTTTTAGGATTGTCAATTGTTACGATAAATGGACGATTTACGTCAAAGTCGACATATATTTCCTCTACAATACCAGTCGTTGCCATTGGGATAATTGTCACTGCAGCTCCTTTGGCTCCTTCTTCATCTATTTCTAGATGTGAAAGTTGTTTTATACCATCCACTGTTACTCTTTCGGCAATGTTGTTGTATTCAGCAGCGAACATATCGTCTAGTCCCATTTCTTTCATGACTTTGTCAATTGTGATTTCTGTGTCGATATTGAACTTTGGCAATGAGAGATTGGCTGTGTAAACGACAAAATGACCTTCCTCATCTATCACTCCATGTTTGTATGGAATGTTGCTAAGATCAAATTCAGAAAGAGCTTCTTCTGGTGTTACTCCCTTGTTGGGTAGAATCACATTCATCTCAAAATTTTCGTAGAAATAAAGTGTTACTAGCTGGAAATTCTTGCCGACTGCATATCTGCTAGTGCTTGTATGCATTTTCTCTACTTGTTTGATTTCGTTTCCAGAAGTTACAAATTCGCCTGGCTTGGTCAATTCTTTATTGAATTTATCTACCCATTCCGACTGAAAGCTCAAAGCATTTGCTAACACTAGCACATATAAATCGTTTTTCATAAGTCCAATCTTGGGAATCATACCGTTAGTGTTGTCATATGCCCACTTGTCCATGAGTTTGTAAGTGGAATCTTGGGTGAAATCCACATTGTTAGCTGCTCCTTTGTAAAAATCTTCGATGTTCTGCACGAAATTCTTGCCAAATGGAACGTCTTTCTGCAAAAAAGCAGCGTTTGCCAAACCGATCTGTATGCGACTTGGGTTGACAAATTGGAAATTAGTCATCCTTTTTTTGTATAACTCGTTCAATTGGTCGAGAGGAATGTCTTGATTTCCAAGAATCTTTGTTATCTCAGCATACGCATTGTCATCGTCAGCTCCATTTGCTAACATTGCAAGAGCAAACTGTAGACTTGTAGGAGAGAAAATAACGTTTTTATTTTTGAAATCTGAATCTTCTGATATTTCGGAAAATAGATTTGATGCAAACTTGTTGGCAGATCGCATGGTCTCTTTTTCCGTATCTGAATATTGAACTATCTCATTGTCTCTCTTTTTTCTGACGCATTCGTTGTATGCCGATTCAGCGCTTGCTAACTCATTCCTGATGGTCCATTCTGTAGCCCCAGTCGCTCTTAGTATTTCTAATTTGGAAGTGTCCAATACACATCCTTCTATAGATTTTTCTAAAGCATTCCAATTAGATATATTTTTGTCGAATCTGGAAATCTCTTCGTCGAATGTCACTTCTGCTCCTGTCGACGGATAAAGAGAGTAGGAGTTGTCTTTACGTGTGACCTTGATGAAAACTTCGTCGCCCTGTTTGACATGGCTTACATTGTCTGTCTTTTCGATTTTCACGTCGTACTCTTTCCCATTAGGAAGATTGATGTGCATATATTGAGTCGCCGAGATTGTACAAGCTGCAATCATGCTTAGTACGGATAGTATATGTTTTTTCATTCTCTTATTTCTTTATTAGTTTGACACTCTGTGAATTTGTTTTAAGGACGTAGACTCCTTCTGCCTGTGGCAATGCTAATTCTGCTACGCCGTCCTCAGTCGCATTGATTGTTTGGATTAAAGCACCTTCTGTTGTATATAGGGCGACGGGAGTGTTTGGCTGCAAACCTTCCACTTTCACATTGTTGTTGTCAGTGTAGACGATGCGTACCTCATTGCTTTCCAATACAGGGGAATCCGTATAATCACCTTCAGTAAAATGATAAGACTCTACTTCTTCAATAGGGAAACCTGTTCTTGCAACTCCGCTTACTCTAAACATATTTCCTAAATAAGAAAAATTCGGAGAATCCGCCAATAGATACGAACGCTTAGAACCGTTCGTTAAATTAACAGTGACGTAAGATGTCTCTGCTAACATTGGAACTGCGGTCATTGCCGTCAATATTCCAACTAAACATAAATTTTTTCTCATATTAAAACTATTTATAAATAACCCCTAAAATCCCAGATGCTTTATTTTATTAATTTCTTGATGTCTTTTACTAACTAACATTAAGCACCTGAGACACTGCAAACTTATAGCTGTTTTAATCTAATCCAAAACTTTAGTGTAAGTATTTCGTTCTTTTTATGCATTTTTTTACGAAAATGAATTTACAATTTACGAAATGGTATTTTTTGAAATTGTTTTTATATAAGTATGTCGTTCTTAACGCTCCCTCTTACGTTAGGATTATGACAATGCCTTTCATATGTTTTCTTAAAGCTGTTAAAAAAAACTTAACATATCCTCAAACACGTTTGCCGAGACTCTTTTCTTTCCTATATTTGCCACAGAAATATTAAACAAAACGACAATAAAGAAAAAATCAATTGAATGGCACGCGAAGTAATAGACAAAATAATATACGAAACGACATCCGATAAAACCTGTACGGTGGTTGGTTTTGACAAAAAGAAAAGACCAGTAAACATCGTAATCCCAGAAGAAGTAACTATAGAAGGAAACTCTTATGTTGTTACTGAAATTTGCGAAAAAGCGTTCTATTCATGCTCCACATTACGCAGCATAAAATTACCGTCTAGCCTTGTAGAAATAGGTGCTGAGGCATTCAATCTATGTTACAATCTGAAATCAATTGCGATACCTTCCAAGATAACCATTTTGCAAGATTATCTTTTTCACTGTTGTACGGCATTGGAAAGTGTCATTATACCAGAAAGTGTCACCTATATAGGCGAAGCTGTCTTCAAAGCTTGTAACGTGTTGAAGCAAGTAGAGATTCCTGATTCAGTAACAAACATCGGAAGGTTTGCTTTCCAGTTTTGCTATGAGCTTACGGAAATCAAACTTCCTAAAGGCCTTACACACATAAGCATATGCTCTTTCCACGAATGTAAAGCTTTGACTAATATCTTCATTCCTGAATCAGTCACCAGCATTGGAAGCTATGCCTTTGCTAAATGTGAGTCATTAACTAAAGTTGATTTGCCAAAAGGAGTAATATCAATTGATGAAGAGGCCTTTCTTGGTTGTGACAAATTAAATGACAATAAACTTCCAAACGCAGCCATGCAGGAAACTCAAAATGGCTTTTGTGAGGATAGTAGCAAGGAGGTCGAATCCCCAAATAATATTACTGTAGAAACTGTAGAAAACAAAGATCCAAAAGACTTGAAACAGTTAGAACTGTACAAAGGCGTAAAGTATTTATATATCTGGGAAGGCAAAAAGGTGCTTGTCTACAAAGACAAACTCGTAATTGACGACTTAACATTGCCTGTGGAAAACGCCCAAAGCTATCATTGCGAGGGAGGTGTGTTCTATCAATTAAATAACGATGAGGAACATTACCAAGTGTATCGTTTTGATGGCAATTCATTTGTGAAGGAGAATTTCAGGTACGACTTCGACAAATACATAACCCCAAATCTGTCATGCTCATCAGAGTATGACGAAGAAGAAAAAATGGTTAAGGTTTCCATTGTCGACAATGGTGAAGAGTCGCTATTCGAATTCCCGTCACAAAATAATATTTCTGTCTTACGATACGACGTCGAACATGACGTTCTAATATTGGGTGTCGGCTATAACTGGAGTAAAAGTCTTCACTTCTACACAAAGACAGGAAAAAAGCTTTGGCAATACAATGTTCGAGAAGAAAAGTTTTGGATTGAAGATGAAGGTAACTTAATAATTGTAGACGATGTAATTGTAATCACCTGCACAAATGAAAATGATCACATCAACTCTGTAGCAGGATATAACTTGCGTACGGGAGAGAAACTTTGGGACGTTGACGATTTGCAGTATTGCACCCATCATTATGAGATCGGGCCAGATAAAATGCTATATTACGTCGGAAACGACGTCAGAAACGACAGGAGAAAGGATTTCTACTTGATTCAATTGAACCCTTTCACAGGAAATTTGAAAAAAACACTTTTGATTAAAGGCTCGAATGACTATATCATACCAAATGGATCTAAAATATTCGGCAACAAGTTATATTTTACAAGGGAAATAAGCGAATATTCTTACAAAAAATGCAAACGAACATGGACACTAAATCACATTGATTTAGAAACAAAAGAGTTTACTGAAATCATCATTAATTCAAACGAGCATTGTATCTCGATACCAGAGTTTCATGAGAATAAGATGTATATTGACATATGTTGGAGAGAGTTGCGCGTTTATGAAATGGATGGTGATACTCCAGTGATGGTTGATGCTCCTAAAAAGAAGCGTAAGACACTTGACGACCTTGATGAAATTGACGTGCTAAAGGCAATTACGGGTTGTAAATGTACGAAAACCAAGGATTTGTCTGGCGAATACGAAAAGTTAAGGAAAGAAGGAAAAGAAAAGGGATTCATTCCAGTTCTTGTCGGATTCGATGATTATGTCAGAGATTCTATCTGTAGCAATATAGGTGTTGTGGACAATACAGTTTCTCTTGTGAAGAAAGAAGTGAAGACATACCACGAAAAGATGCTGGCTATGGCTGTTGAAGACGGTAAGTCATTCCTGCATAAAAAATGGACAGCGGAACCTACTGAAGAGGATGAACAAAGAATACTTAAAGCAAAAAAGAGCCGACGTAATACAATGGAGGGCACTTTCACACAGAATATGAGGGGGACTCTTTATTGGGTGAAAGTACCAGTCTCTGACCCTTGGCTAATTTGGGTATATCTGCCTTATGGAGGTTGGAATGCGTGTCCTGATGTGAAAACACAAATAGCTGTTAGCAAATACTGGTATGAGCAATACCAAGCACTACCTATTGGCATTTATGGCGCATGTGTCGATTATTATTTGGAGAAACCGCTTACGACACCATTTAAGGCCGCAAAAGAGATGTATGAATATTGTTGCGACATTATTGAACAAGGTCATAATGACATCAATATTCTCGCAAAAGATATCAAGGATTTGAATTTCTGGAATTTCTGGTGGGATTAAGACTCCCCTTGACAAAAAATAAGTCTATAAGTAAAAAAGGTCCATTCCACCATATTTTGTGGAATGGACCTTTGATTATAAGAATTGAATGTTTAGCGAACTTTATTTGTTTACCATCACTTTCTGTCCTCCTATAACATAGGCTCCGTTTGTCAATCCATTCAATGCCTCAGATCTCTTGACATTCTCTTTGATTAAAGATCCTGAGACAGTGTAGACGTTGATGATCTCATCTTCGTCGGCTGCAATATTCTCAATAGCTGTGGCTGGACTAACGACGATCTCATAGTTGTGTGTCTCTCCTACACAAAGTGTTGAATTATCAACCAACTGGTATGTGTAAATTCCACTATCAGTAGTTTTCAATCCTTCAAAGAATGCAGCATCATGGTTCTCTCCAATAGCTGTTCCTGTTGTATCTGCACTATTCCACCATTTAATGGTGTAGTCTGTAGCATTACCATTTGTCAATGTCAAGTCGACTTTGCCTTTTCCCTTTCCTTCTTCAAATGCTGCTTTCGCTGTGCTGAACTCAGCATTAGGAGTTTCATTGAATCTGACATATATGGTATCTGCAGTATAGCACTGACCGTCAGGGTACATTGCGTCTACAGCATAAAGCAGAACTCTCATAGTGATGCCTTCAAGTGAATGATCGTCGAATTTGACTACTTTGTTGGAAATTTTGTCATTCAAAATAGTCTCGGCATCTACCATAGATCCTGGTATTTCTGATTCAAACCATTTGATAGCAAAACCTTCAAAATGTGAGCCTTCCAAATCTGCTTCGTCAGGAGTGATGTCTTTCTCCTGAGAAAGAGTCACACTCTCTCCAAAGCACAATGGTACAATATCTTTTGCTTTTAGCTTTATTTTATCAATAGCTTTGTCAGCAACAATCTTGATCTTACTTGCCGGTTGAGTACATGTTGGACAATCGATTGTCATTGAGATGACATTTGAAACTGAGTAGTTGGAACATGGATCATTTGCGTTAAAATAAGACAAATTTTCGAGAACGTTTTTGTCTCCAGCTACAACTCTGAAATAAATCTGAGATTTGTCTGATTTTGCTGCAAGTGCGTATGCCTCTTCTACGGTGAATGATGTTTTTGTTGTGATCTTGGAATTCAAATTTTTCCAGTCGCAAGTAATTGATTCTGGATCGCCAGTTGTATATTGATATAAATAATGAAGATTTGATCCATAATAATTTTTCAACATTACTGATTCGTCAGCATATAGATCTATGACACCACATGATGTTGTGTCTGTCTGATATGTGTTCAAATCATAATACAATCCGACTTTAGGGGTACTACTTGCATATACTATGATATCATCTATAATCAAGTCGTCACCTTGGTTATCTGCATTGCTAGTATAATTCAATATTTCAAAAGTCAAACTGCCTGATTCTATTCTAGGAACATCCAAAGAAACCTCTCTCCAATCAGATCCTTCAGTTGCATAACGAATCTCTCGTTTTGATTCACCTCCATAATTAGGATCTCCAAAATGTTCAGAATCATAAGCTTTAATCTGAATTTCAACCGGATTCTTACCATCTGAATAGTTGTTGATGTAGCACTTGATTGTGTAAGACAATCCTTCGCAAAGATTCGTTAGAGTATCTTTATAGACAATAAGAGGCATTTTTGAGTGATCTCCCCCAATCGCATTTACGAATAAAGCAGCTCCGTATTTTCCAGTACCTTCCAACTGGTCTGTATGATCTGGGAAGAACGGTCCGTTTTTTCTGTCAGGACCCCAATATTCACCCGTTCCACCAATCTGGGCAGCCCAACCGATTTTAGAGCCTTCTTGAGCATCAGTGATCCATGCAATGACACTATGTCCTTCATCTTCCATACAACTACCAGAAGCTGCACCTTCCGGAGCTGGAATTCCAATCTGAGGAAGATTTGTTATGAATGGAGTACTTGTATTGTAATATCTTTTGATTGGATTTGTGATATCACTGTAATCCCAAACATAGAATTCGTCACCTTTGTCAGATGTGAATGTTCCAAAATCTTGCTTGTAAATGATCTTGCGTGATAGTGGCGTGCCATCATCGGATTGGTAACATAAGATATCTTTTACTTCAAATGGTTTAGATATGAAACGAAATCCATCATCAAGTGTTATCTCATAATAATATTCATGAAGACCTTGTTCTGTTCCAGAGGTGTGGACTGTTGATGATTTAGTCTCTCCAGGTAATGCTTTGCCATCTTTATACCATTGGAATTTAGCTCCTGGGTATTCTCTGTCTGTTTTTATTATAGCTTTTTCTCCACCAACACAAACCTCCGATACTCCTTTGGTTTTTGGAGCAATTTCTGCGTAGATACGTACAGCTGTTATAAAGAAGGCTTCTGTTTGAGATTTGCCTACGATATTAAGTGTAAGTTTACCATTAGCATCCACGGCTTCTCCAACTTTTTGATTTAAGATTACTGCTGTAGAACGCGCACCTGCCTCTTTTCTTAACGCACTAAATCCAAAATCGGCTCCGCTTGTGATGGAATAGATGCTAGGATTTACATTAAAGGTTATATGAGGATCTATTGCAAATATAACTGTTTTTGCTTGTTCGTCATATCGTAAGCCACGGTATCCCACACCGAATTTGACTGAATAGTCAGCAACAAGTTGATAATCGACCTCGACTCTGTAATCAGAGTTTGGGTTTAACCCCTCGACTGTCATTGATGCCAAAACCCCACTGCTTTTGGGTAATAACAAACCCCATTCTGCCTCTTTAGTATCATAAAAACGGAATGAGTCTATTCTACAAGGATTGTTTGTGATGCAATAATAGTGTCCGTCAATAAAGTCACTGCTTTCCTCATTAAAATTTATGCTTTCACATAAAGGAACATTGATTTTAACTTGTGGCTTGATCACTCCCTGGAATCCAATTTCCCCTTTCTCTACATCATCCCAAGAGTAAAATGGTTTTCCTTCATCACTTTTAGGCGTGAAGTCAGTGCCTGATACTAACACTAAATCCTGTGCTGATGCGTGGCTACCAAACATCAGCAATGCAGCTAATGCTACTTTTTTCAGTAGTATGTGGTCTTTGTTAATGATATGCATTTTTTTAGTATTAAAAGATTTTTTATTTATTGACGATCACCTTTACTCCACCAACGACATAGGCTCCGTTTGCCAATCCATTCAATGCCTCAGATCTCTTGATGTTAGATTTGACTAATGCTCCTGTGATTGTGTAGACGTTGATGATCTCGTCTGGATCGTTTGCTGAAATTGATATGACTGCGTTGTCTAATTCTATGACTTTCAAGTCTACAACATCAAGTTTGGCAGAACATGCTCCTGAATGGTATTCGATAGTGTATAATCCACTGTTGGCTACATTCAATGATTTGAATGTCAAAACATCACTGTTGTTTGTGAATGGCTCACCGTCTTTGTACCATGCAAAACTTAGTGGTGATACAGCTGAGGATACCATAATCTCTTTTGAGTAGGATTCTTTTTCATTTAGTTTTATAACACCATCTGATGTTGTCAAGATTTCTACAGATGCGTCAACAATCTCAAATGAAGCAGATGCATAACATCCATTTGGATAACGGATATAATATTTGCCATACTCTTTTGCATCGAATGTCTTGCTGTCTCCAGTTGCAATTGGTTTAGAGAAATTCGAATCTGAGTACCACTCAATATCTGAGTTACTATCTCTCATTACTTCGCTGAAGTCAACAGTGACCGCATCTCCACAAGCGTTGATGATAACTTTGTCTTTATTCAACTCTGATAACATGAGTGTAGAACCGTTAGTTGCAGACATATTGTTTGGTTCATTCCAAGAGAAATAGCCTTCAACTGGTCCATTGCCGATTATGACTCTATGCTTGGCATTGGAAACACAATAGCCATCAGTGACTTCTATTTCAATCTCATTGATGCTGCCAGCCTCTCCGTTAAAATCGCCAGATATGTAAGCGAACGAAGTCTTGTCTGCACTGGTTATGATTCCTGTCTGAGTCGGTTTTGTCGACCCTCTTTCTTTAGATGTCCAAGAAAGCTCGGGGGCAGCGTATGAGTCTTTGTTGTAAGAGTAGTCTATCTCTACTTGTGAGTACACATTGCCTCCTGGGCATGTCATTGACATTGCCGCCATCTCTATCGAAAGGTTGCGAATGTCAACTTGAAGTTTTAATGGGTCAGAAACACATCCATATTGAGATGTTGCGGTAATCTCATATTCTCCTGATTGAGTTATGGCTTTCGGATTTTCTACCACTGAACCATTGAATGTGTATTGAACTGTGGCTGCTATTACGTTATCTATTACCCAATATTCGGCGCTAGTAAGGTCAACTGGTCCCATACATACAGGTCCATGAGGCATAGCTAGTAGCCTTGGTGATGCATTCACTGTGATTCTCATTGACGATGCAGGAGATGTTGTGATTCCATCCGACTGAACTATATAAACCTCTCCTTCCCACTTTGTAGACATAGGGTCAGTCGTTATATCGATAATCGTGTTCAATGCAGGTGCTGTTGCTGAACCCTCAGAAGGACCGTTCTTTATAGCTGCCTCCGCCTTTGCCTTGTCTGTATACCAGTACAACTGATAGTCTGTAGCGTTCATCATGCCATTATAGTCATTTATTTCGACAAAGTCTTCAAGATTCTTTCCTCCTGGGATTGTGCCCGCTGTATAATCATCCTCACATATTGCAACTGGATTGACAATTGGTGCCGGAGAAGAACTGATTGTGATATCGACTTTTGAAGCTTCGCTCTCACATGTCAAGCCGGTGGTTGTCTGGACCTGCCACTTCACCCAACGCTCCTGATGCTCAACTTCTCCAAATGGAACCATTTCATCATAGAATGGTTTCGACGATGATGTAGAGCCATGCCAATATACTCCATATTCACTAATTGACCATAATAATGTCTGTTCTGGAATATACTCGATGACATCTGGATCTTTTACCAAGATGTCTACAAACTCCTTTGTGGCAGCTCCCTCTGCCTTTGTATAGTTCACTGCATGCAATACATTTGGAGCTGGGACTGCAATTACATCAACATCAATTTCTATTTTAGGTCCTACACATACCTCTCCTGAGCTCAAAGTATATGTCTGGTATGCTTCGTACTCATAATGAATTGATGAAGATGTCTTCGTATCAGGCGTAAATGGTGATGAATTCTCATTTTTTCCTGCCACGTATACAACCTTGTTAGCGTAGAAATAATTATCACGATCCTCTGCTATTTTTACATTCAACTCCTCAGCCGTTTCATTCGCACAATATGTGTGTTTGCTGTCATCTATAGGAGCCTTTACACCATAGACTGAAACTCTAATTGCAGCCGCATCGCTCTGAGAATACGGTGCAACTTTCATACGCTGAGCAACATAATATGTGTATTGTCCAGGAGTTTCAATATCCACGATATTTGTTGGCGGAGTTGTCATTGCGTTGCCAACTGTATCTGCAGGGTCTATAAACCAGATCAACTCGAAACCAGGTTCGTCTGTGCTCACGATTCCATCCATAGGATCGAACGTGGCGTTTTTGCACAAGTCAATATTTTTGACTGCAGGCATAGGAGCTGCTAATACTTCTACCTCGACTCTTGCTCTTTCGCTATAGCAGTCGCCATCCTTGTAAGCGATATAGAATAGGTAGGATCCTGCCTTTGACCTGTCGAAAGTCATTTTCTCTTGGCCAAGAGAATTGGGCTCTTTAGATGGATCATCGGTTGTGTACCATACCAAGTCATAATCAGGATTTAAATTCTGAACAAACCTGTCTGGATCCAAAGACTCTAAGTTGTTGACATTTCTACTATATTGTAGATGTTCTTCCTTGGGACTATCAATATCGCAATCCGAATTTGTCTCTTGAGCAAAAACTCCAGTTGCTCCGAAAACAAGCGATGCAAGAAGTGTAAAATGTTTGATGTACTTATTTTTCATATATGTTTTATTTTTGCAGATTAGTCTTGCCGAAATTTTTGCAAAAATAGACAAAATGCTATTCAACAACATCTTTTTTGCAAATCAATAATGCCGCATTTGTTAAATAATATTAAAATACAGACGGACAACTCCACTAGTGGAATTGCCCGTCTTCGTTTTCGTTTTCGTTTTCGTTTTCGTTTTCGTCTTCGTCTTCGTCTTCGTCTTCGTTAACGTTTATTGATTACAACTTTTTCGTTACCTACAAGGTAAGTTCCATTTGCCAAACCTTTCAATGCCTCTGATCTCTTGACATTCTCTTTAACCAATGCTCCTGAGATTGTGTAGACGTTGATGATCGCATCTGGGTCGTCAGCTGAAATAGTCTCAACTGCTGTATTTGGTTTTGATATTGTCAATAAAACCTTTGATCTGTCGCTGTAGCAACCTTCTTCACTTGCATATGCTATGTAGAATTCATATGTAGTCTCTACAGATTTGTCGACTACTACTGAATTCTTGCCGTCTGTGTTAGGCTCTGTCGTAGCGTCGTTGCTCGTGTACCATTTCAAAGTATACTTATCGCTTAATGTCTGAGTCAAATTCTCTGATGTTAATGGTTCTGCCTCCTTGTTATTGACAGTGTCTTTCAAAACTTCTTCTAATGGAACTGATGGAGCCTCAGTAACTGTAATGTTTGATATGGCTATGCTATCGCAGCCCCATTGAGACATTACAATTGTCTTATATTCAAAAGTTCCAACTTCATCATAATTTATGCCAAAGAGCGACTCTCCAGCACAGATAGTGTAATCGTTAATTGTCAACATTGAAGGAATAACGATTACATCCTGTTGGTGCTTACAACCATCTTCATCAAATATGATAGAAAACTCTCCATCTTCATCGTAGGTTTTGCCATTGTATACCTCTCCTTTACAGATATAGAGACGCTCCCTCGTAATCGCATCCCGCACATTCATAACGACATCTTGTATAGTTTTAGGACATCCATACTCATCTCTTGTGATGATAGGATCAAGGTTATACTCTCCTGGCTCTGGATATTCGTCGTTCAAACATTGATCAATGTATTGAGGCTCAAGTGTCTTATAGAATATTGTTCTGACTAAGTAGTCGATGTCGTCAAATATTCTCAATTCCTCATCGGATCCAGTTTTAGATGCTGACAATGTAATGCCATTCACAATTTTTGTTGAATCCTGACAAATCTCTACGGTAGCTTTATTCTTTGCTTCGTTGATTACGAAATCTTTATAGATTGCGATTTGCTCGTTTTCAAGATCGTCTTTTGGTGCAATTGCCACTCTATATGTTCCGTTATCTTTATTCTTATCAAATGCTGGGATTGTATATTTAATCGAAGATTCATCCGATACAGTTCCGTCAGCACCTATAATTGCTTCATATTTAGCAGATGTCTCATCTAATTTATACCATTGATAAATGAGATCCTGTCCACCAAAATATTCATCTATTTCAGCTTTGTCGTAAGTGACAGTCAGATCAGCAGGCTCATGGAAATAAAATTCACTTGCTTCAATATTAATTTCAGGAGCAGATATACTGATTGTTATGTCATCCAAACCGAAATCCCAACCTACAGAACTTGGTTTAACGGCTTCCACACTAAAATCAAGACTTGTTATGGAAGGATCGCTGATTTTGAATTCCGTCGAAAGATTAATCCATGTGATTTCATCATATAACTCCATTAGATTCATTTCCTCATATGTCAACACTGAATCGTTAGATGAGATACTAAGTCTAACGGTGTTTGGAACTTTGTTAATACCATCTAAGTTAGCCATCCAAGCGTCAAATTTGAATCTGCATCCTGTGGCCGTGACTGGCAGTGATTTTTTATAGATGATTTCTGTTTCTATATCGCAATTAAACGCCATAAAGTATCCAATATTGGGATCATCTGAGTTTGTATGGTCTCCTCCTTTTGCCCATGATGGTGCACTTGGTATGAATGCTCCCCAGTTCGTGAGGTTGATATCCCCCCTAATTTCGGCTAATTGAGTGGCTTTGATAATCATATAGTTACCTGGCTCGGGATTACGATCAAAAGCGTAGAAAGTGAAGTCAGACTCAATGCTTTTAGGTTCATCCTTGCATATTGCGGGATCCGAGGATTCATTTCCTCCAAAATCTTCTTTGAAAATTTCTCGCCATTCAGTGGCGTTCGCAGACATAGATGCTGCTAATGCAGCCAAACCTAATGAAATTTTAGTAAAACTTTTAATCATGTTTGTTTTTGTGTTGAAGGTTAAATAATTCTTTTTGAGCCTCTATTTCTCTACGAAGTTCTTCTTCTGTAGGCATTAGGGGCATATATTTTGCAGCGAACAAATTGTTGCTGTCTTTTAATATCGAATAACGTGCAATATCCTT
Organism: Paludibacteraceae bacterium; assembly: GCA_045641065.1. GTDB lineage: Bacteria > Bacteroidota > Bacteroidia > Bacteroidales > Paludibacteraceae > UBA1723. Next base: position 74,607 of record JAZUGF010000142.1, on the reverse strand, counting down.
ACTCGTTTCACTACACAATACAATTCCTAATGTCGGGTTATCTCCTTCCGTACGCTTCAATTCGTCGTACATTCGTACATACATGTCCATTTGCCCCACATCTTGATGCGTTATCTGACCTTTCTTTAGATCAATTAAAACGAAACACTTTAATATGTAATTGTAGAAAACTAAGTCGATATAAAAATCACCAGCATCGGTGAAAATGTGTTGTTGACGTGCTACAAATGCAAAACCGCGTCCTAATTCCACAAGAAAATCTTGAAGGTGTTGAATCAAGCCTTTCTCCAAGTCTGTTTCGGTAAAGTCGGTGTTCTGCTTAAATCCAAGAAATTCAGCCATTATTGGGCTTTTAAGAATTTCCAATTTGTCGATCTTGTTGTCGTTTGTAGTGTTGTCTACCAATTGTGGCACTTTGAAATGTCGCTCGAAATACTGTGTTGAAATATTTCTGTCAAGTGTGCGAACGCTCCACATCTCTTGTGATGCAGTTGATAAATACCAACGAACAGCGGTGGGGTCATCAACGCGTAATGTTTTAAGAATGTGAGTCCATGTTAGATTTGGAAATCGCGATTGCCAAATCTCCAAATCAGGAAATACAATGTAAAATTGTCTAAATGCTCTCAAATATCTTTCGCTGAATCCTTTGCCGTATGTTAGCGTCAACTCTTCAGATAGTTTTGCGATAAGTTGAGCTCCATACTCAGCACGATTTGTGCCTTTTTGCTCTTGCAATACAATACGTTCTCCGATTTTCCAATAGGTCTCAATCATTAACTGACTCACGGATGCATAAGCTTGTTGACGACCTTGTTCAACAATTCTTTTGACTTCTTTTATAAAAGATGAGTCAATATTGCTTTCTGTTATTTCCTCCTTTCCCATTTTTTTGTTTTTCTGTTACAAAATGAAATTCTTAATATTTTTATCCAATAATCTCCGATACAATTGTATAGATCAAGGTGCAAGCAGAAAGCAACATAAGCACAGAGCCTGTTAACTTGTTAAGAATCACTAATCCACGTAAGTTGAAACGACTGCGGAAGATATCGGCTACGTTTACAATTAGTAACCACCAAACTAATGCACCGGCTAAAATTGATGATATGCAAAGCACGTTCTGTAATGTGCTCGCGTCGCTAGTTAAAAATGAAAATCTTGAGAAGACGCCGATGAACAAGAATACCACAAGAGGATTTGTGATTGTTAGTCCAAACGACGATAAGAAATCTTGTACCACACTTCCTTTGTTCACCTCCATGTTTTTCAACTTGGCGACGGGATTGTCTCTATAGGTATGCAATCCAAAACAAAATACTACGATGCTACCAATGATCTCTAATGCGAATTTGTGGTCTTCAATGAATCCAATCACCATCGACATCGAGAATCCTGCTATTAAAGCATAGATCATGTCGGATAGCATGGCTCCGAATCCAGTGGCAAAACCGTGGGCTTTTCCTCTGTTTAGTGTACGCTGAAGACACAAGACACCAATCGGTCCTACTGGGGCCGACACTACAACGCCTATTATCATGCCTTTTATCAGTGTGTACAACATAATTCGCAAATAATCGCAAAGATAATGAAAAAATGCTAAATGCAGAATGCAAAATGCGAAATTATAAATGCGAAATATTGAATTAAATCAATAAAAAAGCCGCTCACCCTTACGGGTTCGCGGCGTATTGGAGGGGCAAGGGTTACCGCCCTTTGCAATCCTAATTTTTACTCAACCACGATTTTTCCTCCTTCGGAATTGGCTCCAAAAGCAGGGGAGTAGTGTGGGATAACCTTTGTGATTCCTTGTGTGTACTCGCCACTCTGCGTCACATGCAATGTGTATTCGAATACTCGTGTGCCTTTGCTTATACGATCAAAGAACATGCTGTACTCACTATCCGTGATGCTTTGGTAGTAAATCTTACCGTCTGCCCATTCTATGCCAGGTCTTTTTCTGACTGGTTCAAGGCATGCTGCACGTAGATCAAGCACCTGCACAAAGTCGATATCTCTGTCGCTTCTCAATGTCATCACTATCTTCACTTTATCGCCCTTCTTCAACTTTTCTCCATTCTTAATCTCTTGAAGCATCTCTTTATTGTTGTCTCCATCGTTGGCAATCACAACTTTATACATTTTCTTCTTCACCTCAATTCCACTCTTTCCACTTGTAATTTCAGAGTAAGGAGCGTCGTATGAGATGTAGATGCCTCCGATTCCTTCCTGATTTGCTGGTTGCTCGACGTGGATGTTGCACAACTCAGGAGTGAATGTTTCTTTGTCGTAGTGGACTTTTACATATCCGTCGCCGGATGTTCTCTTCGCGTCGACTTGATTTCCTCCGATTTTGATAGTGGCAGTAGAGACGCGAGATCTCGCGTCTTCAGTTTTTGCATCTTTACGATCTCCCACAAGAGCATCGATAGCTGCAAGTGTACTTTCTGTGCTGCTCCACTGTGTTGTCTCTTTCTTTGTGATGAGATGGAAACGTAGGTCAGCCAACTCTTTAGAATTGCAACCTGTCTTCTGGAATGCTTTTATCAAAGCGGCATGAGTGGCGATGGCATTACCGTAACGTCCCCAACTCTCTTGGTTGCCTTTCCAGTACATTCCAAGTTCATCAGTGTTGGTTGCACTCTGACGCAATGATTCTACGATTGATTTGGCTTCCTTCACGTCACCCTTCATATTCAGTATTGTGGCGAATGATGCTTTGCCAAACAATGTCATCTCCTTGATTTCTTTGTGTGCCTTATTAACATAGTAATCAAGAATTTTCTTTGATTCATTGTTGAGATTATTGTCGTATGAGATTCTGATTCGGAAGACGTCGAACACCCATTCTCTGTCGGCATTCCACTTCTTGTCAATCTCTTTCTTATACGCTTCTCCTATTTTTTTATCAAGGTATTTCACAGCATCTTTGAGCATCTTCTCACACTCTTTTGGCAAAACTCCATATTCATGCATCTCAACCATTTTTTGTGCAACTGATGCAGTGACATACTCATTAGATTCGAATCCGTTGAACCAAGCGAATCCTCCGTCTGCTTGCTGAAGTTTTTCTAACTTGCTGATGGCATTTTTATTGGCTTTGTTGATTCTTTTCTTGTCGTATAGCTCAACAATCTTAGCTCTCTGCTCACTCTCGTTCTTTGCCTCACACATCCATGGAGTCTGCTTCATCAATACGTCCTTCAACTCCTGATTCTGCTCTAGTGGCGACGCAAGGTGATTGCCTTCTTTACTCCATTCTTCCACCACAGTCTGGATTTCTGGGTAGAGTAGGGCGATACGTTGAGCCATCTGGTTGACGAATATAGTTGAGATGAATTCCGTCGCACACTCATATCTTGCATCTTTCACAGATGGTAATGCCATAAGTGCCTGCCAAACCGAATTGTCTGCATACTCCACAGTCAACTCGGCATCTTTCATCTCTTTCTCGTTGTAGGTGATTGAGAAATCTTTTGCCTCTCCACCTCTTACGTGCATTGACTTGCTCTTCACTACGTGTGTGCCATCGGCCAACACTGGCAACTGATGAACTTCACCGTCGGAGAATGTTCCGCTCTTTCCAACCATCTTAACCTCAATGGCAGCCACTCCCGCTGGCACATCAAAACTCCATTCTTCTACTTTGGATTTGTTGCCATCCACGTTGAATTTACGGCTCTGCTCTGAGATGATTTTGTCTGTAGCAACGTCTTTGATGATAATCGCAACGTCTCCAGATTTCTTATTCTCATCATTGTTTGCGATGGTTGTTGCAAAAGAACATTTGTCTCCCTTTCTTACGAATCTTGGCAAACTTGCTTTGATTGCGAAAGGCATCTGTGTTTGCAATTCCTCGCTTGTGATGCAACTGTTGACTTTCTTGTCATGTGCAAAGATGATCATTTTCCACGCTGTCAACGCATCTGGAACCGTGTACTCAAATTCCACTGTGCCATCTGCCGCAGTGGTCAACTGAGGATAGAAGAATGCCGTCTCCACAAAATTATCACGAACTTTGATTTCTTCCTCATTGTAAAAAACTGGTGGCTCAATACCATTTTCTTGTATTGATAAAGAAGATACTGATCCTGTCAGATCACGTTTTTCTTCCATCTCAACCGCATAATCAGCACTTCTCAACATTGCCTGTTTTGACATTCTTGCTGCACTCATGGGTGCAGCCTCTGCCATAGCATAAACCACATGTTTTCTTGGCATGAGGATGTTTTCCCACAGAAATTTGCTGTTTGGAAGTCCTTGGTACGATCCTTGTCCGGCATATTCGCCAATGTCAAAATGTCGATAGTATTGCCAAGGTATATTAGATGTGTAATTAGAAAGAACTTTATGATAGTGCGCTAACGGATTCCAATTTGGCAACATATCGGAAAGGCTTTTGTCTACCATTACTGCCGCAATTTCATAGTTGCTATCAGTTGGCTTGACTACCATTTTCACCTTCTGTTTTTCTCCAGGAACTATTTTGCGGACAATCTCAAGAATCTCAATCTCACGTTTCTGTTTCTCTTCTTTTTTCTTGATTTCCACAGTCTCTTTCCAAGACTTGCTATTTCTTACAATTACGAATTCAACAACTATGGTATTAATGCTGCTATTAGCAAAATATTTATTGAATGGAACTTTGTATATTTTCTGCTCATTGTTGACGTTGATCCATTCGCTGTGTAGGAATCGTCCATCTTCATCTCTTACGATTGCTAATACTTTTGCATCTTTTTCTGTGGAACCAATCAGAATCTCAGTCTCTTTTGAAGGTGAACATTCTTCATGTTTGTTCGGAATCCAAAGTTGAGCTTCGTATCCAAAAGGCATCTTAGATGATGTCTTGTCGTAAACTATAATATCCATTTGGCTTAGCTCTTTACCCGAAACAGTTTTTAAGTGTATTTCATATACACCTGGAGTCAGTGTAGATGTGCTGAATTCTTCTGTAATATCACCGTTGCCTTTGATATTTTGGCTAATCAACACTTTGCTCTCAATTCCATTCTTCTTGTCTTCTTTTGTTGCGACGCTGATTATGGCCTCCGCGTCATCATTTATTTTAGCATTGTTTGAGATATTAGCAGTAACGCTCAATTGGGAATGTTTCTCAATTTGACTTAAATTTTCTGCATTTAAGTATCCTGTTACAGGATCTTCGTATATGCCAACATGTTCGGATGCTTTTGCCGTTTCTCCACTTGGCAAGACAGCCTCTACTTTGAGTGTGACTGAATGATCCTTCTCTTTTGAGATGACTGCATCTGAAGTGATTGAGAATTTGCCATCGTCATCACATTTGACTTCTCCTGAAGATAATACGGTATTGTTGCTGTTAATAGTATATTTTATAGTTGTGCCATTCACAGCCTCACCGGAAAATGTCTTGACTTCACCAATAAATTCAAGTTTGCTGCCAAACATTCTTGAACTTCCATCTTTTGATTTTACAGATACTTTAGCTACAGGAAGTTTGTATTCCTCCACCATTATTCTCTGACTGTTGCTTAACTTCTGTTTGCCAATATTGAAGGAAGCTTCAATGCTGAAATTGCCATTCAAACGGTCTGAAGGAATCTCAAATTTGAATGCGGCTGAACCGAATTCATTCGTTGTGACATCTATCTGCTCAACATTTTCATAGTTGACATCTCTTAATGTAATTTTGATGTTCTTGCTGTCAACAACATGTTCATCACTTTTACTCAAATATGACAAGATCACTTTGCCCTCTACTGTCTGACCTGGGCGGTAAGTCTTTCTGTCGGTAAGTATATTTAAGCTGTAACGATTCTTGTTTTTTGCTATGTCGTATTTGTAAATTTCGCTCCATAGGGCATAGGTGTCGTTATTCTTATGAGCATAGATGTTATATCTATGACTCTTAGGTAAATTTATGTCAACTTTGCCCTCTTCGGAAGTCGTTTTTGTTTCTATAACATTGTATTCTCCGTTTGAAGAATAATATTTGTCGACAGTCACTCCTTTGATAGGGTGTCCTGTTTCAAGGTCAACCACAAATACGTTTCTGTTTTCTCCTACAGATTTAGTGTCTAATATGGATAGGTTTGTTATTGATAATGTGACAAAGTTGTTGTCTGATTTTTTTCCATCAAAATTGAAGTAGACAATGTATTTGCCATAATCAAAATTATTGCCAAGATTCAATACAGAATTCTTTGTGATACAATAGTTGCTAGGCTCTAATTTGAATTCTTTTTTGGCTACAAGGTTGCCTTTTTTTAGCTCATCGTCATAATTATGTTTCCTTTTGATTTCGAGTGGAGTCAAGTCTACTTTGTACACTTCGGCGAAAAGCGTATTGACATTCGTATAGCTGATTTCTAATTCCACATCAGCACCTTTGCCGTATGTTACATTCTTTACGTGACCCGATACTCTTTTCTGGTTTACGTAATCAATATTAAGTTCAAGTTGCTTAGCTCCAGAGTGATTTGGATATTTCTTTATGTAGTCGTTTGCTTCGTTTAGAATCTGAGTAGGATAAGAATTAATCTCTGTGTTGGCCAAAACCCCGTCTATATACATAGGAGCCATGTTATTGCACAACACAGTATGCTTTTTCACAACTGCATTGACCACACAAGATGTTTTTCCTTCGTATTGTTTGATGAGATTGTCTAGTGTCTCAATCATTAATTTGTTGTCGTAAAATCCTGCTCTTTCTATATATTTTAAGCGTGATAGTTCGGCTGATAATGCTGCTGAATATTCGCCTTTACTGTTGTGATGGTTTATCACGTCGGCGAAAATTGAGTTTAGATAATCTTTCTTAATTAGATCTTCACTAACAAGATGGATAGGAAGATAATAACATTTGGCGTCACAATATAGTTCGATTCTTTCATAGTAGAATGACATTAGCGACGGTAGCATCACATCAAACACAGATGGATGACACTCTTTGATTTCCTTATCGTCAACGTCAGCGTTAACGTTAACAAATAGTGAGTTGAATCTGTCTGAAGACGTGGATAGTAGCGTCTTCTCATTCTTAACGACATTGTCGACGTGAGTGCGGATAATATTTCGTAGATTCTCATATGACATTTCACGCAAGTCATCTGCTGAGAACTGTTTTTCAGGCTCTTCCTTGACATTTGGCACTGCACTAGGATATCTGTTCATCACTTCGATGAAATTCATAAGCATTTTGGCCATGAATAATTCGCAACAAGATTTCTCCACAGGTGATTGAAAAGCGTCACGTAGTTCGGATACCTTTTTGTAGTGTTTTATGATAATGTCTTCGCCCTCTTCACGATTAGAGTTGTTGGGCTTGATCTTACTTTCTGATGTGATATTGTATTCGCAACCAAGATCGATTGCGTAGTCATAAATTTCGCATTTGAGAATATTCAACTCATTTTTTTCTTTTGTGGCTATCTTTCGGATAGCGTCCACTTTCTTTTCGGCATCCTTTAGCAAAGGTTTGTCCATAAGATTGTCTACCTCATTCCATTTGGATGAATAGTCTGTGTTTCCCATAACTGATGAAGAAAGAAATGATATTATCAATGATAAGACGAGTCTGAAGTTTCTCATGATTTGCTAGATATATAAAAGAAGGGAGACTATTAATCCCCCTTCTTATATTAAGTTTTAGAAATGATTATTTCTGTGGAGTGACAGTAGACAATGGAGATGAGATTGTGATAAACTCTCCGTTGACTGTTCTGTCGTACCAAGCACCGTTGACGAAATAGTATCTCTTTCCGTCGATATTTACTACCTTAGTGTAAGTTGGCAATTCCTTCACTGCTGCAGGAGCTACTGATCTTGTTACAGGAGCAGATTCTGCCTTTACTTCAGTTGCTGCAGGTGTTGCAGAAGCTTCAGCTGCAGGAGCTGTTTCTACCTTTGTTGCAGGAACAGTGTCTTTAGCGACTCTTTCGTCCTTAATCTCAGGTTTTGACTTCAACTCAATTTTGATAGGCTCCTCAATGTTCATGTATCCACCCTCAACTGGCATATACCACTTGTTGTCGGCGAAGAAGAAGTCAGTGTTTGCAACCTCAATCTTCTTGTTGCCTTCAGGAAGTTCTTCAAGGATAGTTGCACCTTCTGTTGGAGCATCAACTACCTGATATCCATTGTCTGTAGCGACAAACCAATTGCCTTCACCTACGAAGAATGATTTACCGTTAACTACAACAGCCGAACACTCGTATGGAAGCTCTTGTACAGTAAGTGTCTCATCCTGTGTGATAGGAGACTCTACAATTTCGTAACCTTCGTTCTTTGGCATAAACCAAGTGCCTGAACCATAGTAATAGATTCCAGAGCCTACATTAACTGCGAAGCAATTGAAAGGTAGAGTGCTGAAATACCATCCGTATGGATATGGAACCCACTCGTAACCCATATATGGAGTCCAACGATAGAAATTACCACAGTATACATAGTATCTGCAATCACCATAGTAGAATGGATGATAGTGGTGGCCTATGTGTGTGTGGTAAATATGACCATGATGTCTGTATACATGGTGGTTGTGGTGGCGATGACGTGTTCTGTTTGCTGAATGTCCCACTCTTGATGATCCCACTCTTGATGCACTCATCTGTGGTGTGTTTGGTCTGTTAGAAGTGGCATTGACGCGTGGCCCTGTAGTTCTTATTGGACGAGCAGTAACTTCGTTGCGAGGACGAGCTGGACCTGCTTGACGAGCAGAAGATCCATTACTTCCGGCTCCAGCAGATACTGGACGACTAGATGTGTAAGTACGATTACGTACACCTAAAGAACTTGATGAACCGTATGAGCGGCTTGGCGAACTGCTGTACGAACTTGAGGATGAACTTCCTGAGTATCCACCTGTGTGGCGCGCTCCACTGTAGCTGGAACCGCCTGAGTATGAACTAGAACCGCCTGAATGCCCACCGCTGTAGCTAGATCCTCCTGAGTAAGAGCTACCACCGCTTGAATGAGAACCTCCACTTGAGTGTGATCCACCACTATAGCTTGACGAATGGCCGCCACCACCTCCTCTTGATCTCTGCGCTGAGGCTGAGACAGAAAAGAGAAGGAATAAAAGAGAGAATAGAATCTCAATAAAACGCATTCTTTTCATATCCTTCAAATTTTTTAGTTTGTTTTTGTTTCTGCAAATGTAAGATAACTCTTTGATACTATGCTAATTCAAAAACTTAAAAAATGTTATAAAAGTGAATTTGAAGCATGAAATGTGTTGAACAATATTTTTTTGACGTTTCAAGTGCTACATTTATTGTTTTGGGTAAGATTTGGATTTGTGAAAAGATGTAGAGATTTGTTAATTGATGTTGTGATACAATGTTTGTATACGATTAATTGTTACTTTTGTTAGAAATATGTTAAACTAGAATTTTATATCTGGTAAGTTCATAAACAGGTTTGATGATTAAATATTAATGCGTATGAAAAAGATATTTTTTATGACAATGTTGTCTTTGGCTTCTTTCTCAATTATGGCAGAGACTCCAGCAGCGGCTCAAACTCCTTCTGCTGATTTGCATCATAATCATAGAGACAACCCTCATAGAAATGATCATCATAGAAATGATCCACACAGGCATGAGCCAGCAATTGTGATTCCTTCCTATTCGCAAGAAGAAGTTACAGAGATTGCTTCATGTGTCAAGAAATTAAGCTTTGACAATGACAAGATGGCGGTGGCAAAAATGTTTGTTAAAGTACGACCAATCACTGTGAGTGGGTTGGAATCAATAGCTAAATCATTTACATTTGACGACAACCGTAGAGATTTTTTGGCTTTTGCATATGATTATTGCGTTGACAAAGAGTCGTATTATAAATTGAGAAAAGTATTCGATTTTAGCTCAAACGCTGAAAAATTGTTTAACAAATTAGGTATTTAATGTCTAATTTTCAATAATTTTCGCTTTGTTGCCATATATTTCAATATTTTTTGTATTTTCGCCCTATTATTTTACGCATTAATACATAAATATGAATAAGCATAAGATTAAAAGAGCAGTTGTAGCCTTTATGGCGGCTATTCTTTGTCAGGGTGCTTTTGCCGAGTTGAAAACGGAATTGACTGTTGTTGAGTTTGGTTCTAAGTCCAGTGTCTACAAAATTGATGAGACTGGAGAGCTAACATTCGAGGAAAAATTCCTTGTGATTAAGGAAGATGAGAATTCTGAGGCAAAAAAACTGACTTTAGGAAATATTTCTAAACTTTTGATTAAGGATGCGTCAGCAGTAAACGACATTTCTTCTGATTCACAGTCTATTTCATTGTATCCAAATCCAGCTTCTTCAGAGGTGTTTATCTCTGGCATAGATGGAAAGCAGACAGTGGAGATTTATTCAATCAGTGGAGTCCTTGTCATGAAGAGCAGTGTTGAAAATGGTTCTGCAATAAATATCAGCAACCTTCGACAGGGAGTATATATTGTTAAAGTAGATGGTAAAACTGTAAAACTTTGTAAGATATGATTAAAAGAAATGTGCTTTTAGGATCTGCAATGTTTTGCTCTTTTGCTGCATTTGCAGATACAGAAATGTCTGTCTATCAGGGGACAGATGTAAGTGTACGTGTTGTTGATCTAAATTCCAAGATGAAATTTGCTACTGGCAAGTTCACAATTGGAAAAGATGAATTCATTTCGTCAAAGGTTGACAGCATTGTTTTGAATCATTATGTCTCAGTCTCTTTTGATGGAGATAAAGCGACTGTTTCAAATCCTTTTGATAGCGTTGATGTAAAGGTAGACGGTGCTTCTGTGGAAATCGTTTCAAATTATACTTCAAGAGAAATCAAGTATAAGTTTTTTGGAAAGAGTTCAAGCGGTAACGTCATTTTCTCTTCATCTTATAAATCGGAATTTGAGTTCAATAACCTTGAGTTGACAAGTAATGGTGTTAATCCACCAATCATGGTTTTGACAAAGAAGAATACTAATGTACGTCTAGTTGGTAAAAACTCATTGAAAAACAGTCCTGAAGACACTGTTGAGGCTACAATGCGAGGAAAAGGTCAGTTTGAATTCAAGGGTGACGGTTCTCTTGACATCACAAGCGTTAAAGGACACGGTATTCAGAGCAGCGACTATGTTGAGGTGAAGAATGGAAATATCACAATTGATGCAGCTTCCGATGGTATCCACGTTAACGATTACTATTTGCAGTCGGGTGGTGAGGTTAAAGTCACTACAAAGGCTGATGGTGTGGATGTTGGTAATGGTTATGCAGAGATCAATGGCGGATCATTAACCGTATCATCTAGTGCTGATGAGTCAAGAGGTATTCGTTGTACTTATGATATAGAGAAGGACAATGATGCAGATATCCGAATCAATGGAGGTAAGGTTGATATTCAACTATCTGGTAAGGGTGCAAGAGGTCTAAAGACTGATCACTCAGTTAAGGTTGATGGTGGTGATGTATTGGTTGTGATGTCGGGTCAGACAATTGTAGAAGGTACAGAGACAACAGCCACTTGCGGTATCAAGGCAGATCTAAATTTCACAGTTGAGTCTGGAAATGTAGTTGTGATTTGTCAGTCTACAGCAGGAAGCTCACGTTGCGTTCAGGCTGATGCATCTATTGATATCAATGGTGGTGTTACTACACTATATCAGAACAGCACAACAAAGGTTGGTGGAGCAAAGAAACCAAATGTTGTTAAGTCTGATGGAAATCTTAACGTTAAGAAGGCTGGCTATCTATATGTTAGTGCAGATGCTGAGTCTGTTAAGAAATACAATGTCAACTACGTTTATGTAGGAGGTGTTGATTGTGAGACTAATGAAATGTATGAGGACGAAGATGATTATGTAGGTAATTATATCTTTGTTGAACCAGATTTCTGGGATTCATACTCAAAGTATGACAAATAATATTGAATAGTATTGGCTATTAATATTAAGACGGCAGAGCAAATCTGCCGTCTTTTTTTGTCCCGAATTTTAGTATTTGCCATTCATAATTTAGCATTTTTATATACCTTTGCAGTCAACAAAGAATTTTTAGGTCATTATATAGCAGTTGTTCCAAGTGAGGATTGTTAAGGAAGATACTTCCTAATCCTATTTGTCCACATATATAAATGCCTTTTTTAACCAAAGAATTTTATTTATTTTGTGCATGAGTGAATATGATATTCTAAAAACCTTTTGTATTGCTGTATTGAAAAAAATTAAAGCTGTGGTTACTAACAAGTATCTGCTTGCTATTGCTGTTTATGTTTTTCTTTCATTCTTTGTTATGCAAAATACCTATATTGATAGGTTTGAAAACAGAAATAAAATCCGTGAATTGAATAGTCAGATTGAAGCTTACGAAAAGCAGATTGAAACTTGCCAGAAAAAGATGGATGAATTGAACACTAATAAAAGCAATCTTGAACGTTTCGCTCGTGAAGAATATTTTATGAAACGCAAGAACGAAGAGGTCTTCATTATTTATGATGAGGATTGATTCCTGAATAGGCAACTACCAGGATTTGCATAAATGGCAACCACAAGGGATTGCCCCTACGAACCTAAATCTTATATTGTTAGCGTCAACGTTATCGTCAACGTTCTTTGTAAAAAGCCAATTTTTTTATAATTTTGTCGCCGTTTTAAGAAATTTGTACAAATGGCATTCATAGACGAAATCAAAAGAAGACGTACGTTTGCGGTTATCTCGCATCCCGACGCCGGTAAGACTACACTGACTGAAAAACTATTGCTCTTTGGAGGTGCTATCCACATCGCAGGAGCCGTAAAATCAAACAAAATCAAGAAGACTGCAACGTCGGACTGGATGGAAATTGAGAAGCAGCGTGGTATTTCCGTCGCAACATCTGTGATGGCATTTGAATACAACGGTTTCAAAATCAATATCCTTGATACTCCAGGTCACCAGGATTTCCAGGAGGATACATTCCGTACTCTTACTGCTGTAGATAGCGTAATCATTGTTGTCGACTGTGCGAAGGGAGTTGAGTCGCAGACACGTAAACTTATGAATGTCTGCCGTATGCGTAACACTCCAGTTATCGTATTCGTCAACAAGATGGACCGTAACGGTAAGAATCCATTTGACTTGATGGATGAGTTGGAGAAAGAACTTGACATCAAGGTTCGCCCTCTATCATGGCCTATCAACCAGGGTGAAAAATTCAAGGGTGTATACAATCTATATGAGCATAGCTTGAACCTTTATACTCCAAGCAAACAGACAATTTCTGAAAATGTGGCAATCGCCGATATCAACGATAAACAACTTGATGATATCGTTGGTGATCAGGATGCTAATCAGCTTCGTGAGGATCTTGAACTTTTGGAGGGTGTATATCCAGAGTTTGAAAGAGAAACATACGATGCAGGACAGGTTGCTCCAGTATTCTTCGGATCTGCGTTGAACAACTTCGGTATTAAGGAGTTGCTAGACTGTTTCTGTGAGATAGCACCGTCGCCAGGAGAGATCAACACAGAGGAGAGAGTAGTGAAGCCAGAGGAGGAGAAGTTCTCTGGATTCGTATTCAAGATCCATGCAAATATGGACCCTAACCACAGAAGCTGTATCGCTTTCGTAAAGGTTTGCTCAGGTAAGTTTGAAAGAAACGTCAACTATAAACATGTACGTCTTGGAAAGAGCTTTAAGTTCTCAAGCCCAACATGTTTCATGGCTCAGAAGAAAGATATCGTCGACGAGGCATATCCAGGCGATATCGTAGGTTTGCCAGATAGTGGTGGTACCTTTAAGATTGGAGATACATTGACATCTGGTGAGACAATCCACTTTAAGGGATTGCCAAGTTTCTCTCCTGAAATGTTCAAATACATTGAGAATGACGATCCGATGAAGGCAAAGCAGCTCAACAAGGGTATCGAACAGCTTACAGACGAGGGTGTGGCTCAGGTGTTTACAAACCAGTTCAACGGGCGTAAGATCATCGGTACAGTAGGTGCATTGCAGTTTGAGGTGATCCAGTACCGTCTACTTCATGAGTATAACGCACAGTGTCGATGGGAACCAATCTCGCTTTATAAGGCATGTTGGATAGAGAGTGATGACGCAGAGGCTTTGGAGACATTCAAGAAGAGAAAATATCAGTATATGGCCAAGGATAAGGAGGGACGCGATGTGTTCCTTGCTGATTCCGGCTATATCTTGCAGATGGCACAGAGCGACTTCCCTAAGATCCGCTTCCATTTCTCATCGGAATTCTGATTTAATTCGTAATTCATAATGCATAATTCGTAATTGTCGGTATAATCTATTCTTAGTGGGATTTCCAACGATAGAAATTTGTAGAGACGGGGTTCGCTCCGTCTTTTTTGTTTTAACGTAAAAGTATCGTAAAAGTATCGTAAATTTAATTTCGCATTTCTCATTTCTTATTTCGCATTAAAAAAACATTTGTGAAAGTCAGCAAAAAAAAATAAATTTGTAGAATAAATTAGTAGATTAAGCGTAGTAATGCACTACAAGATAAAGCATATATTCAGTTTGTTGTTCGCAATCCTATTGTTTTCAACTGGTTACGGACAGGAAACGACAATACAAAATGATAGTATCGACAGAAAAGAGGTGACTCTATCTGCCGACAGTTTGTCTTTATCATTAACTAAAAATGATACTTTATCTGCGAAAAATGACTCTGCGTTTGTCGTAAAGAAGAAAAAGAAGAAAAAAGATCCTAAAACATTTGAGTTTGAGAATAGTAAAGACGCGATTGAAAGTGAAATCACCTATTCTGCTTCGGATTCAATCATTTTCGTAGGTGGCGGAGATGCTTATCTATATGGTAAGGCTTCAATCAATTACCAGACCCTTGAACTACTTAGTGATAATATCAGTCTTGATATTGAGAACAGTACCGTCAAAGCTCGTGGTAAGATTGATACGACAGGAACTTTGGTAGAGACTCCTATTTTCAAGGATGGTCCTGATGAGTATGAGAGTGAGGCTATTGATTATAACTATAAGTCTGGTAAAGGTTTGATACGTGGTGTAATCACTCAGCAGCAGGACGGTTATATCACTAGTGATAAAGCCAGAAAGAATCCCGACAATACATTCTTGATGCGTGATGGAAAGTATACAACTTGTGATAATCACGAAAATCCGCATTTCTATCTTAATTTGACTAAGGCTAAGGTGGTTCCAAAGAATTGCGTCGTTACTGGTCCGGCATATTTCGTATTGCTTGATGTGCCTATTCCTTTGGTAATTCCTTTTGCATATTTTCCATTCTCAAGTGCGTATAAATCAGGACTTTTGATGCCTACATTCGGTGAAGATTCTCGTCAGGGATTCTATTTGCGTAATGGAGGTTATTATTTTGCAATTAATGATTATGTCGACTTGGCTGTACGTGGTGATATCTATACAAAAGGATCATGGGCAGTGAGTGGAACATCTCGTTATATCAGACGTTATAAGCATAGTGGCAACATATTATTCAGTTATCAGGTTACTGGTTCTGGCGAAAAGGGTATGCCAAACTATACTGAGATGAAGGATATGAAGATCCGTTGGACTCATAAGCAGGATGCAAAGGCTAATCCGTTCAGCACATTCTCTGCAAGTGTCAACTATTCAACATCTGCCTACAACAAGAACAATACACGATCATATTATAATGCGTCATCATACTCAGAGAATAACAAATCCAGCAGTATCAACTACGCATACCAATTCCCAGAGAGTGTATTCTCATTGCAAACCAACTTGACTATCAACCAAAGACAGAGTGACTCAACATTGTCTATTACATTCCCGTCTTTGACTGTGAGCATGAATCGTATCTATCCTTTCCAGAGAAAGGTGGTTGTAGGTAGTAAGAAATGGTATGAGAAGATCTATTTCAACTACAATTTCAATGCTCAAAACTCTGTTTCAATGAAGCAGGATATGTTGATGTGGAGCTCAGAGATCCAGACAGCCAATGATTTCTTCACAGATTTGGAAGCTGCCCACAAATTAGCGTTCGGAGCATCTTATAATATTTTCAAGTATTTGGTGTTGAGTCCTAGCATCTCATATAATGAAAAATGGTATCACAAAACTCAGGATTTGAGCTGGAATGAGAATCTATCAAAGATTGATACGGCATATCATTATGGATTGTTCTTTAAGAACGATTTTTCTGCTAGTGTCAATTTGAATACGCAGTTATATGGATTCTACAAGCCATTGAAATGGATGGGAGGAAAGAAGATTGCGGCTATACGACACATGTGTCAGCCAACAGTAGGATTCTCATACAGACCTGCTTTTGACCATATGGTTTCTCCATTCCCTGGAATGAGAGATCAGTATTATGGTTCATACATCCGTCCTGTTCCTGGATTGGATTTGGCTGATGTAAAGCCTATTGACTATGCGAGAATGAGAGGCGGTGGTACACGTTCAAGTGGACCAAGTGGAAATATTAATTTGTCGTTGAGCAATAATGTGGAGATGAAAGTGCGTACAGACAAGGATACGACTGGATATAAAAAGATCTCATTGATCGACAATTTGATGTTGAGTACAAGTTATAATGTTTTTGCTGATTCGTTGAATTGGTCGGATATCAGTGCAAATGTCAGATTTAAGTTGCCAGGTCGCACTACATTTAGTGTTAATAGCCGTTGGACTCCATACACATATCAGTTGAATGACTATGGAACACCAGTAAGAGTTGATGTTTCAGAGATGGAGAAAAACCACCGTCTTGCCAGAATGACCAATGCGTCAACAAGCTTAAGCTATAATTTCAATAATTCAACTTTCAAGAGAAAGGAAAAGAAGGAAGACCAGATCAAAGGTGAACCTACAAGTAGCGATGAGTTTGAAGACACCGATCCTGATGTGCTTGATAAGCAAGCTCCAAGACAACGTTTAAGAGACAAGAAGAAGGATCTTTCAAAGAAAGACGACGAGGGCTATGAGAAATTCTCTTTGCCTTGGAATTTGAGCATAAGTGCATCTGTGTCTTACGGAGATAAAAAATTCAACAGAGAGAGATTGACATATGATCAGGATTGGAACTGTATGTTGAACTTCTCTGGAAGTTTCACATTCACACGTAATTGGAGTTTCAATTATAGTTCAGGTTACGACGTGATTAGAAAAGAAATCAGTTATACGACTTGTGGAATCTCTCGTTCTCTTCACTGTTGGAGTGCATCTCTTAACCTTGTGCCATTTGGCTACAACCAGTCATTCAACTTCACAATCCACGCCAACTCATCGTTACTTCAGGATTTGAAGTATGAAAAGAGTAGCTCACCTAGTGATCATCCTAATTGGTATTAAATAGTTTAGAGCTTAGAGAATTTCTTAGAAGATTATGAATATCCTCTACATATATTTAATAATCATAAATATTGTAGCGTTTGCCGCTTATGGCATAGATAAGTGGAAGGCCAAGAAAGATAAGTGGAGAACTCCTGAAAAGACACTTATTTTGCTTGCCGCAATCGGAGGTGCATTAGGAGCATACGCAGGAATGAAATATTTCCGTCATAAGACGCAGCATAAGAAATTTACGATTTGTGTTCCACTGTTTCTTATTCTTTGGATAATTGGATTAGGATGGGTTATTACAAAATAAATGGTTGCATAGTGCGATATTTAGCATTTAGCATTCAGCATTTAGCATTTTTTTTCCTATCTTTGCAAAAAATTATTACAATATCATCATAAGTTATGGTAAGAGATACTGAGATTTTCGATATCATCGAGAAAGAGCATCAGCGTCAGCTTAAGGGAATTGAGCTAATCGCTTCTGAGAACTTTGTTAGTGATCAGGTGATGCAGGCAATGGGAAGTTATCTAACAAACAAGTACGCCGAGGGTTACATCGGACACCGTCACTACGGTGGTTGCGAGGTAGTCGATATGAGCGAAGGTTTGGCAATCGAGCGTCTTTGCAAGCTTTACGGAGCTGAGTACGCTAACGTACAGCCTCACTCTGGTGCTCAGGCTAACGGTGCAGTTCTTCTTGCTGTTCTAAATCCTGGCGACAAGTTCATGGGCTTGGATTTGGCTCACGGTGGTCACCTTTCACACGGTTCATTGGTAAACACATCTGGTTTGATCTACAAGCCAGTTCCTTACTACTTGAACAAGGAGACTGGTCGTGTAGACTACGATGAGATGGAGAAGATCGCAAAGGCAGAGCGTCCTAAGTTGATCATCGGTGGTGGTTCAGCTTACTCACGTGAGTGGGATTACGCACGTATGCGTAAGATCGCTGATGAGGTTGGCGCGCTTCTTATGATTGATATGGCTCACCCAGCAGGTCTTATCGCTGCAGGTTTGCTTGACAACCCATTGAAATATGCACATATCGTGACATCTACTACACACAAGACACTTCGTGGACCTCGTGGTGGTATCATCCTGCTTGGTAAGGATTTCGATAATCCTTGGGGTAAGGTTACAAAGAAGGGTGTTATCCGTAAGATGTCTTCAATCTTGAATTCAGCTGTGTTCCCAGGTATGCAGGGTGGTCCGCTAGAGCACGTTATCGCTGCTAAGGCTGTTGCATTCGGCGAGGCTCTACAGCCAGAGTTTAAGACATATCAGACTCAGGTTAAGAAGAATGCAGCTGTTATGGCTCAGGCATTCGTTGACAAGGGTTACGCAGTTGTTTCTGGTGGTACAGACAACCACTCAATGTTGATCGACCTTCGTCCTAAGTTCCCTGAATTGACTGGTAAGATGGCAGAGACAGCTCTAGTTGCTGCTGACATCACTACAAACATGAACATGGTGCCATTCGACACTCGTTCAGCATTCCAGACATCAGGTCTACGCTTCGGTACTCCAGCTATCACAACTCGTGGTGCTAAGGAGGATTTGATGGTTGAGATCGTTGAGATGATCGACACTGTTCTTTCTAACCCTGAGAGCGACGCTAATATCAAGGCTGTTCGCGAGAAGGTTAACAGCATCATGGCTCAATACCCATTGTTCGCTTGGTAATCTGAAAGAAACAAATTCTAAATATAAAATTTTGTAGAGACGAGGCGTGCCTCGTCTCTTTTTTAGTACAATATGGAAAGCAGTTGTTCTTTGTTTAAGTAAGGCTGATTTGTGATAAATTTAAATCTATTCATAAAATATTAAGGTAATTATATACGAGTTGTCCAAACACGCTTATTTTTCATACGCTCGCCCTACGGGCTCGCGTTGGTGGGGTGGTTAGGGCGTCCCGCCCTTAACAATCCTTATTTTTGGACAACTGCTATATAATCTCCAATATTAATCTTTATATACAATTTTGTCGTTTTTTTATTATTCCCGATATGAAGAGACTTATTTTATTTATTAATACGTTATTTTTTGCACTGTCTATATCTGCTGTTTCTTTTGAAAGCCAAGATGGTTTTAAATATAAAATTAATGATGACAATACTGCTACAGTTTGGCTAATAAAGGATAAACACAAATATAAAAGTAGGATTTTCATTCCACTTTATGTGAAATATAATATGAAAACCTACGCCATATCTCATGTTGGAAAAGGTGCTTTTAATAAACTGCATGTTTTGAAGGAAGCCATAATCCATCCTGACATAATTATCGACGATGGAGCCTTTGTAGATTGTCGTTCCCTTGAAAAAGTTAGTTATAATTATAATTCGTCCTATTATGGTGATGAATTTCTCACATCTCCTTATAAGGTTCGCCAATCGGCTTTTGTAAATTGTCCATCTTACAAAATAGATAAGTTTGATATATATGAATTTAAATTAGGCCTTAAGGTTGTTGATGAAACAGGTAAGTCTATTCCCTATGATAAAGAATTTGGTTTATTAAGATTTCCTGTTCGTGATTATTCAAACTGTAAAATTGAGTTGAATGTGTCATTTGACAATGGAAATGATTCTATACTTTCATTTGTTTTTAATCGTCCTATTGAGCTTTACATGGGAGGTACTATAGATGAATCAAATGAAGGCAACACTTTTTCTGATAAAAGTATGGCTTTTTTTAATAGATATTGTGTTTCATTGTATATCCCTTCTTTATCAGACATTGCGGTGTCCATAAAAAAGAAGAGAATTTACTTGCCTGTTTTTCCTATTGTGTTTGGGGAATAATGAGCAAGTAAATCATGATTTCTGCCTAAATTTCCTTAATTTTGAAACTCTAATGAAAATTACAATTCTATGATTAAAAGCGTCTGCGTATATGGAGGCTCAAACTCCAATTCTTCTGCTAAATATTCCGACGAGGCATTCCGTCTTGGCGTGAAACTTGCACAACTTGGCATCACTGTCTATTATGGGGGTGGGGCAGTCGGTGTGATGGGCTCGCTTGCCGACGGTGTGATGAGCGTCGGCGGTACGATCAAAGGAGTAATTCCACAGTTTATGGTGGATCGTGGTTGGGCCTACGACAAAGTGGATCATATTGTGGTGGAGAATATGCATATACGCAAGAAGACGATGCTTGATCTTGCCGACGTCGCGATCGCTTTGCCTGGCAGCAACGGTACTTTTGAAGAGGTGTTGGAGGCTATCACTTGGCGTCAGCTTGGATTGTTCGATGGAAAGGTGGTGATTTGTAATAGCTATGGCTATTACGATAACCTCATAAATATGTTCAAAAAGGCCACAGAAGAGGGCTTTATGAACGTTGGTGTGGATTTCTTTACCGTAGCCAATAATCTCGGTGAATTGGAGGGTTTTATTCAGCATTTATAATTTAGCATTTTCTTATGACTCAGGACGAAATATATATGAAGCGATGCTTCCAGCTTGCGAAGTGTGGAATCGGTCATGCCGCACCAAATCCGATGGTTGGGGCTGTGATTGTGTGCGACGGTGAGATTATCGGCGAGGGTTATCATCGTAAGTGTGGTGGACCTCATGCGGAAGTCAACGCTGTGGCGTCGGTTGCTGACAAGTCGAAATTGACTCGCAGCACTATGTATGTGAGCCTTGAACCGTGTGCTCATTGGGGAAAGACTCCGCCTTGTGCTGAATTGATCATCAAGCATCATATTCCAAAGGTGGTGATTTGCAATGTGGATCCGTTTCCTAAAGTCGACGGTAGGGGAATCCAGATGTTGCAGGATGCTGGAATAGAGGTGCAGACGGGAGTGTTGGAAGACGAAGGTTGGCATCTCAACCGTCGATTCTTCACTTTCCATTCCAAGCGTCGACCTTTTATCATATTGAAGTGGGCTGAGAGCGCAGACGGTTTTATCGCCGGCAGAAATGGTTCGCCTATCGCCATCTCTACGTCAGAAACAATTAGATATGTCCATAAGATGCGAGCTGAGGAGACAGGCATTCTCGTCGGCACACAGACAGCATTGAATGATAATCCAAGCCTTACAGTGCGTCATTGGGCTGGAGAAAATCCAACAAGGGTAGTGCTTGATCGAAATTTAGTTGTTCCAGTCGGCAGTAAATGCTTCTCTTCTGATGCACCGACAATCTTAATCACGGAGAAAGCAGACAATGGAAAATATCCAACGAATGTGAAGGTCGTTTCATTGCCATTTGACGAAAAAGGTGTCAATTTGGATGCTTTGATGACTTGTCTTTATGAAAATAATATCCAGTCGCTTATCGTGGAAGGAGGAGCAAAGACCTTGCAATCATTTATCGACGCTGGATTATGGGATGAGGCGAGGGTAGAGAAGAACCCACGTCTACATGTATATGAAGGAATTGCGTCGCCTCAATTAATTGCGTCGCCAGATCATATAGAAGAGATTAATGGAAATTTGATATCATCAATACAAAAAGTTGTTTAAGAAGGATCGTGTCTATGATTTGGGTGTGTTTAATACTTTTTGTCTTAGCCTGTTCTATTTTTATTAAATCGAGAGGCCGTAAAGAACAAGATACGGAGAGCAAGGGACAAAAGAAACATAAGGAAAATACATCTCTACAATTTTTAACTGAACTACTAAGAATTATTATCAGTAATGATACTGAGGAGAATATCGGTGAGATTAAAGAAATAGTAAAGAAGTACATAGAATCTAACTATCCCGAATCAGATGAGTCAAGTTTTGATTATTATTTAGATCATCCATGTCCAGATAAATCGGCATTGTTTCGTAAAATACAACGGACATCTTCATTATCTAAAATCAACACACTATTAGAAACAGCGTTTCAGATGTCATATTTTAATGGCAGCTTTGAAGAGAATACCAGAGAATTTATTTTAGAACTCGTTTCTCCTATAGTAGGAGGAAAGCGTTTATTTTCATCGTTAGAAGCCAAATACGATAAGATAAATAAGAAAAGAATTAATGAGAGATGGAACTTAAGTTTTAATCCAGATATTATAAGTTTGGCTCTTACGTTAATGGCTCATACTGTTCTGGTTGACAAGTCGAAGATGGTTTGTGAACTTGAGGTAATCAAAAAATTTATATATAAGTACGATAAAGATAATTTTAAGGAGTCAGTATCATTTGTAAAAGGCCTTTTATGCTTTGAATATTCGGAAAAGGAAGTGAAGAAAATATGTTCTGATATAAAATCTATAGCACACCCTGCCTTTATAGATATTATAATGGACACTTTGTTTGATGTGGTATATTCGGATGAAAAATGTTCAATACAAGAGCTGAATTTCCTTAAACGAGTAGCAAACCGTTTGAATATATCAACCGACACTTTTGTGAAGATGCAAAAAAAGCATTGTGGAAAATATGAGGAAGAAGAGGATAAAAAGAAAGAGCAAGGAGGTGACGGACAGAATGCCGGTAATGCTATGTCTGCAGAACTCAAAAAAGCTTATGCTGTTCTTGAATTGACTGAAGATGCCGTGGATTCAGAAATAAAGGCGACGTGGCGTAATCTAATGCGTATCAATCATCCAGATTTGGTGGCGAATAGGGGTGTGGGTGCAGTAGAAGCGGCTACCAGACGATGTCAGGAAATAAATAAAGCCTATGAGGTTATTAAGAACAGCAGAAATAATTCATAATTCATAATTCGTAATTCAGCATTTAGCATTTAAAAAAAGCAATGAGCTCAGCTTCTCCCGAAACCAAGCCCATTATCATGAAAAACCTTACTACTATTTCAAAATTAACTTAATTACGTTCAATCCTAAATCTGTCTTAACGACAGCGTTGTAGATTCCTCTGTTAAGTATTGCAACACTGATTTCAGCATTGTTGCCAGAGATATCCTTAGTCATTACTGCTGTTCCACTCATTGAGTAGATTGTAATATTTTGTAGCTCATTGTCAGAAGAGACAAAGATCTTGTCTGTTGCTGGGTTTGGTCCCACTGACAATGTATAGTCGATTGAGATATTGTCTACACTTTCAATTTCAAGGACATCCATGATCTTCTGGATAAACTCCCAGTCGTACCATTTTAGATTTTTGCGGTCAAGATGACCGTGAGCTTCACCACCATTGCTTTTGAAAGTGTTGTTGTCCCACAATACACATGGCATACCATATTCCTTTGTGACAGAGTAATAAGCCTCTGCCCATTTTAATCTATCCTCTTTGTTTGAGTATACTCCTTTAGTGAATCTTGCCGAACAAGATTCCTCTCCTATGATGACAGGAACACCCATGCCAACGATGAATTTTTCGTAAACCGGCTTGAAATAATTTTTGATCTCAGTTGCGTAACTAGCCTTCCATTTAGAAGCACTGCCCAAGCAAAGATCGTATGGGCGATAAGCGTGAAGAGAGACTGCAAGACGGTCTGATGTTTCATCTGTTGGCAATTTGAAATCAGGTGACATACAACCTTCGTAGCATGCTGCATAACCAGGACACATGATTACACGATCTTTGTTTTCAGCTGAACCATTTGCACGGATCTCTTCAACACCAACCTGGTTGAATTTGTTAATCATCTCAAGAGCAGTTGAAATAGCTGGTGTTGGATTGTTAATATCAAACCACCATTCGTTAGGCTTGCCAACCAAACGAGGCTCATTCATAATCTCGAACACCAAGTGCTGATCGTAATCAGCAAATGCTTTTGCAATCTCACGCCAAACACCTCTGATGAAAAGTTCGTTGTCTTCATCCTCCTCAGGCATATACCAGATGTTTCCTGAATTGTTGTCGTGGTGAATGTTGATGATTACGAACATGTCTTCGTTGTAACAGTAATCAACAACTTCTTTTACACGGTTCATCCAATCTTCGTTGATTGTGAAATTATCTGGATGTCTTTCAAAGTCTGAGTGATTTCCCCATGAAACTGGGATACGAATTGTGTTGAATCCACCTTTTTTCAAGAAAGAGATCATTTCCTGAGTTGTCTTAGGATTGCCCCAAGATGTTTCTGCATTTAGATCATCTCCACCGTAGCTTCCACCTGTCGCATCAAATGTGTTGCCAAGATTCCAACCTGTTGTCATCATTGCTGCAATCTCAGTAGCTGAGTTGCCAGAAAGCTTTTCGGCTGAAGCATTAAATGTTATTGAAGAAACTGCTAGAGTTGCCATAACAGCAGCCGACTTTTTAATAGAAGTAAAGAATTTTACCATAAGCCTACAAATTTTGAAAATTTGACAATGTGTTTAATAGTTGTTTGTTTTTGTCGTTAGCCTTATTTTATCGACGAATCGGCAAATTGTTCCGACGAATCTACATTGCAAAAGTAATACTTAAATTTGTTTTTACAACATTAACACTGAAAAATTACAATAATTTTTTTGAAATGATAGAAAATGCCAGTAAAAAATCGCCAAACATCATAGAAAAAATCGTCATCGTATGTTAGCGAGCGCATTTGAGAAAAAAACGTCAAAAAATAGTTGGAATCACATTTTCGTTTATATAGCTTTAGCGTAATATTGCAAGCGTAAACGATGGACGTACTCACAAAAAGCATTCTATTTATATACGTACACACGTCTACAAATGATACAACTAACTAACGCATTTTTACTAACGAATAAAAAACGCTATGCATATGAATACAAAATTACTTTTAACATCGGCTATGGTGGCCTCGATATCTTTTGCCAATGCGCAGGAGATTGCCACTTGGGAAGATTGGTGCGGATCGGCTGTGACTTTCACATTCGATGATGGCGCCAATGAGTGGAGCTCTCATAATTGGGCAGCTCAGCAACTTGATAAGTATAATTTCAAGGCTACATTCTATGTTGTTACAAACTGGATGGGTAATAACTGGGGTAATTATTCAGGTCTTGCTAAAAAAGGACACGAGATCGGTAGCCATACAGTATCTCACAGCTCAAATGCAAATGAACTTGGACCATCTAAGTCTACAATTGAGCAGCAGATTGGTCAGCCTTGTTTGACAATCGCTTATCCAAACTGTGTTAATCCAGGATCTACTGCGGTTTTGCAGAACTACATCGGAGGACGTATCTGTGGTGGACAGAACAACAGTAAGAGTCCACGTGACTTCTCTCAGTTGGATTGTACAATCTGTGGTAACCAGGGTATCAACTCTTCAAATCAGATCACAAGTAAGATTTCTCAGGCTAACGGCGGTTGGGCAGTGTTCCTAATCCACGGTATCTCTGGATTCGCTGGAAATGGAAGCTTCTCTCCAACAGACCAGAACGCATTTACTGGTGCTCTTTCTTGGTTGGATCAGAACAAGAAAGATTACTGGGTAACTACTTTCAGAGATGCTTGTATGTATATTAAGGAGCGTGACAATGCTTCTTTCAAGAAGGTTTCTGATGGAAAGTATTCATTGACATTGAATTCTTCATTGACAAGCAATACACTTTGTAACTGGGATTACCCATTGTCAGTACGTGTCCCTGCAGCTGGTTCTACTGCTTCTGTTAAGCAGGGTGGTAAGACAGTTGATTGCAGCGTGATCGACGGATATGTTTACTTCAAGGCTGTTCCAAACGGTGGTGACATCGAGGTTTCTGGTGCTGGTGAAGGTGGAAGCACACAGGGTGGTGGCAACACACAGCAAGGAGGAAATACACAGCAGGGTGGTAACACAACTACATCAGTTGACCCATGTGGTACATTCAGCTCATTGAATGGTGGTACTGCTGCTACAAATGGTGGTGGTAACCACAATATCTCAGGAACAGATTACGGTTACGAGATGTGGACTAATTCAGGTCAGTCTGCTTCGATGAAGTACGGTGTTAAGGACGGAGTATTCCAGTTCACAGCAAACTGGAACAATCCAGACGATTTGCTTTGCCGTATCGGTCTTTACTGGGGTACTGGTCCTAAGCCAAGTGAGCTAAAGGGTGATATCCACTGTGATTTCAACTACGACTGCTCAGGTACAGGTGGTGGATACAACTACATCGGTATCTATGGATGGACAAAGACTCCTAATGAGGTTGAGTACTATATCGTAGAGAACACATTCTTCGGAAGCACAGCTAAGCAGCAGGGATTGTACTATGGTGCTAATAAGGTTGGCTCATATACAATTGACGGTGAGGGTTCATACGATTTGTATGTCGGAACTCGTAACAATGCTCCTTCAATCTCAGGTACATCTACATTTAAGCAGGTGTTCGCTGTAAGATCTACTCCTCGTAAGTGTGGTCATATCTCAGTTTCAGAGCACATGAGAAAATGGGCTTCTAGTGTTACTCTAGGTCAGCTTTACGATTGTAAGTTCCTTTGTGAGGTTGGTTCTGGTTCAGGTAGCTTCGATATGAAGTATGGTAAGATGTGGATCGGTGACGCAACAAGCGGTGGTTCTTCGACTCCATCAGAGCCATCTGAGAAAGAGGAGCCATATAAGGGAGCAATCACAATCCCTGGTAAACTTGAGTGTGAGAACTACGACAAGGGTGGTGAAGGATTCGGTTACTCTGACACAGACTCTAAGAACGAAGGTGAAGAATACCGTAACGATGGTGTTGATATCGTAGGTGCAAACGGTGGTTATGCAATCGGTTACACTGCAGAAGGTGAATGGTTGAAGTATACAATCAACGTAGAAGAGGCTGGTGAGTACAACGTCGGAGCTTATATGGCAAACGGAAGCACAGATCCTGAGATCTCTATTTACGTTGATGGTAAGAAGGCAGCTTCTCTAACTGGTACAGGTTCTGGTGATTGGGATACTTACTCAATGGCAACAGGTAAGATTACTCTTGCAAAGGGTGAGCATGCATTAAAGATTAATTTCGACAACAACTATACAAATATCGACTACTTGGTATTCTCTAAGGGAGCTATCGAGGAAGGTGGCAGCCAGGGTGGCGATGAAGGTGGAAACGAAGGCGGTAATGAAGGCTCTTCTTCAACAGGTGCTTTGACATTCTTCGATGAGAATGACGCTTACTTCGGTCCTTCATGTGAGAACGGTAAGATGGGAACAGGTGCATTCTACACTGGTAACTACACATCTCCATTCAAGACTATCCTAGGTAAGTCTGACGCTGATATCCAGAAGAAGTTGGATCAGTTGTGGGATCACTACTTTGTAGGTTCTAACAAGGTATACTTCGAGAAGAGCGACGGTACTGCTTACATCCTTGATACAGGTAACAACGACGTTCGTTCAGAGGGTATGTCATACGGTATGATGATTTGTGTACAGACTGGTCACAAGTCAGAGTTTGATAAGCTTTGGGCATTTGCTAAGAGAAATATGCTTCACACTTCAGGTCAGTGGCAGGGATACTTCAAGTGGCAGTGTAATCCTGACGGATCTGCACAGGATGCAAACTGTGCTCCTGACGGTGAGATGTACTTCACAACTGCATTGATGCTTGCTTCTCACAGATGGGGTCAGAAGTCTTACATGGACGATGCTCAGTTCTGCTTGAAGAACTTCTGGAAGGGTGGTACAGGTTCTCTATTCAACGAGAGTCAGAATGTGATCACATTCCAGCCATACAACTGCTCTGATTTCTCAGATCCTTCATACGATCTACCAGCATTCGTTGATTTGTTCGCAATGTGGTCAGAGACTAACAATAGCAAATGGGCTACAGCAGCAACAGCTACTCGTAACCACCTATACAAGTCTTGCAACTCTCAGTCAGGTTTGTTCTCAGATTATAACAACTTCGACGGTTCTCCTAAGCAGGTTAACTACAACAACAACGCTCACAAGTACATGTACGATGCAATGCGTTGCGCGATGAACTACGGTATGGACTACTACTTGTTCGGTAAGGATGCAGCTCGTCAGACTGAGATGGCTAAGAGAATCATCGACTTCTTTGAGAAAGACGGATACAAGCACGCACGTTTCAACTGGGACGGTTCTGATCCATCTGAGTCATACACACTAGGTGAGACTGGAGCAAACGCAGTAGCATGCTACGCTTTGATGAATGAGCCTTCATACGCTTCTAAGGTTAAGACAAACTTGAACAAAGCATGGAGCGCTGGTCTTGCAACTGGTCAGTACCGCTACTACGATGGTCTAGTTCACTACTTGGCAATGCTTCACTTGACAGGAAGCTTCAAGATCTGGAAGGAGACTCCTGCAAATATCAAGAGTGCGACTGCAGAAGGTGAGTACAACGGAATCAAGTACAGCAAGGATACTGAGATTTATGACTTCAAGGATTGTGAACTAATCAAGGTTTCAATCAAGGGTGATCCTTCAAATGTTGAGGATGTTGATGCAAATGTCATCGAAATCGTTCCAAATCCAGCGTCTACTTATATTGAGATCGTTGCAGATGAGAAGATTAAGTCAGTAGAGTTGATTGATATGATCGGCAACAAGGTTATCTCGACAAATGCGTCAGTAATCAATGTTGAGGCTCTTCAGTCAGGTGTTTACATGGCAGTGATTTCAACAGAAAATACTCAGGTCATCAAGAAAGTGATGATTAAGTAAGAAAAAAATCAAAAAAATGAGTTATGGCGGATGAAAATTCCGTCATAACTCTTATATTTGGAATCTGAATCACTAATACATTTAGACATGAGACACTTTCCTACACTCATATTAATTTTTATTTCTTTGATGTCAAATGTGTCATCTGCATTTGCAGTAGATCCATGTAGCATGAAGACGAAGTTGAGTGGAGGAATGACTTTCACAAAAAATGAAATCTACGATTTCGACAACGGCTTCAACAGTGAACTTTGGTTCAAGGGAAGGAATGGTAAGATGACCGTTTACGATGATGCCGATTGCGCCTTCAAGGCGGAATGGGACGAGTCGGCTGATTTTATAGCGAGAGTCGGATATTTCTGGGGTAAGGAAGTGGAAAACACACCATCATATAAAGATTTAGATGGTGATATCCATGCTGAATATTCCTATACAAAGACTGGTGATAGTGACGATTATTCTTTGATCGGTGTATATGGTTGGTCAAAGAATCCATTGGTAGAGTTTTATATCTGTGATGATTCGTACAATCGAATGAGTGATCCTTGGAATACAACTCCAGTTGGTTCAGCTACAATAGACGGAGCAAAGTACAACTTTTATCAGGGAACAATGAAGAATATGCCGTCAGTGATGGGAGATAATAAAACCTTTACTCAGATTTTTTCTGTGCGACAGGGTGGAACACGTCAGTGTGGACACATTTCTGTCTCAGAGCATTTAAGGGCTTGGGAGAAAATTGGAATCATGACTGGGCCGCTTTACGATTGCAAGATCGCAATTGAGACAGGTGGAAACAAGGGTACAATCGATTACCATTATGCTACAATGTGGATTGGCGACGAGAATGGTCCTTTTGAAAAAGAAGAGAGAGCACCATTTAATGATACTATTGTGATTCCTGGAATTGTCCAAGCTGAGGATTATGACAAGGGTGGTTACAATGTAGCATATTACGATTCCGACCGCAAGAATGAAGGTGAGGTTTATCGTAATGATGGAGTTGATATAGTAGAGACTACAGATGGCTATGCTGTAGGATACACAAAGACTGGTGAGTGGCTTGAGTACACTATTAATGTTGCTGCAGATGATGAATACGACGTCGCGGCAAGTATGGCAAATGGAAATGCTGCTCCTAAAGTTAGTTTGATTTTTGATGGCAAAGATACTTGCTCGTTGACTGGCAAAAGTGTTAAAAATGATTGGGATACTTATTCGTTAGCCACTGGCAAGATTACTTTGAAAGAAGGTTCTCACACGATGAGATTGGCATTCAATAACAATTATACAAATATTGATTATGTTGAATTCACACCATTTGACCCTTCTTCATCAAACAATATTGTCGCATCAAGATTTGATGTTATTTCAGATGACAAAACTATTAAAGTAGTATCTAAAGACGACGTTAAGCAGATTAAATTGGTCAGTATGACAGGTATGACAATCGCATCTGCAACTGGTAACGTCTTAAATATTGAAAATATTAGAAACGGTGTTTACATTGTTGAGGCTATCACTTCTAGTGGAGAACGTCACAAGAAGGTAAACATTGTGAAATAACATAAAACTCAAAGTGATCAAACAGATTCGTCTGTTTGTGATACAACTTGCATAAATAATTTGGTGGTCAGCGGATCATCCTTAAACTCTAAACAAATAAACACAATGAAAAACAATTTCAAAAGATTGTTCGGCTTCGCTGCATCTTTGATGTTTGCGTCGTCGACTGCTTTGGCTGTTGATCCTTGTAGCCAGACTACTCAGTTGAGTGGTGGCCAAACCATCAACAATCAAAACAAAACAGGTACAACAAGTACTGGTTACGCTTACGAGATTTGGCGTGATGGCAACGGTGGATCTCTAACCCTTTATCCTAAAGACGCTTGTTTCAAGGCTTCGTGGAACAATGCTGGCGACTATCTTGGTCGTGTAGGTAAGACTTTCAACAAACCGGCATGGAATAATTTAGGTGGTGACCTTGTCGCTAACTACGCTTATAAGAAGAGTGGTGACGATGGAGGTACATACTCTTATATTGGTATTTACGGATGGATGGACAATCCTCAGATTGAGTATTATATCGTAGACGACTGGTTGCACGACCGTGGTAATCCAGGTGGTTCATACATCGGTAAAAACTATGGTACAATCACTGTCGACGGTGATGAGTATGTAGTTTGGTCTGGTACTCGTACTGGTGCTTCTAAGTGGGGTAACTCAACATTTACACAGATTTTCTCTATCCGTAAGACACGTCGTCAGTGCGGAACAATCAATATCTCAGAGCACTTCCGTCAGTGGAATAAACTTGGTTTGAGACTAGGTCAGATCATGGAGGCTCAGATCTTGGCTGAAGCAGGTGGTGGATCGGGTTATGTAGAC
Organism: Paludibacteraceae bacterium; assembly: GCA_045641065.1. Taxonomy (GTDB): domain Bacteria; phylum Bacteroidota; class Bacteroidia; order Bacteroidales; family Paludibacteraceae; genus UBA1723. The sequence goes on along the minus strand of JAZUGF010000142.1, from coordinate 43,480 downwards.
TTTACATACGCTACTATCGAGACAGTTAAAGAAGGTTCTACAGGTGGCAATACAGGTGGTAACACTGGCGGTAATACAGGTGGTAATACAGGTGGTAACACTGGCGGCAATACAGGTGGAAATACTGGTGTCTCAACTGGTTCAGCAGTTAACCCATGTGGTTCATTTAGCTCAATGTCAGGTGGTAAGACAGCACAGAACGGTGGCACACACAATATCGATGGTGGATTTAACTACGAGATGTGGACAAACTCTGGCAATAATGCATCAATGCAGTACTACTCAGAGAAGGGTAAGTTCCAGTTCAAGGCTAATTGGAACAATCCAGACGACTTGCTTTGCCGTATCGGATTGTACTGGGGTACAGGTCCTAAGCCAAGTGAGCTAAGTGGTGATCTTCACTGTGATTTCAACTACGACTTCACTGGTACAGGTGGTGGTTACAACTACATCGGTATCTATGGATGGACAAAAGTTCCTAATGAGGTTGAGTACTATATCGTAGAAAATACATTCTTTGGAAGCACAGCTAAGCAGCAGGGATTGTACTATGGAGCAAATAAGGTTAGCTCTTATACAATTGCTGACGAGGGTTCATACGATTTGTATATTGGTACTCGTAACAATGCTCCTTCAATCTCTGGTACATCTACATTTAAACAGGTGTTCGCAGTTAGAACAACTCCTCGTAAGTGTGGTCATATTTCAATCTCAGAGCACATGAGAAAATGGGCTCAGCACGTTACTCTTGGAGCACTTTACGATTGTAAATTCCTTTGTGAGGTAGGTTCTGGTTCTGGAAGTTTTGATATGAAGTATGGTAATGTTTGGATTGGCGACAAAACAAGCGGTGGTGGTTCAACTGAACCAGCTAAACCAACTGAGACAGAGGAGCCATACAAGGGAGCAATCGCTGTCCCTGGTAAACTTGAGTGTGAGAACTACGACAAGGGTGGTAACGGATTCGGTTACTATGATACAGACAACACTAACGAGGGTGAGCAATACCGTAAGGATGGTGTTGATATCGTAAAGGCAGGTACAGGTTATGCTGTAGGTTACACAGCTGCTGACGAGTGGTTGAAGTATACAATCAATGTTGAGGAGGCTGCTACTTTCAATGTAGGTGCTTACATGGCAAATGGTAATGCTGATCCTAAGATTTCACTTCTTGTAGATGGAAAGAATGCAACTTCTCTAACTGGTAAGGGTGCAGGCGACTGGGATACTTATTCAATGGCTACAGGTAAGATCACTCTTTCTAAGGGTGAGCATACACTAAAGATCAATTTCGATAACGATTACACTAATATCGACTACTTGGTATTCTCTAAGGATGCAATCGAGGATCCAAATGCTGGTGGAAATACAGGCGGCAACACTGGTGGTGAAACTGGTGGCAACACTGGTGGTGAAACTGGTGGTGAGGTTACAGGTGTTAACCCATGTGGTACATTCAGCTCAATGGGAAGCGGTCAGAAGGCACAGAACGGTGGAACACACAATATCGCTGGTGGATTCAACTATGAGATGTGGACTAACTCAGGTAATAATGCTTCTATGGAATATTACGCTGAGAAGGGTAAGTTCCAGTTCAAGGCTAACTGGAATAATCCAGACGACTTGCTTTGCCGTATCGGTCTATACTGGGGTACAGGTCCAAAGCCAAGTGAACTAGAGAAAGATCTACATTGTGACTTTAACTACGATTTCACTGGTACAGGTGGTGGTTACAACTACATCGGTATCTATGGATGGACAAAGGTTCCTAACGAGGTTGAGTACTACATCGTAGAGAACACATTCTTCGGAAGCACAGCTAAGCAGCAGGGATTGTACTACGGAGCTAATAAGGTTGGTTCATATACAATCGCTGACGAGGGTACTTACGATTTGTATATCGGTACACGTAACAATGCTCCTTCAATCTCTGGTACATCAACATTCAAGCAGGTGTTTGCAGTTAGAACAACTCCTCGTAAGTGTGGTCATATCTCAATTTCAGAGCACATGAGAAAGTGGGCTTCTAACGTTACTCTTGGAGCACTTTACGATTGTAAGTTCCTATGTGAGGTTGGTTCTGGTTCAGGAAGCTTCGACATGAAGTATGGTAATGTTTGGATGGGTGACAAGGTTTACTCAAATGTACCAGCTAAGCCAACTGAGACAGAGGAACCATTCAAGGGAGCTATCGCAATCCCTGGTACTCTTGAGTGTGAGAACTACGACAAGGGTGGTAACGGATTCGGTTACTATGATACAGACGACACTAACGAGGGTAAGGAATACCGTAAGGATGGTGTTGATATTGTAGCTGCAAATGATGGTTACGCTGTTGGTTACACTGCAACTGACGAGTGGTTGAAGTATACTGTTGATGTCGCTGCAGATGGTGAATACGAGGTAGAAGCATACATGGCAAACGGAAGCACTGATCCTAAGATCACAATCTTGGTAGATGGCAAGAAGGGTTGCTCTCTAACTGGAAAGGGTGTTTCTGAAGATTGGGATACTTATTCAATTGCTAAAGGTAAGATTACTCTAGCTAAGGGTGAGCATACAATTAAGGTTAACTTCGATAATGATTACACTAACATCGATTACATTCAGTTCATCGATCCAAATAAGACAGATGTTGAGAATGTAAACGCTAGCGCAATCGTAATTGCTCCAAACCCAGCAAGCGACGAAATCAACGTGTTTGCAGAGGATCTTGAGTCAGTTAGAATAGTTGATATGTTAGGCCGTACAGTTGCAATGTCAACTGAGTCTACAATCAATGTTTCAAATCTTACTTCTGGTACTTACGCAGTTGTTGTTAAGACTGCAACTAAGGAGGAAGTGAAGAAAATCAATGTAATGAAATAGAATGCGTTTTTGACATAGAGACAATAGACAAACACGTTGTCTCAAAAGTCTAGTTAGTTTTAGATTGATAGAGTGCGTTTTCCCGAGAGGGAGACGCACTCTTTTTCATTATGCGTTGATTGTCTGATATAATTGTCCTTGCTTTTTGGTACCTATGTCTACCGCCGATAATCGGTTTTGTCAATACCTTTGCAGAAAATGTTAATTCAATATATTTATGGTTAGACTTATATTCTTTGTGATCTCTTTATTGATTTCACAAATTGTGTTTTCTCAATCACAACACATGAGAGTCCATCAGAAGAATGGAGAAATTTTGACTTTTAATGTTGACGATTTGGACAGTGTGACGTTTTGGCAAAAGCCTGTAGTTGATCCAAATAGTTTGTATTGTCCGTCTACTGCTACGGAAATAGCAAAGAAGATGGGACTAGGTATCAATATCGGAAATACATTCGAGGTGTGTGCAAGCTGGATTGGTACAGACAAGAGTAATGAAACAGGCTGGGGTAGTCCTGAGATCACAAAAGAAATGGTGAAGATGTATAAAGACGCGGGATTTTCTTCGGTTCGTATTCCGACGTCTTGGAACTGGTATGCTTCTGCAAATGGAGGAAAAATCCCTGAATTTTGGATTAATAGAATAAAGACTATTGTCGACTACTGTTTTGAGTATGACATGTACGCCATTGTCAATATCCATTGGGATAACGGTTGGCTTGAGGAGAATGTCGACTCTGGATCAAAGACGAGTGTGAATGCCACTCAGAAATCTTTGTGGCTTCAGATTGCTGACGCTTTCAAAGAGTATGATGAAAGATTGATTTTCGCCAGTGCAAACGAGCCTGGTAGAGACGGGAAAAAAGATGATTCTGTATTGAAGTCTTATCATCAGACATTTGTCGACGCGGTTCGTTCAAGCGAGGGCTACAATAAAAGCAGATGCTTGATTGTTCAGGCTATGGAGACGTCGGCTGAACATTGTGCTAAGCATCCTGAACTTATCCCAACTGATATTATTGATGAACGTATGATGATGGAGTTCCATTATTATCCATACACATACACTCTTATGGAAGAAGATGCCGATTGGGGAAAGATGCATTTCTTCTGGGGTGAACCATACAAAAATACTTATGTAAATGGTGTGAATAGAACTTGCGACTGGCATACAGAGAAGAATGTCGACAGCGAATTCTCTGCTATTAAGAACACTTACGTGTCAAAGAAGATTCCAGTAATCATGGGCGAGTTTATGGCTATGAATCGTGATAAAGTGCTTTCTGGATCTGATCTTCAGAAGTTTGAGGAGAGCCGTAGATATTACTATAATTATTTGGTTAAATCGGCAATAAACAATGGTATCGTGCCGGTGCTTTGGGATACTCCAAACACATTGTTCGACAGATCAGAGAAAAAATGTCTATATCCACTTGCTCTTGAAGGCTTGCTAAATGGAATGAATGAAGGAAAATATCCTTGGTAAGATTTGAAATTACTAACTAGACTATCATCCATATTAAGGATGAGTAAATGTGCATTAAATGCATAAAAAAGCGGTCGGAACGTAAGTCCCGACCGCTTGTGTTTTATGAATTTTATGCGTCTGCTAATTCAGCATTCCGCATTTCTCATTCAGCATTTAGAATTACATCATTCCACCCATGCCGCCCATTCCTGGTGCTACAGGAGCTGCTGCTGGAGCTGCCTCTTTCTTCTCTGAGATAACGCACTCAGTTGTAAGCAACATACCTGCAATTGATGCTGCATTCTCTAATGCGACGCGAGTCACCTTAGCTGGGTCGATAACACCTGCCTCGTAGAAGTTCTCAAACTTATCTGTGCGGGCATTGTAACCGTAGTCTCCCTTGCCTTCTCTTACCTTCTGTACAATAACTGCACCTTCCTTACCAGCGTTTGCTACAATCTGGCGAAGTGGCTCTTCGATTGCACGCTTAACGATCTCGATACCTGTTGTCTCGTCGTCGTTCTCTCCAGTGACGCCGTCAAGCGACTCGATAGCACGGATAAGCGCTACACCACCACCAGGGACGATTCCTTCCTCTACAGCTGCACGTGTTGCAGAAAGTGCATCATCTACGCGATCTTTCTTCTCCTTCATCTCAACCTCTGATGGAGCACCTACGTAAAGCACTGCAACTCCACCTGCCAACTTAGCCAAACGCTCCTGAAGTTTCTCACGGTCGTAGTCTGACTTTGTAGCGTCGATCTGTGCCTTGATCTGAGCGACTCTCTGTGCGATAGCCTCCTTTGAACCAGCACCGTTGACGATTGTTGTGTTGTCTTTGTTTACTGTGATCTTCTCAGCCTTACCAAGCATCTCGATTGTAGCTGAAGCAAGCTGGATTCCCTGCTCCTCTGAAACAACTGTACCGCCTGTCAAAACTGCTATATCCTGAAGCATCTCCTTACGACGATCTCCGAATCCTGGTGCCTTGACAGCACAGATCTTCAATGATCCGCGTAGACGGTTAACAACCAATGTTGTCAACGCCTCACCGTCGATATCCTCTGCGATAACCAATAGAGGACGTCCTGCCTGAACTGATGCCTCAAGCAATGGAAGGATATCCTTTAGGTTAGAAATCTTCTTGTCGTGGATAAGAACGAATGGGTTCTCCATCTCACACTCCATCTTCTCTGTGTTTGTAACGAAGTATGGAGAAAGGTAACCTCTGTCGAACTGCATTCCCTCAACTACATCAACTGTAGTGTCAGTACCCTTTGCCTCTTCAACTGTGATGACACCCTCTTTCTTTACCTTCGCCATAGCGCTTGCGATAAGCTTACCGATCTCGCTGTCGTTGTTGGCTGAGATAGTCGCTACCTGCTCGATCTTCTGATTGTCGTCGCCAACCTCCTTAGCCTGAGCCTTGATGCTGTCGACAACCTTAGCAACTGCCTTGTCGATACCACGCTTCAAATCCATTGGATTAGCACCAGCAGCCACGTTCTTCAAACCTACAGTGATGATAGACTGTGCAAGAACTGTAGCTGTAGTTGTACCGTCGCCAGCCTTATCATTAGTCTTAGAAGCAACCTCCTTAACGATCTGTGCACCCATGTTCTGGTATGGATCAGAAAGCTCGATCTCCTTTGCCACGCTCACACCATCCTTAGTGATGTGTGGAGCACCGAACTTCTTCTCGATGATGACGTTGCGGCCCTTAGGTCCAAGTGTCACCTTAACTGCGTTTGCCAACTCGTCCACACCCTTCTTCAAAAGGTCGCGAGCCTCTATGTCGAATTTAATCTCTTTTGCCATGATTTTTATACTTTTTTGTATAGACGTCTTAGTCTAAACTGTTGTATTATATTCTGTTGATTCTTTTTGTTGACAATTATGAATTATGCATTACGAATTGTGCATTATCCAATGATTGCCAAGATATCACTCTGACGCATGATCAAATACTTCTCACCGTCAAGTTCAAGCTCAGTGCCAGCATACTTTCCGTATAGAACAGTGTCGCCAACCTTCACTACCATCTCCTCGTCCTTAGTACCGTTACCGATAGCTAGGACCTCACCCTTCAACGGCTTCTCTTTTGCAGTGTCTGGAATGATGATTCCCAACGCTGTCTTCTCTTCTGCTGCGACAGGCTTAACAAGCACTCTGTCTGCTAATGGCTTAATGTTCATGATTTATATAACTTTAAGTTTATTTTCTTTTTTCTGCTATACATAAATCAAAAGCTGTGCCAACTTGCAAAATCTGCATGTTTGGCACAGCTTCTATTTGTTTTAATTTGTTGTCTGCCAAAATGGCAATATTTAGCAGAAGAATTCCTTTATCTTCGACGCGATTGTCTCTATGATTCCATCTTCTAATTCAGTGTGCATTGGCAAACTCAACACCTCTTTGCAGAGTTTTTCTGTGTTGCTAAGATTGCCTGCTATGCGGTGTGGTGATTCAAGATATGCTTTCTGCTGATGAATTGGGTAGGGATAATAGATCATGGATGGAATACCATTCTCCTCCAAATATGCCTTTAATTCATCTCGTTTGCCATCTTTCACTCTGATAGTGAACTGATTATATGTGTGCTGACAGCCCTCTTTTTCAGATGGAATGATTATTCCGTCGACTTTAGAAAGCATTTTTCTATATGTCGACGCCGCTTTTCGTCTTGCTTCCAAATATGAATCTACATATTTCATCTTGACATTCAAGATTCCTGCTTGCATTGCGTCAAGACGTGAGTTTACTCCTACGCTGTCGTATGTGTACTTCACTCTCATTCCGTGGTTGGCAAACGCGCGGGCATTGTCTGCAATAGTGTCGTCGTCGGTGAAAATGGCTCCACCGTCGCCAAAACATCCGAGATTTTTAGAAGGAAAGAATGATGTGCATCCTATTTTTCCGATTGAACCTGCTTTTTTCATCTTGCCGTCGACGTCGCATGCCGCTCCAAACGATTGACAGAAATCTTCGATGATGTCGACGGAATGTCTTTTCGCAACTTTCATTATCGAATCCATCTCCGCACTCTGTCCGAATAGATGTACGATGATTGTTGCTTTTGTCTCTGGTGTGATTGCTGCTTCAAACGTGTCGGCTTCTATATTGAATGATGAATCAGAAACGTCAACGAAGACTGGTTTCAATCCAGCACGTAAAATGGCTTCTGCTGTAGCTACGAATGTGAAACTTGGAGTTATCACTTCGCTGCCGGGAGCAAGGTTGAGCATCATTAGTGCTATATAAAGAGCATCTGTGCCATTGCCTGCTGATATACAATGCTTTGTGCCAATATATGCTGCCGCATTCTTTTCAAAATCTGCTACTTTGGCTCCTTTGATGAATGCTGTAGATTCGATTGACTCGTTGATTGATGCGTCGATTTCACTGCGTATCTTGGCAGTCTGACGCTTCAAATCGCACATCTCTACTATTTTCTGCATAATGGGACTCTTTTTAGAATACCGGAATGTCGGCTACGTTGTCTTTATCCTGAACAGCATTGAAATCGCCGACGGGATCATTACCGTCTAAGCCGTATCCTACCTGCATAAATTGTGAGAATTCCCTCTCTTTATCTGTGGCAATCATCTTGGCAAGTGTGCCTTCTGCACTCTCTCCTTCGTTGATGATCTCTGCGATTGCCTCTGCTGATGTAGCTGCTGCGATATCACCGTCGAATCTCTGCTCAAGGATGAACTTCAATCCCCACATCAATTTCTCCTCCTCATATCCGTTCTTCAAATCAGATAGGAATGATGTGATGACGCTGCTATAGTCATTGCTATTTGCAACTTTATCTATGAAATTGAATAGATTCTTTCTGCTGCAGTATGCACCTGCGATATCTGCCCACTTGTCAATCTCATAGTTGGCTGCTTTCTCGTACAAACTCTTCAAATTAGCTGTGCTACAAGATTTTAGCAAACGAACTGCGAATACAGAAAGGAACATTGAGTATAAATCAACACCCTCGTCGACTGCAACTGAATGCATTTTTGCACGGCCGTATTTGTGATAGTTCACACCGGCACGACGCTGGTGATGCTGTTTCTCAGTCAAGAATTCCAATCCTTCTGCAACCTCTGCAACTACGAACGGACTCATCACGTCGAAGTTGATGATATCGCTACTTGCATCGATAGTCTTTCTCTTGTCGCGCTTCTTCCACTTGTTGATGTCGCGCATTGTTCCACACGACTTCATGCTTGAGCCTGGATAGATCCAAGTCTCAGAATTCTGCTCAATCAAATATGAGAATGGCAATTTACGTGTGTCGAGATTGCCTCCGTGTTTTCCTTTTACCAATGTGAAGACTCCAGTCACTGCTGGCCATAGCACGTATGAACCGCTGGCTGTTTTGCTTCCACGCTGAAGAATTCCTTCGTGGTTTGGTCCAAGACGGTAGTAATGGTTACTTTGGTTTGTTGCACTACCTGCGTTCATGAAACTGAACATTGCTCCGATAAGTAGGGTAGACTTGTGGTGCGACACTGTGAATGGACCTCCGAATAGTGAGCAAGACTCACCGTGGAATGCCTGACAGTTTGAACTGAAGAATGTGTCTGTAGATGAGAAAGTAAGACCGACTTCAGTATTCTGACCTACGAATGTATTGCGGATAATTGCACCGTCCATCACCTTTGCACCGTTGCAAAGAATGAAATTCTGAGCCAAGACATCAGTTGTGATGATTGCTGGATCAGCAGCGGACGATTTGATGATTCCATTTTCAAGTGACGAACAATCCTTGACTGTAGCGTTGTCTCCAATCCACACGTTTGCAATCTTCTTGCATCCGATTACGACTGAATTCTTGCCGATATATCCACGTGGTGCATCAGCAGGACGTGAAAGATATTCTTTAGATTTGTCGTCAAGGTATTTGCAGATTTTTTCAGTGAAGATTTTGTAATCGCGGAACATCACTGCAAGATATGCAAGTTGAGAAGTCAACGCTGGTGACAAAGGAATCGAACGTCCACCATTTTCGTTTAGTAAAGCAATTTTGGAATCCGTACCAAATGCAGTCGATTCGCTACAGTAAAGCTCACTATTATCGACCAATATAGCACCGTCTGCAATCTCATAATTGGAAATATATCTGCTAATTCCGTCGATCACCACATCATTGCCAACCACACAGTTGTGTAAGCGAGCGTTGTTGATTCCTCTTTTGAATGGTACACCATTGATCTCAGCTATTCCTGAGAATGTACCAATCTGACATTTGCCAGAGAATGATGTTTTGCTGACAGACTCAGGATTGAATCCGTCTGCCACAGTTATATTTTTCCAATCGTCTGCAGAACAACCGTTGGCCTGCAAAGACTCAATTTCTTTCGATGTTAATTGTCGCATACTTGAAAATCTTTAATTACCGCGAATTTCCTTATTTAACATTAACAAAGATAGAAAAATCAATTTGTAAATTCAAAATTTTCTAAATGTGAATTTAAAACCATTTATGAGTCGTCATTTCAATTTGTCAAGATAGTAGCTTATCATACCTCCATCTCCACCGATTTCGGTCTTGTCGTTGAACCACGAAACTACTTGGAATTTGTAGTAGTCCTTTCCATTCGCAGTACGTATAATGTAAGTGTGGTATGATGGTTCGTATGTTGGTGGTGGGCCGGCATACACTACCGCCTGACTGAGTATCGGATTGCCTGAAGCTTTACACATTGCCGGACCTGAGTTCGGATTAAACCATGGGTTAGCGTCGAAATCCATGTTGTTTGCCATCAGGTATCGGTTCCAGTCGTTCTTGCTGAATGTCACTTCGACGGTGCTGTCGTCTACTGCCCATTTAAGGTCTTGTGGTAGATCTGCTACACTTTGATATTTATCATAGTCTACGTATCCAAGATCAGCAGCTCCACCTTTGCCTCGTCCTGATGTGCCTGAATTTGTGCGCATCTTGCAACCGCAGATTGCGAAATCCCACTTGATATTGTAGTATTGGAATCCTTCTGGCAGATCACTGTTGGGCGACGCTAGATTCATAAACGAACCGTCTTCAAGACAGAAGTATAGCCAATCGTTGGTGACGCCTGTATTGTAACCGGTGATTCGAGGCAGTGTATAGCCTGTGAACTCATCGGCTTCATATTTGGCACAACCGCAGAGTAGGGTAGTGAGTATGATTATTATAGTTTGTCTCATTTCTTTTCTTTCTTATCCAATGTCACCTCCAACTGCACATATCCTCTTGCTCCTGGAGTTGCTGGTATGTTGAAGACTGTGATTCCGCTTCCTAATGTCTTTGGCTTGTAGTTGAAGATGTTGTCACAACCTACAGTCAAACGTAGACGGTTGTTGAAACTATGTGTAGTTGCGATGTTTGCCATAGCATAACCAGGAAGTGTAACACGGTAATATGCATCGTAACTTGTGCCCTCGTCTGCTAGGTATAGTCTATCCTGCACGTCAAATCTTTTTTTGCCGCTAGCTGTGGCGGAAAGCACTGCCGTCAACGCATATTTGTTTTTCTTCAATTTGTACTCCAAACTTCCGGTCGCTGCACTTGGACTTGTCGCACTCAACTGCAATCCATCTGATTTGGAGATGTTGACAAAACTGTATGATGCATTGAGCGTGAAGTGATCGTTGATATTCCACTTGCTGAGAATGTCAATTCCAGTCAAGATCTGTCTGTATAGATTCTCATATTCGAAATTATACTGCATGTCGTATACTCTCCAGATACCCTCTATTTTATTGCGGAATGTATTGGTATACGCAGTCGCAGACAAGAATAACTTGTCGTTGTTGTATTCTCCACCAAGTGAGATGTATTGACTCCTTTCTGCTAAAAGGTTTTCGTTTCCTTTTATTTGGAACATTCCTAAATTATCCCAGTTGAAGAACAACTCTTTGATTGACGGATTTCGATAGTTGAGAGAGTAGTTTGCTCTCATGCAATACGTTTCTGAAAAATTGTGCTTTACTGCGAACTTAGGCATCGCATACATGCGGTAAAGGTCCGCAATGGCAAATGCTTTTGATACATTGCCTCGCATACCAAATGAAAGCATCCATTTTTCGTTAGCCTGCCATTCGTCTTGAGCGTAGAATTCTGTTTCACGCAGACTTCTTGTAGCCATTGTGTTGTAGATGAATCGGTCACTTGTCAAGTCATCGCTGATGTATTCCCAACCTGCAATCAAACTGTGACGCTTGAAATGTTTGCTTGATAAGATACACTTCGGTTGGAAGATTCTGCTCTCATATACTTTGTTGACTTCGTCGCGACGCTCGTGTCTTTTAGACCTGTTGTAGAAGTCGTTGTGGATTTTTGTTTCAATTGTAAACAAATCTTTGACATTCACTTTGGCTTTCGCTCCACACATCATGTCGTTTGAGAATGTATAGGCTAAGTCTTTAATCATGTCATAAGTGTTCATGTGGAAGAAGGTCCCGTAAAGTTGGATTTCCACATTCTTGGAAAAATCAAAGTATAGTTTCTGACTCGCAGATACATGCTCATTACCTTCAATTCCCAATGGTGGACGCATATTTTCTGCAATGACGAGGGTGTCTCTATTCAATATTGGGTTGGCTTCCATCGTGTAGAGCTTTTCGTCTTTCCCATCTTGGTAGAGATTGAAAGCATCGGATGAACCATACCATAGATCAGTCTGGCCTGTGATTTTTTTATGATGGAATCCACTTGAAATCCATGCCTGAAGATTTGGCTTGTCGACGTTTTTCTCGAACATATACATGTAATCTTTTGTCGACGGATTGTCGTAATTTCTTTCGTTCATCATGCCATATCTGGCTCCAGCCTGGATTTCAAACGGCTTTGTTGTCTTTTTAGTGATTAGATTGATTACAGCTCCAGCCGCACGAGTTCCATATAGTGTGCTGCTTGCTCCTTTGACAATCTCCACTCTCTCAATTGCGTGAAGATTGAATCTCTCATAGTCGAGATTGCCGGCCATATCTCCAGTCATTCTCTCTCCATCCATCAAGAATAAGACGTGTCTGGCATCCAGACCTTGCATCGACATCTCGTTGCCGAATCCCACTTTCTGAATGTTGAGACCTGGAGTCTCATGCTGTAATGCCTGCTGAAGAGAACCATGTCCTGTCTCCACCAATCTCTCTGCCGACATCACTTGTGTAGTGATTGCCGAAAGCTTAATTGGACGCTCGTCAATTTTGCCATCAACAACTACGTCTTCAAGCATGGTCTCATCTTCTTCAAGTGCGATTGTTAGTTTGTTTTGTGACGGTGGAATAGATCCTTTCTTAGTGATATAACCTACAAATGAAGCTTCGTAGAAAATAACTCCATCGGAAACATTAATCTTAACCTTTCCTTGAGAGTCACTCATTTCGGTTTTGGCTTTATTCAGATCCGACTCGGTAGAGTAGGAGAAGAATACACCGTAGATTGGGGATGAATTGTTTTTGTCAACGACTTGTACTGCAATCTCTCGCCCGAAAAGCGAGCTTGCAATAGAAAGCATTAGTAAGGATAAAACTATTTTTAATTTCGTTGACACTATTAATAAATTATTATTCAATCAAATTTTATGCAAATATAAGGCTTATGGCTGGCTTTTGAGAAACAAATACGTAAAAATAGGCACTTTTTACGTTTGTGGATGTTTAGATTGCCAAATGGAAACACGTCCGTGTGCCTCTACGATATTAGAACTGTGTTATATCCAAATAAATGCTATTATAATTAATCAAAAATCCCAAGTCGACATTACCGTCGACTTGGGATTACCAACTTAAAAAATAAAAGATATGAGAATTTTAGAATTTCACAGTTACGTACTTGCCGTTAACCTTAGCCCACAACTGACCCTCTTTGTCGATGTAAACCTCAAGATTAGAACGCTTAGCCAATGCATAACCGTCAGCCTTGAACTCTGAGATATAGTCGTAGTCGCAGCAAGTGATTGGTGAACCGAATCTGTCAACAAGACCGTACTTGCCGTTAGTCTTCACACGAGCAACACCGCCCTGGAAGTCCTTAGCCTCTTCGTAGATGAAGTCACACAACTGGTTGCCCTTGTTGTCGATGTATCCGTATAGTGTCTTGCCGTTAACGTTCTTTCCAACTGCACAGATACCCTCGTTGAACCAACCAACTGTCTTGTACTTGTGCTGAACAACTAGCTTACCCTTTGGATCAACGAAACCGTATAGGTAATTCTCGTCCTGACATGCAGCAAGACCTTCCTTGAAGCTCTTTGTGTCTAGGTAAGATGCGTCCTGTAGACGAGCACCTGAAGGAAGAATGAAGTAAGCGTCACCATTCTGATCCTTAACTGCTGCTACACCGTAGCTGAATGAAGAAGCAGCTGTGTACTGCAATGCAACAACCTCGTCGCCATTCTCATTTACAAAACCATACTTTCCATCCTTGCCTACGCGAGCCAAACCGTCGCTGAAGTCAGTTGCGTACTCATATTTAGGTTTAACAACGAACTTTCCGTCCTTAGTGTAACCGTACTTTCCGTTCTTAAGTGTGCGGACAGGTGCTGGCCACTTCTTGTTCATCTCTCTCTTAGCGTCAGCTACTTTCTTACCATAAGGGTAATCGTAGATGAACTCCTGATATGCTGCCTTTGTTCCTGTCTTCTGTGCGTTAGCGTACGCCTCAGCCTCACGCTTGTCCTGAGCCTCAAGTTCAGACTGGAATGCTGCTCTTCTCTCAGCGGCAGCCTTCATCTGTGCCTGACGTGAAGCCTCCTCAGCAGCCTCACGAGCCTTTCTGTCGGCCTCCTGAGCCTCCCAAGCTGCAGCGTCTTCCTGTCTCTTCTTCTGCTGAGCCTGGAAGTATGCCATTAGACTCTCCTTGATGACAGCCATCTCAGAATATCCCTTGTCTTGCTTTGGCATCGACTCAAAATATGTCTTGCATGCTGTTTGTGCCAAACTGTAGTCGTTTAGTGCGTAAGCAGCCTTTGCCTTAAGGTAACTTGTGCGGGCTGTGCTCTTGCCTAACAACTTATCGATCTCGTTAAGCTTGTTGATAGTTGCCTTGTAATCCTTAGCGTTGAAAAGCTCCATTGCCTTTGGATACATGTCACGCGCCTTTGCATCGTTATTGTTCTGGGCGCATACAGAAAAACTTAGACTGCTTGCAAGCAGTAGATATAGTGCTCTTTTCATTTTGCTTCTCTATTTTTTATTCATCCTGGCAGATACGGAAACCTACGCTGTTGCTCTTGTAATCTGGTTTTAACTTCTCTTTAGCTTCGATTGCACAGTTTGAAGCCTCATCAGCAAACGAACCTCCCTTAACGAAACGAGTTACCTTGTCGTACTGGTTGTTTACCCACTCAGCTACGTTACCTGTCATGTCGTAGATGCCAAGCTCGTTAGGAGCCTTTTCTCCAACACCGTGAGTAGTCTGCTCTGCGTTGTATGCGTTCCAAGAAACCTCTGTGATGTTATCACCACCAGCGAATGCTGACTTAGATCCGTTCTTTCCGCCCTTTGCTGCGTACTCCCACTCTTTCTCGCTCATCAAACGGTACTTAAGACCTGTCTGCTCGTTAAGCTTCTTGATGAATGTCTGAACCTCATTCCATGATACGTTCTCAACTGGACAAGTTCTACAACCCTTGAAGTTAGATGGGTTAGTTCCCATTACACGAGCCCACTGCTGCTGAGTAACCTCAGTCTTACCAATGTAGAAACTCTTAACATCGTGATTGCCCTCAACGTATACCATGTCGATTAGACCTGTAACGTTACGGTTATTCTTATAGTCGATGTACTCCTGGATCTTGATTGCCTGCTGCTTAGGGTAAGCCATTGTAGAATCGTACTCGTAAGCCATGTTGTAGTACAAACCTGCCTCATTCCACTGCTTCTTCTTGTAGTAAGAGTCTGCTGTGTTAAGTGCCTTGTCGAATGTCTCGCTTGATGTACCAGTTGTCTTCCAATATGTTGGCGACTTCACACTGATGATTGGCTCGTACTTTCTGTTAGCGAAGTAAACCTCGTCAGCCTTTACTGAATCACCCTTAGCTCTAAGTGCGTTAGCCTCCTTACGCTTAGTTACTTCATATACAAGGAAGTCGTAGTCGTTCTCATTCCAGTCTATTGAAACAATCTCTGACTTAACAATGTCGATCTTATCTGCATTTACGAAGATGTTACGTAGACGGTAGTTGTAACCACGCTGAGATGGATCCATCTTAGTTGTGCTCTCTGTCAAACGCATAAGATCCAAAAACTCCTTCATTGAATTGTCAAGTGTGACAACACCTGGCTTAGTCTGCTTGCCTACGTAAATATCAGTCAAATTCTCTGACCAATCTTTTACTACATATGTCTCTGGTGAAATGTTTGAACCAGCTTTCTCCAAATAGTTTACCTCAACTGTTGTCTTTGCTGATGCGTAATATGTCTTTGCTCTGTCGCTGTAGAACATCAAAGTCAACGCGAATGTTGCCTTCTTAGGAGTGATCATGTCAAATCTCGACACAAGTTCCTGATAGTTCTTGTCTCCAATTAGCTGAGCTCTATCAACCTTGATCTTGTTGTAAGTGAAATCTGGGCGTGATGTCCATTCAACATCTGTGTGAACTCCCATCTTTCCTACGATCTTTTTGATGGTGTAGTTTACCTTACATGAATCCATCAAATAGATGTTTTTTCCTTTCGGATAAGTAGCCTTGCAAGTAAAGCTTGAAGACAACTTCTCTGTTTGCTGAGCACTAACGCTCGCTACAGATGTAAGACCGAAAGCAAAAGCCATTAGAAATAACTTTCTCATTGTCTTAATTTATATTTTTAAATTATTTTCAAACCAATTTTAGTATGCCTCAGACCATAACATCACACTATTTTCTGGCATACTATAGTGATACATATAGCAAAAATATATTATTTATGTTAAAAAGCAAAACTTAACCACTATTTTTCAACAAAATTGTGTTGAAAAATGATTTTTATCAACAATTTTTACAAAAATAGGGTGGACATCAATTATACGTCTTTAGTGTTATATGTAATAAAAAAGGCAATTATATATGTGTTGTCCAAACACGCTTATTTATATGACGCTCGTCCTTCGGACTCGCGTTGAAGAGCGGGGTTAGGGCCCAAATAATAAAAAACTGGCCCTTAACAATCCTCATTTTGGACAACTGCTATATAATCTCCATAAAAAAAGGAGACCGAAGCCTCCTTTTATATTTGTTAAAATATGGTTTGTTTAATAAGCGACTGGTCCGTTGCTTGTCGCACAACCACATTTCTGTTCTGAGATGTTTGTCTTTGTAAACTTGATTCCCATCATCGGACCAAACATGGCTAGTTGAGCGATGTCCGCCTCATTCTTCCACATATAGTTGATGTTGCTTCCCTTGCCATTCTTAAGTGATGAGTTGCTGAAATCAACTTTCCAACATTGTGATAGTGGCTCTGTTCCAATTCCGTCTCGTATCAATATTGTTACTTCAGATGTGTTGTCTTTATTTCTACGAAGCAAAGCCTCTGCATTTTCTTGAAGGAAAATTGTTGAGAATCGTTTCTCGTCGTCCAAGAAAGTAGAATGCTCCTTGAATCCCTGTTTCTTCAAG
Source organism: Paludibacteraceae bacterium (assembly GCA_045641065.1). GTDB lineage: Bacteria > Bacteroidota > Bacteroidia > Bacteroidales > Paludibacteraceae > UBA1723. The sequence goes on along the minus strand of JAZUGF010000142.1, from coordinate 26,566 downwards.
TTCTCTTCCAATGTTTGAGTTGATCCTTTAGGAATGGTCAAAGTATAGAACTTTGTTGATTTTGTTTCTCCTACTAAGATCTTGTTAGACATAAAATATAAGTCTGAAGTGATATATGCTGTGTTTATGTTATCATTCAACTTCTTTTCTTCCACGACAGCAGAACCGTATAGGTATATCTCATCATTTCCACTTTCTGGAATCAACTCATTATCTGTGTTAAACAGATACTTGTTATCCTCTTCTGAATGTACAAACTTTGGCTTGGATTTTGAAATATTACCATTGTTCAACAGGTATGTTTTAAGATTGTGACTTGCAAATCTCAATATGTTGTTGCCGCTTGCGGAAGTGATTTTGCCTCCTAAACATTTGTTGATTTCCAAAACCAATGTGGCGTTGTGGTCGGGACTCTTGTACCATGCTTGATACTTGAAATCTATTGCACTTGCCTTTTGATACATCTCTGTGTATTTATCTTTCTCTATGTCAAATTTTATAGTCTTGTCTCCAACGAGTGCATAGATACAGTTTGGATCTGGTTTTTCTCCTGAACAAAATTCAAGTTCACCAAGATTGATATCTTCATTCTTTATATTGATTTTCTTTGTAAGTCTCTTTCCCTGACAATTAATCTTGACTTTAGCATCGCCGGTCATTTTTACAGGAAGATCTATATTGAAATATCCTAATTTTGATGATTGTGTCAATGATTCTTTGTGGAATAGTTTGCCAGATTCAATTGTGATGTTTGCTTTAGATGGACCACATGTGTTGACAATTGTTCCGCTGACAGAGATGTTGGTTGGAACAACGATTGTTTGCAAATATTTGTAATATCTTTTTGTGCTGTCGTTTAATGTTAATAATACTCTGTTTGATTCTATTCCATATCCATCTTCTTCTTTGACAAAAGCAGTGATATTTTTTGTTTTTTCAGATACATTCAACTGATAAGTTCCAAATTTTGAATTTACTGCGAATTCTTCTCCGTCTGCAATGATAGTGACTGTTAATACATCGTCAATCGTCAAATTTCTATTGTTTCGAATCATTCCACCTAAAGATATGCACTTGTCTATTATAAAGTCGTAACTTGCGTGCTCGTCAATCTCAGATGGATCCTTGAATTCATAAGTCTTGTATTCTTTATTCGAATATCCTGCGACATGTAGCGAAACTGGTTCGTTACCATTATAATACAACGTATAATTACCATTATAGTTTGTCATGGTTAATGAATTATTTGCACAAACAGTTATACCACGAGCTGGAGTGCTATCATTATATGTCACTTTTCCATGTATACTTGGTAGGGTAGGAAGCACAATGTCTTGCTTGATTGTTGTTCCTGCTGGTTGTCCTTCAATCTTGAAAATCGGACAATTTGTATAACGTGCATAGTCTGCTGGCTTTACTGTAACGAAGACGGGAGTCTCGTTAGGAACATAAGCACAATAATTACCATTGCTATCTGTATACGCACTTGTTTGAGAAATTGTCACTAACACTCCGGATATTGCTTCTCCATTAGTGTTTGTGACTCTACCGCAAATGGTAGCTCTCCAAGCGGAACAGTCAAGGTTATGCCAAGAGAAATGCTTTACATTTCCAGTATAGACGTCTCCCTTCTTTGTCGCGATTCCTTCTTCAACCCAAGTTCCTTTCTCTTCATCAAAATACCAAAGTGGAATTTGCTTATGCTCGGCCAATCCTTCTGGCGACGGGAATGTCAATGTGCTTTCTGCTCCATCTTTCAATTGAAGTTTCTTGTTTGCAGAGTCTTTTAATGTTACCTCCACCATGCCATATGATAGAAGTATCACATCCTTGCCATCTGTTGTCACGCCACTCATATCTCCTCCAGGCATCTCCTTAGCGAAGTTTTCTGAGTTTGGATTCAAATAGTAAGTGCTTGCAAAGACCGATCCGTTGAATGGCTTACCGTCGCCCTCATAAACCAATGAGTTGGCAGGGATATCCACCGTCATCTTTCCTACTTTTATTGATGCTCCCTGACTATTGTTGAAACGAGTCAATTCAGTTACGCCTTCTTTGCTTTCCTGTGGCATCAATACCGCGTCGACTCTTGCATCTCCTTCTGAGATATCTGCCGTACGGATTACAGAGAAATGTTCGTTGGATTCAAATTTGACAACACATCTATCATTTACAGCACGACATTTTTCAATTGTGTAGGCTCCGTATTCGTTTGTGACTGTCGTGTCTTTTCCACTTGTGACCAACACATTTGATAATGCATTGCCTTTGTCATCATTCACAAAACCATAAACGTGGTTGCTTGATTCCGACTCTGTATATGTATAGTCTTCTGCATTCAAAGATTTATCCTTTGAATTATTGCAACTGCAGAACATCGCCAAACCTGTGGCGACAGCTCCGAATATATAATGCTTAATGTATCTCATAATTATAATAATTAACAGTTTATATTAAGTTGATTAGAATCCGAGTGTACTTTTAAGAAGTTCGATTTTATTGTTAAGATTGTTAGACCTCTCATTAGCTGCATTTTTGGCTTTTATCTCCTCTAGATCTCGCACCTGCAATCCAAAAGGATCTTTACCTGAAGCGTCAATCAAAGGATCGATATTTGTGATTGGTTTTCCATCCACAGTGTAATACAGATAATTTTCTTCTTTTTTTAGTCTGTATATTGATTCGTTCATTACAAAATCGCTGCACACTTCTCTTTTCTGTGTATATGGGTTCCAACAAACAAACTCATATGGAGCAATCATGTCAAGATCAGTTCTTGTCTTCTCAAATTTTTTTGCTGGTCTAATAGTTATAGTTGGCGTCTTCGCTCCAGAGAAAGTGTTGAATGTATAAAATCCAAATTTACCGTACGAAGTGATTGGCTTTGGCCTATAGCTAATTGAAGAATAGTAGTTGTACCATTCTTTGGTAAGACTGTCCCCAACGGTATAAAGTATCCTTCTGTCTAAAGATTCTATAGGCTTTCCAAACGCATTATGCCTTACATATATTTCCGGCAATCCTTCTTTAATGTCGAACGTCTTGTTGAATAGAATAGGAGTCGTATTGGAATTGTATTCGTCTTCCAATTCAGGTAAGAACACTTTTGATTTTAATCCGATAAAGACATTTGCATTCATGCGTCTCGCAGGGGGAACTACTAAAATCCCTTTTGTGATTGTCATATCTCTGAATGCTTCGTTGCCGATGAATCTTAATCCATGTGGAATTACCAGACTTTTTAAGGTCGCTCCTTCAAATGCTTTTTCTCCGATTCCTAACACAGTGTATTTTGTTGTTCCCATTACAGGTTTTAAGCATGTTGTGCTGTCTTTTTTTACTTCAATTAACGGATAATAGAAAAATGAAGGAATTTTGACATCTTTGTTAGATGCTGTGACTCCACTTACATAAACCTCTCCTTCTTTAATTATTTCATATTCAGAGTCTAGAATTGTTCTTCCTACAATACGCTTTCTCACAACAAATTCAGATGCGATTGTGTAGATCAACCCGTTGTGCTCAAATGAGACTCCTCTTTTGTCTGCCGACGCGATGAAACAAGAGGCAAGACTTATCAATAGTAATATAATCTTCTTCATCATTTAATCTTTTTGCCGTTCAACGTATAATATGCCTCTCCATACTCATTCTTAATTTTGATAATCCATCCACCCTTCTGTGTGGCATCTGCTACAGGAACAAATGCATCGTAATTGACATTCTTCCTGTTTCTTTTATTAATCACACTGTATTTTGTTATACGTGAGTAATTTTTTGTGAGGTGCCCCCATGGAAGATTCCCATTTTGAAATTCTTTACGATTTGTTGTTGAAGCTGTTATGACAAAACCTTTGTTATTGCCTCTTGGTGTTGTCGTATATGCTCTTCTGCTGTGTAGAAGGTTTTTGTCGGATATGTCATTTTTTTGGAATGATTTATCGTTTGTGAATGCTTTGTCTATCCATTGAGTATAGTTTTTACCGGTTGTCGTGTAGCAATATGGAACAATATTTTTGTATCTGTCATTTTTCAACATTCTTGTGTTCATCTTGATTGCACCTAATGGCATACTTTTCGTGTATGTCCTTATTGGCTTTTGTGTTATTGTTGATATTACTGTTGTGTCTTTACGGAATGCACTTGCCAAAGAGACAGGTTTAGTTATGTCAAAAATCAAATCGGCATCTAATCTGTCAAATATTCCGTATCCATATTCAATGATATTGTGAACCACTAGTGCTCTACTACCCACTTTCAATTTGGCGAAGCAACCATTTCCTGCAAACATAAGATCTGGAAGCCAGATTCTGTTGTGCTCATGATTGTAGAATAGACTGTCAGTAAGGCCAATCACGAGGAATCTTCCCACTGAAGTTGGAATGACAACGTCTATCAACCCCTCGTCGACATGTGTTACCATCAATTCACCTGATTGATAGAATTTATCTGGACCGGTGATGGTATCTGGAGACTCCTTTGAATCTATAACGAGATATGTTGATAAAACCTTATATGTGATTCCCTTTTCTTTGATTATATCACCCACAGCATAATTCTGAGCGAATATGCTGGCAGATTGCAGAATAAAAGTGAAAATTATAGTTAATAATATGCGTCCCATTAATCCGTGTTTTGTATTCAGTTAAACACGACAAATATAATATAATTTAGATACGAAAGTTGTCCGACGCAATTTTTTGCAATTCTGAATTAAGATTTTTTAATAATAGATTTCAGGTTTCAAGATTCAGGTTTTTGGATTCTGGTTTCAACTTGCCTCGTAGAGGCTACATATCGGTAGGCAGGTGCGTGAGCACCTGCCGTTAACATAAATCAATCTTCGTTAGCATTGTAGACTAAGTTCGTCAGGATATCCTTCATGCCTTCATCAACATCATTCTCGTCTTCTAGTTCTAAACCAATGCCTGCTTTGTCGCAGAACTCCCTTAAAAGATAATACGTAGCTTTGTCGCTCACCACAATTGTCTTCAAGCAGACATCCATTGCGACTAACTTGTTGGCAAGCATAAGAACAAGGTCGATGGCATTGTTGTACAAGTCTTTGACATTCAAGCAGATGATATTGTCAGCTCCTTTTTTGTTTTCTGGAATGCAAACCAGACAGATGGGATCACATTTGTAATGACCAGTCTTGGTTGTGATACTTTCAAAACGTTGAATGACTTTAGCATATGCCTTGCCATGCTTCTTGATGTCCTTTAATGGATCCAAGTTGATGATCGACGTGTCAGGCGACGGATACTTGGTTGTCAACTTCTTAGGTGTTGACTTTATCTTCTTATTGTTAATCATACTCTCCAAAATTAAAAGATAATTATATATAATGTTGTCCAAAAATGATGATTGTTAAGGGCGGGACGCCCTAACCCAATCCCTAACGCGAGCCCAAAGGGCGAGCGTCAAAAAGATAAGTTGGTCAACAAGTATATAAATTCCTTATTTATAACAAGAAATTGCTGCCACACCAGTCAAATAGACTAGAGTAGTTCATGGAATTGACAAACTGAAATATTTCAGTCAAAGCAACTACAGCTACGATTACACTACTAATAGCTGAGATAGCTACGATAATCCATTTTGTAATATTAAGTTTTGTTTCCATATCGTTTTCGTTTTTGTTTGAAGCAAAAGTATAGCGAGAAAATGGACTTGGAAAGAGCAAAAGTGCTGCAATAGTGAGCAAAAGAGAGGAAAAAGATAGTTTCAGGTTTTAAGTTGGATAAATACTGAAGTTGGATTGTTGTACCCGCCAAGCCACGTAGTGGCGACATATTGTTAGGCAGGTACGTGAGTGCCTGCTGACGGCATTGTTGATAAGTTTTTTATGTAATCGTGTTTTAAAATTATGCTTTTAATCACTTTTATGAAATGCTTTTTTGCTAATTTTGCATGATGATAAACCAGTAAATGATTGATTCTTGTGAAAAAAAAGTATTTAAATATTTGATACATATTATGTTAAAGTAGAAGTTGACGTTTTTGTATTAATGTGAAATTTAGAATTGGTCCTGGAATTTATAATTGAAAAAAGAGAATTATTACATACGATGAAAAGATTTATTTCTTTCTTATTGACAATTATGGCGATGCAGATGGCATTCGCTGCTTCTATTACAGAAACTCAGAAAGTGTTGTCGTTGGTAGTGCGTAGTGTTAGTGATGATCCGGAAGATCCTAATTCACTACGTTCGTGTCTTGGTCAGGCTTCACCTGAAACTTCTGTTTACATCACTTTCGATATTGAAGGAGATGGAAATAAAGTCATTAAATTGCAAGACGAGCTCAAATTTTATGGAAATGTGACAATTGATGCCAGTGCTAACGAAGATTCGATAATTATTCAAGGAGGTAGCAATACTTGCTTTTATTTAACCAATACAGAAAACACTGATTTTGTAATGAAGGGAGTTGCTTTAAAAGCAAGTTATAATGTTCTTTATGCTTATGAATCAGACTATTATGGATCTACTACATTAAGTGGATCAATGGAAAATTGTACATTTTATAGTAATTTTAATTTAAATGGAGGTGCATGGACATTCAAAAATTGTAAATTTATGTCCACTGTTCAAGTTTCTTCAGAAATGGTTAAGTTAGATGTATCTGAATGTCAATTTATAACAAATGGTATTTGTATTAATGTAACAACTAGTCAGACACCTGTAAGGGTGACCTCATCCCAAACAACAATTTCAAGAAATTGCAGTGGAAGCAATAATCCTATAAGTTATTTTTTGTCTCCTATTAAAGCACCTAAGATAGAAGAAGCTCATCTTGAGAATGGAAAGTTAATTGTCAGTGGAAAAATAGATACTGATGAAATTACCGATATAGAGTTCTATTATTCTTTTGGAGGGCTGTCAAAAGCCAGAATGAATTGTGAAAATTATTTAGGAACCACAAAAACAAAGTCTGATGGTACTTTTTCTTGTGAATTGAAATATCCGGAGACTGGAAAAAAAGCAAAACAACATTTTGTATTGTCTGCTTCTGCTACTTATGATAAAACACATACAAGTCCATTTGCTTTCTATGAAGTAGATTTACCTTATTGGGTTGTGACAACAACAAAAGAAATTGGTTATGAGTCATGTGCTGAGGTAGGAACCATGTCATGGGCATGCTATAATGCTGGATATAAGGATACTGTTGTATTCGATTTGTCAGATAAGGGAAATCAAATATTTGAAGGCGGCAACTTCATTACAGACGCATCTGTAGATGGTACAACTTATTCTGATACGGTCATTTTAAAAGGCTTGAAATGTCGAAACGCGAATAAAATCATATCTGATTCCAAACATACTTGCTATGGGTTTCATATTACACAAAGTATTAAAAATTGTGTGTCGCGTAATAATACGAATGGTATAATTGTAGAAAGTGGAGTTAATATTGATAGTTGTATTGTACAAGACAATACTAATCAAGGAATAGTATCCCATATTGGTGGAGGTGGATTGAATTCGGGTTTTATAAAAAATACAGTTGTAAAAGGAAGTGGTTCTAATGGCATTGAATGTGGTGCTAAGTTAATAGAAAATTGTGATATTATAAATAACGGCGGATCAGGAATTTATGTTTCTTCTTCTAATGTTAAGACAGACACTGTAAGAGGTTGCTGGATTTCAGGAAATGGAGTTAATGGTATTGTGGGTCCTATTGATTTTATAACCAATAATATAATTGGTTTGACAAAAGACCAAAAGAAGCCTATGCCTAATAATATAGGTATAAAGGCAGAGAGTGGTACTAGTCATAGTGTTGTTAGTAATAATATTATTTCGGGAAATAAAACTTATGGGGTTTATTTCCCAGCAGGTACCGCAACATCTTCTACATATGGAGATTTTATAGGTAATTATGTAGGAACAAATGAATATTTAGATGTAAATCCAGATTTAGGAAACGGTGTTGCTGGAGCTTTTTTGGGTGTATCTCATACGGGCAATAAAGTTTCTGACAATTATTTTATAAACAATCATGGATGTGGATTGTATTCTAAAGATTTTGATTGTGATTTAGATAATTGCATGTTTAGCAATAATGAAGGTCCGGGATTGGTTTTCCAGTTTAGAACGGTTTCAAAAATAGTAGGCTGTAAATTTTTAAGCAATAAAGATGAAGGAGTCAAAATATATAGTTATAATGGCAATATAACATTTGATGATTGCGAATTCAAAAATAATAGCTCTTATGGATTAAGGAGTGGAGCAAATACAATAAATGTTTCAAATTCTACTTTTGATTCAAACGCTAAATCTGCTATTCGAATCGATTCAACTGAAACTCTAGTTGGTATTAGTTCCCAAAATTTATTTCTTAATACAAAATCAAATAGTCTTAACGCTAAAGCAATTGATTATGGCGAAAATACTGATGAGACTTACATTCCTAGAATCACTGAAGTTGTAAAAGATGGAAATTATATATATGTATCTGGAGAGGTTGGTGTAAAAAAAGAGGGTACTATAGAATTATTTGCGTCAGAGGGTCCAGAAACTACCATAAAATTTGTTGGAACAACTACAACAGATGAAAATGGAAAATTTGAGAATTTTTCATTTAGATCTTCTAAATTAAGGGATTTGTCTGGAGAATTATGTATCACTGCTACCTTTACACTAAATGCAAATACTGGAGCATTGAGTGATCCATATTGTTGTAAAACTTGTTTATGCCCTGATAATTTGACTGCAACAGTGGATACTATGTTCACTGTCGGTGGAGAATTTGAGGGTGAAGTTTACGATGTAATGGGTGCTTATAAAGTTGTGGTTACTCGTAAAACAGCTTTAGGATGCGACAGCGTTGTGACTTATAATATTAAAGTTGGACCTGATCCTAAGAGAACTGAGTTCTATGTGAAGGAGAAGGGCACAGGTAAAGGAACAAGCTGGAATGACGCAATGGGGCCTCGAGATTTCTCAATTGTATTCAACACTATTCAGTCGGAAGATGTCACATTCTATATGGCTGGTGGTAAATATTACCCTGTATTAAACCAATATTTAGAAGAACCATCTGAGAGAAATAAAACAGGCAGATGTTGGACTACTGACCATGCTGTTACTATCATAGGAGGTTATGATCCAGACGCGAAAGGAAATGCAAGTACAACAAAACCTGATTTCGCTAAATACCCAACTATATTGAGTGGAGATCACGAAGGTGATGATAGTGTGGATGTTGATTCGGATGGACGTATTACATTAAACAATCAAAGTGATAACTCTAAAACTTTGATGTATATTAAAATGAATGGCAAGTCTGGAATTACTAGCATAAGTAATGTAATCTTCACCGGTTCTGCCGACCTTAATGGTAGTTCATCTACAGCTTTAAGTGTATATGGAATTTCAAATGGAGAAAATGAATATGCTTTGTTTTTGGACAATTGCGTTTTTAGTACAAACTACGCTGGATTGTATGTTGGAGGTATGTCTTTGGCTCAGATTTCAAATTGTAAATTTGAGAACTTGACTTATGCCGGAGTTTCATTTTATTCTGTAAGCAAGCAGGTAAAAGTTGAAAACTCAACATTCTACCATTGTAATTCAACCGGTATACATTACGGCGACAACCGCTCTGGCCTAACATTGAGAAACTCAACTTTCGTAGACAACAACAGTGATTTCACATTTTACCAGTATGAAAAGTATGATACTGATATTGAAAACAATTTCTATAATAACACATTTATAACTTCAACGACAAGGAATAATTCCGTATTGTCGAAAGTAATGTCATACGACTTCACTGGAAATCTATTTTTAGGAACTGGATTTGAGTATGCAAATTCACTTAGTGGAGCTGCAACTGGAACCATTTCGTCAAAATACAATTTGTATGGAACTAATTTTGACGAAGCTTTACCTTCATTCATTTCAAAAACAGATTTGAACCTTGGTAGAAAAGTTTTGGCTGAAGGTATTTTAGATGGTAAGTATAATTCTGCAAATAATACATTTGTGTCTAATTTGAAGGGCGATGCGGGAAAAACTCCAACAGTAGCATTGTTGAAGAAATCGTTGGAAGATGCAGATTTGACATTCCCGTTGAAGCAGACTATTGTCACTACTGACCAGCGTGGTGTTGCTCGTCTTGATAATACTTGTATGGGTGCATACGAGCTTGAATATCAAATTGATTTAACTCGAGACAATTACTATGTGAAAGAGAACGGTGAAGGAGATGGCTCTACTTGGGAAAATGCAATGGGTCCAACAACATTTGCTAAGATTTTACCTCAAGTTGCAGATGGTGCGACTTTCCATGTGGCGGCCGGTAACTATAAATTTAGTGATCCAATTGAGGAAAAAGAAGCAAGTCTAAATATTATCGGAGGTTACCCTGAAAATGCAAAAGACGGGGATGTTCCAAATGCAATGGAGAATAAAACAGTATTTAATGGGGATTCTAAAAATGGTACTGAATGGAGATTTTATGGTAAAGATATATCATCATTAGATTTTCTTGATGTTTGTATTAGAAATATAGAATTTGACAATATAAAAATAGTATCAGCATATCTCAATAGTTTAAGGTTTGATAGTTGTATTTTTGTTTCAAATGTTATTGATGAAGCAATGTATCCTTATTATGTAGATACAGTACGAGTAAATTCGTGCTATTTTGACATGAAATACAAATGCCAAGCTATATATATGATGGTAAATGATTATCTAGAGATAAAAAATAGCACGTTTACAAACTGTAAGACATATGATGGCCATAGTGGAAATTTAATAAAGTTAGATTATCTTGCTGGGGATGCGATGATTAGCAATTGTACATTTACAGAGTGTTCCTCTAGCGACTTTATTACAATTTATCACAGAATCTTTAATGGAGATAGTAATGGAAAAACTTATTTCTACAACAATACGGTTGTAGGTAATGGTTGGTCTCCAGCAGGTGCCACAGTTCCATATGGTGGTAGGCTTGATTTAGGGAAATGTGTTTTGGTTGGTAATATTTATGCGGGAAATAGTAGTTGTTCTTTCTATGAAACACCGTTAGAAAGTCATGACAATCTTTATTCAAGTACATGTACTCAGAAAACAGATGCTGATTTGACAATCTTTAATGATGAATTGTCTGAAATTTTAGATGGAGAATTTGTTGATGGCGTATTTAAGGCAAATCTTGCAGATAACGGTGGTTTCACACCTACAGTAAAACTTCTATCTGATAAATTTGGTAAGAATTCGTTGAGATTTAAATTAGGAAAAGATCAGGATGCTTTTGACCAGCGTGGTGTTGCTCGTCTTGATAATACTTGTATGGGTGCATACGAGCTTGAAGGTTGTACAAATATGCTACTTGCAGATTGGAAGTCTAATATTTACAATGAGACATGTGGAAGAGGAACTGGTAAATGGGTAATCGACTATACTGTCTATAATCCTATTGATAAGACTCAGGAACTTCAGTCTGATTTCTATGCTGTTATCACTGATAAATCTGGCAAAGAGCTTAAGAGCGAGGTTCTTTCAAAGACCGAAAATACAGGAACAATTGTATTTGATAATCTATCTAATGGAACATACAAAGATTTGAAGTTCTATTGGACAGGTGGTGATTGCGATGGCGAAATCATAATGAATACGGGAGATAAAACACCTACAACAGAGTGCTTTATTGGTTTATTTGCTCCTCGTCTTCCTGACCCTCAGTATGAGGATGATCCTTCCGGTAAATCTTTCGATTTGATTTATATATTTGATGGAAAGAATAGTCTTGATGGCTGTGCTGATTATGAAATAATATCTAAAACTACTGGAGATATTTATGAGTTCTCTGTTACTCCGGATAATTACGATATACAAAATAATCAATATAAGTTTGTTGTTGAGAATTTGCCTGTTGATAATTATGATGTAAGATATAAAGGATGTGAGACTGTAATTCAGGAAATTGAGAAAAATCCTTGTAAAGAGTTCTCTGCAGAGGGTTGGATTATAAAGGAAAGTTCATGTCGCGGACAGTATGGTGGAATGAGAGCTGTCTTGAAAATCAATGATAAGGATGGTACTCCTTCTGATTACAACTTTACATTCAAAAATGCTCAATATATCAATAATAATATTGAGGAAGAGGATGTCGAACATACTAAGCCTGGCATCTATGTGCTACATAATGCAGGTAAGCCATGTAATTCAGTCACTATCTTTAAGGGTGATTGTAGAGCAACTATCAAGCTTTCTGATTACAAGGAAACCAAGAAAGATATTACTGCTAAATTCAGCAATTTGGTTACAATCTCAGAATCGTGTGTTGGAGAGGAAAATGGAGCTTTAGAGTTGCCGTTCTATGGATTTGAGAGCTATTACGATTTGTCTTTCCATGTAGAAAATATTAAATCACTTAACTCTAAGTCAGTTGAAACTCGTGATGAGAGAGGTACTCTTCGTATTGAAGATCTTGCACCAGGTACTTATAAGGTATATTCTAGAATTACAGTTGAAGGATGTCCTTTAAGTTCTGTTGACACTGTGTTTATTGATACAATTAAAATTAAAGAAGCACAACCGATATCATTAGATGTAGTGGTTGCGGATAATAAGTGTGGAGATAAAGCAGATGGTTCTATTATAATGACATTTAATGGATGGGTTCCAAACAGTGACATGAATTGGACTATCTATAAGGGAACTGAAGAGGTTGAATCTGACAATGCTGCTCAGAAAAAAGAAGAAAAATATTATTTCGGTAAATATGCATTGCCTACAGGTGACTATAAGTGTGTATTCAGAGACGGATGTGGTAAAGAGGTTTCTGAAGAAGTCACAATTAAAGATTCCCCTCTTGGTGCATTAGAGTTTGAGGTTGTTGAGACAACATCATATAGCTGTCCAGAGAACAAAGATGGATCAATGATTATTGCTGTCTCTAATTACAGAGAAGGAAATCCAGCAATGATTGATGGAATGGGTGTGAAACCTTATGAAGTCTCTAATGGTCAGGCTTTATACAAGTTGACTGGATTAGGATCTGATGAATATACATTCAGTGTCCTAGATGATTGCAATGAGTGGAATGAATTCCCTGTTAAATTAGAGGATAAAGAACCGATATCATTAAAAGTAGAGGTAGAGGATAATCATTGTAAGAATATTCCAAATGGTTATGTCAAGATGTCATTTATCGGATGGGAACCAAATGGACTTATGTCTTGGAGTATCTATAAGGGAACTGAGGAAATTGATGGAGATGATGATGCTCAGAGAGAAGATGGAAAGTATTTTTTCAGTAGATATGCTTTGGCTGCCGGAGAGTATAATTGTGTATTCAGAGACGGATGTGGCAATGAGGTTTCTGAAGATGTCACAATCAAAGATGTTCCACTTGATCCAGTAGAGTTTGAGGTGGTTGAGACAACATCATATAGCTGTCCAGAGAACAAAGATGGATCAATCATTATTGCTGTCTCTAATTATGGAGAAGGAAATCCAGCAATGATTGATGGAATGGGTGTAAAACCTTATGAAGTCTCTAATGGTCAGGCTTTATACAAGTTGACTGGATTAGGATCTGATGAATATACATTCAGTGTCCTAGATGACTGTAATGAGTGGAATGAATTCCCTGTTAACATTAAGAGCTATTCAGAGGAAAATGGTACTTTGAAATTGGTAGATGTTAAGGCTGTTGATAATAAGTGTTTTGGTAAAGAAGACGGAAAAATCACCGTCGAATTTGAAAACGAAGTATCCGATTTAGAGGTAATCATAACTCTAACTGGAGACAATACAAGTTTGACTGAAAAATCAGCAGAACCAAATGGAAGCGTAGTGTTTGAATCTCTTCCTGCAGGCGATTATGTTGTTACTATTGCTTACGAGTGTGAGACTACAGCAAAGAATCTAAGCAAGACAATTACTGTGGCTGCCGCTTCTGAAATTAAGGCTACTGCGTCGACAACAGAGGCTGCTTGTGCTGAGGTCGGTGGTACATCTACAATTACAGTTGACGGTGGTGTTGCTCCATACTCATATAAGTGGTTGGATGAAAATGAAAAAGTCCTTGATAATACAGAATCTACAATGGATGGTGTATTGCCAGGACAGACATACAGCTGTATTGTTACTGATGCTAACGACTGTGAGGTTGTAGTTCCTGAAATTACATCAGAGTTGGTTTCATTGGATGATTTGAAATCAGTTGCATTCGATCCTTCTGTAGTTGATCAAAAATGTTACGGTGTGGCAAATGGTAGCGTCGCTGTAACACTTACAGGTGCTGATGATATTGATAATGTGAGATTGACTCTAGTAAATGATAAGAGTAAGGATAGTAAGGAAGCGGTTAAGGATGCAAATGGAATTTACAATTTTGATGAACTTTTGCCTGGTGATTATAAGTTGCATCTAAGTCACGATGTTGATGGTTGTAGTCCTACTTCTGCATCTGTTGAATATGAGAATACTATCACAGTAGCTGAGATTACAACTCCACTTTCAATTGATAAGGATTATGTAAAGAGCACTGATCCTTCATGTGTTGGTGATTCTGACGGATCAGCTGAGGCTAAAGTTGCTAATTGGAATGAGTATTACACTTTTGATGCTTACGTAGATGGAGAAAAGGTATCGTCGGAATTGACAATGAGCGATGATGCTGCAATTGCATCTGTCAGCGGAATTAGTGGTGGAAAGATCATGTTTGTGGCATCAGATATTTGTGACAATCATGATACTATAGAATATGAGATAAAGCAGAAAGTCGCCCCTGAGATTAATTTGGTTGAGGCTAACGCTTATAGTTGTGAAGAGAAGAGCGACGGTTCGTTGATTTTGGCTGTCTCTAATTTCAAATCTTCATATGTTGCGACTCTTGATGGTGTTGAAGTTGCGTCTACGAAGGTTGATGAGGATGGTATTACAATATTTGAACTTGCAGATTTGGGTGCAAAGACATACAAGTTTGTGGTTACTGATAATTGTGACAATTCAACTCCATACTCTTTTGATATGAAGAGTTATTCAGAGGAGAATGCTAAATTCAAACTTGATTATTTCAGACTTGCAGATGCTTCTGCTACTTGTACTGAGGATAGCAGACGTCTTAATACTGCAGTGTTGAGTGGATTTGCTGATGAGTACACATTCAATATTGTAAATGCAGAAACTAAGAAAGTTGTTGAGACTTCAACTCGAAAGGATACTTCTTATTGGACAAATATGCTTCTTGATGGATCTTATTATGTTGAGGTTATCGCTGATGAGTGTAAGTTGACTTCTGAGGTTGTTGAGATTACTTCAACATTGACTGCTGAAATGGCAATCATGAAGGAGTCGTTGTGTGATGAGAATTCAAAGGAACAAAGTGTAGTTGTTACAGTTGAGGGAGATGCTTCATTCTATGCGATTTCTGAAAATGATGGAAAACAATCAGAAACAGAAATATCATCTGTATCCGTAGTTGAAGACGGCAGATATCTTTTGAAGAATGTATCAAAAGATTCTAAATACTTGAAAGTTTCAGTTGACGGTTGCTTCACACTCCTTGATTTCAACGATGCAAAGATTGAAGGTCTTGATGCTTCTGTAGATTTGGATTATAAGATTTTGACTTCAAATCCTACATGTCATGATGTTAAGGATGGTTCAATCACTTTGTCTTATGAAGGATTCCATGGTCTATACAATGTAGATTTAGCGTTGGTATCATTGGATGGAGATTCGATATTTGAAAATCTATCTTCAAATGAAAAGAGTGCTAAACTTGAGTATTCAAAACTTCCTGCTGGTAAGTATCGTGTTACTCCAAGCATCTCTATAGAAGGTTGTGGAACACTAAAGACATTTGATGATGAAGATGTAGAAATCGCATCTGATCTTTCTGTAGCATTGACACTTGACGGAGATGATTGTGAAACATCAATCAAGTCTACAATAACAGGTGGAGCTGCTCCTTACACTGGATTCTGGACAGATGCTGTGAAGAATACGGTAATTGAAGATGCTGATATAGAAAGCTTAGTTGCTACTGAAACTGGAAGATTCGTCTTGACTATTGAAGATAATAACAAGTGTAAGGTAGTATCTGACACTATCAGTACAGAGATTGTTTCTATCGACAACTTGAAGTTGGTTGCCGTTGAAGCTGTGGCTGGCAAGTGTAATGGTGAAAAGGATAACAAGATTACAGTTGAGTTTGAGAACGGTGCTGCTGGATCAGAGGTTGTTGTTACTTTGACAGGAAAAGAGACAAACAAGAGCATAAAATCAGACGAACTTAATGGAAAGGTTGAATTTGAATCAATCCCATCAGGTGAATATGTGGTTTCAATTAACTACACAACTACTGAAAAATGTTCAAACGTTGAGCCTATTTCTGAATCGGTTGTGATGCCAACTTCAACTGAATTGAAGGCTACTGCATCTACTACTGATGCTGCTTGTGAGGAAGTAGGGGGTACTGCTACAATAATTGTAGAGGAAGGAACTGCACCATACTCATTTAAGTGGTTGGAAGAGAAAGAAAAGGTGCTTGATATTACAGATTCTATTTTGACTGCTGTATCGCCAAAGAAGACATATAGTTGTGTTATTACTGATGCTAACGACTGTGAAATCACAGTGTCAGACATTAAGGTATCTTTGGTTTCACTTGATGAACTTTCATCACTTGAGATTGATCCGACTGCAGTTGGTCAGAAATGTTATGGAAAGGCAGATGGTAGCATTGCTATTAATTTTGTAGGTGGTGTTAAGTTGGCTGACCTTAAAGTTTCAGCTGTCAATGTTGAAGGTGGAGAACCTAAGGAGGCTGTAGCTGATGCAGCTGGAACTTACAATGTTGATGAACTATTGCCTGGCGATTATAAAGTGTTTGTTGGCTATGAAATCGAGGGTTGTGGCATAACGTCGAATTCTATGGAAATGGATAAGACAGTCACAATTTCAAAGATTGATGCTCCATTTGCTATTGACAAAGAATATAGAAAGAGCACTGATCCAACTTGTGCAAAGGCAGGAACTGCTGAGATTAAGGTTGACAATTGGAACGAGAACTATTCTTTGAAGGTTTATGAAGGTTCTACTTTGGTTAATCCAACTATGACTGAGAGTGATGGTTCAATTATTGCCGTCGCTGATGACCTACACGGAGGTACAATTAAGTTTGTGGTTAGTGATCTATGTGGTAACTCAGACTCTATTGAATATGAGTTGAAGAAATTTGTATCACCAACTATTGAACTAGTTGAGGCCAATGCTTATAGTTGCCCTGAAAAGGCAAACGGATCAGCTACATTGGCTGTATATGATTTCAATGACTTCACATCAGTGACATTGAATGGTAAGAATGTTGCATCTTCTGCAGTAATCATGGGAGATAAGGTTGTCTTCGAGTTTACTGAATTGGGTGCTGAAACATACGAATTTGAAATCATAGATAATTGTAAGAGTTCAACTAAATATTCAATTGATATGAAGAGCTATTCAGAAGAGAATGGAGCTTTGACAATTGATTATTTCCGAGTTGTAGATCCAACTTCATGCGAAGACGACAGCAAACGTCTAAGCACTGCTGTTTTGAGTGGAAATGCTGATGAGTATACATTCAATATTATCGACGCGGAGACTAAGAAAGTAGTTGAGACTTATACACAAAAGGATACTTCTTACAATACAAGAGTTCTTCCTTATGGATCATACTATGTAGAGGTGATTGCTGATGAGTGTAAAGTGACTTCAGAGACTGTCACTCTAGAGAATAACTTCTCAGTTACATTGGCTCTTGGAGGAACAGCATGTACACCAACACTTAACTCAAAGATTTCAGGTGGTGCTGCACCTGTCACTGGATTCTGGTCTGAGGCCGATACTAAGACAGTGTTCGATGATGCTGAAATCGAGAGCTTGATGGGTGTCGGAAGCGGTAGATTCTTCTTGACTCTTGTTGATGATAAAAAATGTAAGATTGTTTCTGATACAGTTGCTGCAGATCTTGTTTCATCAGACAAGTTGAAATTGACTGATGTAAATATAGTATCAAATAAGTGTTATGGCGACAAGGAAGGTCAGGTAACTGTTGGGTTTGAAAATAGTATCGCTGGTGCTCCAGCATCTATCTATTTGACTTCTGGTGAAACAGAGTTGGTTGAGTCGGTTGATGACCAAACAGGATCAGTTGCATTTGATAAACTTCCTGCTGGTAAGTATTCAATCTATATTGGTTACACAGCTACTCCAACTTGTCGCTCTACATCTGAGAACGTAAACAAGAGTGCTGTAGTTACTGAAGGTGATAAGTTTACAGCTGTGGCTGCTACAACACTTGCTCCTTGTAAAGAGGTCGGTGGTACAGCAACAGTGACTGTTGAAGGTGGAGTTGCTCCATTGACATACAAGTGGTCTGATGAAGATGGAAATGTTCTTGATAACACAGAATCTACAATCACAGGTTTGGCTCCAGAGAAGGTTTACTCTTGTGTCGTTACTGATTCAAAAGATTGTCAGGCTTCTGCGACTGATATCAAGACATCTTTGATCTCTTTGGATAAATTGTCTGCTATTGAGGTTGATCCAACAGCTACAGATCAGAAGTGTTACGGTGTGGCAAATGGAGAAATCGAAATCAAACTTTCTTCTGCCGACACTAAGGACGTTATTGTTTCGGTAGTTGCTACTGAAACAGAGGATAGCACACTTGCAGTAAAATCTAAGGAAGGTCAATACAAGGCTGATGGCCTATGGCCTGGTGACTACAAGTTGTTGATCGGTTATGAGTTTGAGGGTTGTAGTTTCGCTTCTACATCTGTAGAACAGAAGAAGACAGTTACAATTGCTAAAATTGCAGAACCTCTTTCTGTAGACCAGAGCTATAAGAAGAGTGAAGATTCTCATTGTTACAATGAACCTAACGGAACTGCTGAGGTGAAGGTAGGATGTTGGAGCAAGTTCTATTCAATGACTGCATTTGAAGAGGGAACTAAGAGAGATGCTAAGTTGACATTGGACGGAATCTCTGCTATTGGTGTTACAAGCAATATACGTGGTGGTGAAGTTAAACTCGTAGCTTCAGATATCTGTGGAAATAAGGACAGTATCGTCTACGAGATGAAGAAACTTGATGAGCCAAAGATTGAGTTGATCGATAGCCATGTCAAACTAAGATGTAGCTATTCTGCAGATGGATTCTTGAAGTATTCATTTGCTGGTGGTGATCCAGAGACTTATGATATCGAATTCAATAAGGTAGGCTTTGAGAAAAATGACTATTCAGAGACTAAGTTGTTCGATGAACTAACTGCTGGTAATTATACAGTGATCTATAGGTCAATAGCAGAAGGATGTTCGGATAAAGTATCTATGACGAATAAGATTACAGCTCCAGAACCAATGATCAACCTAGTGGGAGTCTCTCCATTGTTGTGTAATGATGAGGCTACAGGTGAGTTCTCTTTGGTTCCTTATCGTAGAGGAACAAAAGTTACTGAAGCTAAACTATCAGAGTCTAAGAACTATGCAGTTGAGGTATTCAACGGTAATTTTGATGCTTTGACATTGGCATTCCCTGAGGTTCAAAGTCTTGTGATTACATCTAAATTCCAAACTCCAGCGGAACTTAAGGATGCTTTGAGAAATGCATTGAATATGGATGAAGACGAGGATAAGTTGACTGCTAAGTATTATCCTTTGAGTGAATTGTGGTTTGATGAGATTGGTGAGAAAGTACCAGTTTCATGGATTGGATTTGATGAGCTTCCTTCTGATGTCTACACAATCACAACAACAGATACTGCAGGATGTGTATTTACTCAGGATCTTGATGTTACTCAGAATCCTATATACAATACACTTACAATTGATAAGGTGACATTTAATGCGGATGCTGCTGCTTGTAAGGCAGATGACCGTCGCATTGAGATTGAAGTTTCTGGTGGTTGGGGTAGCTATGGATTTAGCGTCGCTAAAATCGACGATATGGGCGACCTAGGAAGTTCAGCTGATAGTATCCAGAATAGCAACAACAACGATGTTGCTAGTGGTGGTGGCTTCTCAACAGGTGAAAGTGCCGCTCAGGATTCTACTTATGAAAAGGATGGAAAGGGTTACTATCGTAGTGCTATTTTGGAGCAGGGTCATTACTTTATCTCTGTTACTGACTCAATGGGATGCTTCAAGTATTACAACGACACAATTGAGGTTAAGTCTAATTTGAGTGTCGACGGTACTGTGATTATGGATAAGTGTGATCCAACAGCATTCAATCAGATTGATGTTGTTGCCTCAGCTAACGATGGATATAATGCCGTCGGTCCATATGCATTTAAGATTAAGTATGGATCTGACTCTCTAGAAGTATCAGGAGATACAATGAATCTACATGCAAATAAGATTCCAAGTGGAGACGTGGGTGTCTATATTACAGATGCTAATCAGTGTGGTGCATTCAAGTCGTTCCGCATTGTTCCAAGTGATACTCTTGTTGTTTTGACAGTTAAACAAATGGAGAGCCTTGCTGCAAGATGTTATGGTGATTCATCTGGATCTGTAGTATTCAAGGTATTTGGCGGAAACCACGCATATGAGCATTTTATCTTGGATGATGATACTTTGAGTCATGATGAGAACTTCATGACAAAGGTTGATGATGAGTTTAATTTGTCTAATGCACGATTCCCTCTAAGCAGTATTGATCTTAACAAGATCGGCATGAGTGATACTCTTTGCATGACAGATATTCCAGTTGGTGATCACAAGTTGCAGGTTTCTGATGCTGAAGGATGTGTCGCTACTATGGAGTTCACAATCACTCAGCCAGATACACTTTCTGTAACTGCAAAGGCAACTGGTGTTTGTCCTGATGGATCAGGTAAGGGTAGAGTGCTTCCTAATGAATTGACTGGTGGTACAACTCCTTATACTTATGCTCTTGATTTTGATAAGAATCCAGATGTCATATTCACTAAGGATAAGCATCAACTTGCTGAACTTAATGAGAGCCACAGACTATTTGTGAAGGATGCAAATGGATGTATAGCTTATAGTGAGGCGGTTACTGTTACAGGTAAGGCTGATCTTAATTCGGTACATCAGAATTGTGTTGTGTCGACATGGCATGATATGGGAGACGTCGTAGTTGCAGTTGATGTTAGTGAATACGGTAGCACTAAGGCTGATAGCGTTGTCTACGAGATGGATAACTTGCCTGATGGAGTTACATACGAGGTGGTTCCAAGAGAACTTTATATCTATGGTATTCCAGAGGAAGTCGTCGGAATTGAGTGGCAGGGTGATTCAATCTTCGGTCCACTATGGGGTGTGCCTGCTGATATTGCTGCTGGTGTCAAGGATGAGGCTGAATACCAAAAGATTAAGAAAGATATTGACAAAAAGAAGAAAGATATTCAGGATAAACTTGATAAAGATCGTCAAAGCATAGCACAGAAAGAAAAAGAGCTTAATACTGCAAGTGGAAACAATAAAGCTTCACTTGAGGCTGAAATATCAAAACTTGAAGCAGATACTCTTGCTTTGACAGATACTCTTGAGTCTCTACATAATAGAGAAAAAGTCAACTGTACAATTGATATGATTAAGAAATCATTCAAGCCTCTTGTGCCTGAAGATGTGATGAATAGGTTGACATACTTGAGAGTCTCTAGTCAGAAAGATCTTGACATGAAGACATTTAAGTTTGATTTCAAGATGGTCAGCTATGTTAACGATTGTAGTATGACTGTTGAATTCAACAACATGGGTGTCGCTGTTAACGATACTGTGATCTACAAGGATGTCACGAAGAAGGATATTCAAGGAATCGAGTGCGCTCCAAATCCTGTCAACTATGGAGGCAATACAACAGTATTCGTCAACCTTGCAGAAAAGATGGATTTGACTTACTCTATCTACAACTTCAATGGTGAGGTTCTCGCACAAGACATAACGGTTGATATGACAAACATTGTGGAACTAGAGGATAAGTCTTACAAGTTAAGTTTCGACATTAACGAGTTGAAATCTGCATGTATCGTTACAGTTCGTACTAAGGGTGATGCTGCAAGTCTAGTTATCTTAGTAAATGGAGGTGGAAAGTAAAAATTGGAGGTTAGATTAAATAAAGTATGCCGAAGTTTATAGAGATGATGCGCGTTATATTAGTCCGAGAAATGAGAAGATTATATATTTTGCTTGCTGTGATTTGCCTTTTTGCTGTAAAAGCAATGGCAGTCACACTCACTCCCGATAATATTGATTTTAAGAAGGGAGTGACAGCAAGCGGAGGATTGAATTTCAGTAACACTTTCTATGCAGGAAATGATAGTCTGATTAAGAGAGATCCTTACATATATACATTGACTGGTAATTTGAATGTAGATGTGATGGGTGTTGCATTACCATTCAATTTCGCTTTGAGCAATACCAGCAAAACGTATTCTCAGCCTTTCAACCGTTTTCAAGTTGTTCCGCAGTATAAATGGGTTAAGTTGTACTTGGGTTCTTCATGTATGAATTTCTCAGAATATACGTTGGCTGGACATGAATTCCGTGGAACTGGAGTGGAACTTACTCCTGGAAACTGGTTTATTGGAGGTATGTACGGAACATTCCGTAAACCAATTGAGTATGATCCGTTAACTAACAATATCTCAACAGTTTCATATAAGCGAACTGGTTATGCAGGAAAAGTTGGTTATTCAGTAAATAAAACTGATATCAATGCTACATTCTTCCATGGTGAGGATAAAGAGTCGTCTTTGAAATATTTTATTCCAGAAGAGTGTGATTTGCATCCTCAGAAGAACACTGCAATCAGTGCTTTTGTACATCAGGGTTTTGGCGAACATTTCTTCGCTCAGTTGGAATATGCGTTCTCTATCTATAATACTGATATTCGTACTGCAGATGGTCAACCTGCTAGTGGTTCAACTTTCTTGGAGAAGATGCTAGGCAAAAAAGGTAATGATAGATTTGTTGACGCGATTAATGCTGAGTTCGGTTACCAGGATAAACTTTGGGGATTGTCTATGTGTTATGAAAGAGTTTCTCCTTACTATCAGACATTAGGAGGCTACTATTTCACAGACGACAAGGAGGATTATTCATTGGCTCCATATGTTCATTTGTTCAGTGGTAAATTGAACGTAAGCGGTAAGATTGGTTTTGAGTTCAACAACTTGAACAATATTAAGTCAAATGAAACGAAAAGAGTAATAGGAAGTGCTAATGTGGCTTACAACAGTGGAAAAAGCTGGAATGTAAGTGCTGCATATAGCAATTTCAGTACATATACGAAGTTCAAACAGACAGCGTATCCTTATTATGTGGATAATCTTGATACACTTAATTACTATCAAGTCTCACAAAGCTTGTCTGCTATGGGATGCTACAACTTTGGCGATAAGGATCGTTCTCAAGGAATCGCGTTGACATGCAACTACCAGTTTGCAAACATGGAGGCAGGAAACGTGCAAACTTCAAAGCAGAACGTGTTGAGCAGCAGTTTGAATTTCAATCAGAATTTTGTTCCACATAAGATGGGATGGGGTTCTTTCTTCAGTATCAATTATGCCGACGCGAGTGTAATGAAGTCGTTGTATTGGGGTCCTGGAGTAAATGTAAACAAGACAAGTAAGAGTGACGCAGTAAATGTTTCGGCAAGTTGCGCATTTAATGTAAACGATTTGAATGGTAGCCGATATTCAGCGATACTTAATTCAGGAGGAAACGTGCAGTGGAATCTGAAAGGTATTGATCCTAAGTTTGGTACACATTCAGTCACAGGAAGCGTCGGCCTTACCAATTGGTTAAAGAATCAGAATTCAGATCGTAAGAATTTTGAGTTTTTGGCGACATTAAATTATTCAGTAAGTTTTTAATTTGGCATTGATATAAAGCATACCGATGAAAAGTTTTGCAAGATTCATAATTGTTTTGATGACCTTGATGGTCACATCTATTAACAGCCTTTCTGCAGCAGTTGCATATCCAGTACAATTGAACGCTCAGATTTTGCCTCCTTTCACTAATTGCCTTGGTGATTATGTGGCAGGTGATCTTTGCCGTATCAAAGTGACTGGTCTGCTTCGTGACCTTACAAAAACTCAGGGTTATGATGTGGGTATCAGCGTGAAGGTGATGCAGGGTAGTCAGTTGAGATTTTCTTCAATCACCAACCATGTAGAAAGATTAAATCCAAACGAAATTCATCAGTTTAAACTTAATGATCTCTTTGCCGAGACTAATCTTAATGCTCAGTATAATAGCGACGGTTACTGCTTGAAAGAGGGTGGCTATGAGTTTATTTTCCAGGCATTTGATAAAGGCAACGCAAAACTGCCTTTAAGTGAGCCTGTTCACTTCTATGCTTATCTAAGCCAATCAGAACCACCAAGACTTATCAGCCCAGCTGACGGTGAATGTGTTAATTATCAGTCTGCTGCTGTCAACTTTGTATGGATGGAGAGTACAATCGGTAGCTTCAATCCAAATAAGTCGTTCCGTATTGAGGTGTTTGAAATTCCAGAGAATGCTGAAAACTTTGATCAGCAGGCTCTTATCAATAGTAACGTTACAAAATTCACAATTGAAAATATCCCAGGAAATATAAATTTCGAATCTTTTGCTAACACAGCAGGTAGATTGGTTAAAGGTCGTACTTACTTGTGGAGAGTACAGACTTACGACAAGACTGAGCAGGTATCTGATAAAAAGAATATTTATTCTTCTTCGTCTCAGTATGCTAATGGTGGTTACAGTAAGGTATACTCATTCAAGTATGCTAATTGTTTGCCATTTGAGATGAAGAAAGATTCGGTTGATAATACCAAGAAACCAGAGATCACTCGTATAGATTCAACAGAAACGTCATCTACAATTGAGTGGAAAAACGAACCAGATAAATTCCCATGTGGATATATTGTCGCTTACAATAAGGCAGGTGACACATTGAGCAACTGGGCTAAGGTGGAAGTCGGTGCAGACGCGTCGTCTTATACATTCAAGAATATCGCTCCAGGTGTTCGATACATTACTCATATCATCGGTATTTGTGAGTGTACGGAAGGAGAAGAGGGAAGTGAAGGAGATAAAGTCTTGAGTGCTGCAAGTGATGATAGTACCTTCACATTGCCAAAACCAGCTGAGAAGGAGTGTCATAGCAATATCGATGCTCTTACTTCACAGAAAAGTGCTGAGACATTGGAGAAGGGTAACTATATCACTGCCAACGGTCAGAATGTCAAGTTGACTCAAATTGAACGTATTATTACTGAGAAGGGGGATACTGTATTCTCAGGAAAGGGAGTGGTGTATTGTCCTTTGTTGGAGAATAAACTAGGTATCTCTGTTAAGTTTGATAGCATCAAAATCAATGCGAATAATGAGGTGATGGTCGGTAAAGTGTATGCTCCTACCGACTTGACAAATGCTGCATTCCTTGATGCTGACGGATTAGTCAATGAAGGATACACAGGAACTGGTGCTGCTCCATTACAGGATGCAAAGTACACTACTTACACCAGCAAAGAAGAAATTCCTGTCGGAAAAATTGGCGTCGTCGACGGTGTCCTATATTCAAAGAATGCAGATGGAACATTCACAAAATTAGGAACATTGGATGCCAATGGAAAGTTGGAGTGTGAGCCACAGGAGAATGGAATCGACTATAAGCAAGGAGAGGTTGTGTTCAGCCCAGAAAGCTATTGGAATCCACCTTTCGACTATAATAAAGAGCCATTCAAAGATGCCAGCATAGAGGATTACTATATGAATCTCAACATGGGAATAAGCAAGCGATATGATGTCCCTTGGATTGCCATGGAAGATGGAAAAGCAACCACTATCAAGGCCAGATTCAATGATGTGCAGAGCGACGTCGTTGACGCTGATATTGTGTTTGCATGTCAGACAAAGGATGAGATGGTTATCCTTGAGTCGACTTATGACGAGTCGAAGAAAGAGCATACAGTGACTATCTATGGAGGAGAAGCGGAGAAGAGCTTGAATATCTATGCTATCTATGCAGGAAATGGCAAATGCTATACACTAGGACGCGCTCGTATCCAGAATATGCCAAGCATTGAGCAGACTTTGGTATTGGTGCCTGTTGGTAGAACTAAGGAATCAGTAGATAAAGAGGGTATTGAAACATATCTAAACCAAATCTATGGAAAGCTTGGTGTTAAGTATAATGTGACTGTAGACGAGGAGTTTGGCAAAGAAGAGGATGGTGATTTCTCATTTATGGCAGATGGACTTGCTGTGACAGGCACTGGCTTCATGACGACAGAGACAGACGACATGAAGCAGCTTAAAAAGCTATATAAGCAGAAGAGAGAGATCAAGAGTGACGCTGCCTATATCTTTATTTTGAAGAAGGCAAAGACAGACGATGGAAGTGAGGTAGCCGGAGATATGCCACGCTCTCATCAGGTAGGTTATGTCTTCTCGGAAGATGCAAAGTATTCGGATGCCGCGACAATCGCTCATGAGCTTGGACATGGATTGTATAGCTTCGAGCATACATTTGAGAATAAGGGAGCAAAACAAGGCTCTACAGACAACTTGATGGACTATAACGACGG
>JAZUGF010000141.1:0-17156 GCA_045641065.1 Paludibacteraceae bacterium | reverse complement strand
GCCAAGCGGTCTTAGGAAGACAAATTATTGTGCCACCTCCTTGGCTCACAGAACGACATGGCTACGATCCGACTTCGTTTTCTTTTTCTTTCATAACGTCTCTTTTTTTGTAACGCTATTTCAGGACTAGACATGTCGTCAACAAAAAAGAGATGAGCATTGCCCATCCCTTTTTTATCGTCAACGTCAACGTAAATATTACATCTTTCTCAATGCAACACAACCGTTGTGACCACCGAATCCCAATGAAGTAGAGAATGCGATGTTAACGTCTGCCTTAACAGCTACGTTTGGAGTGTAGTTAAGATCACAATCTGGATCAGACTCCTTTAGGTTGATTGTTGGAGGTACGATTCCGTTTTTCAATGTTAGAGCAGAAACGATCAACTCCAATGCACCAGCTGCACCCAAACAGTGTCCCATCATTGACTTACTTGATGAGATGTGTGCCTTGCGTGCTGCATCCTCACCTAGAGCAAGCTTAAACGCTGCAGTCTCACCCTTATCGTTAAGTGGTGTACCTGTACCGTGTGCGTTGATGTATAGACAATCCTTAGCAGCATCGAAGTTAGACTCCTCAAGAGCCAACTTGATTGCCTTGCTTGCAGGAACTCCGTCTGGTTTTGGAGCTGTGTAGTGGTATGCGTCACAAGTGTTACCGTAACCAGTTACCTCAGCGTAGATCTTTGCTCCACGTGCCTTAGCGTGCTCATACTCCTCTAGGACAAGGATACCACATCCTTCACCCATTACGAATCCAGCACGACGCTTGTCAAATGGTAGAGATGCCTCGTTAGGATCAGTAGCCTTTGAAAGAGCCTTTGAGTTAGCGAAACCACCGATTGCAAGTGGGTTGACAGCTGCCTCACTACCTCCAGCTACGATTGCGTCTGCATAACCGTGCTTGATAGCGTGGAAAGCCTCACCGATAGCGTGAGTAGATGTTGCACATGCTGTTACAACTGGGATACATGGTCCCTCAAGCTGGTGTGCGATTGCAACCTGTCCTGATGCCATGTTAGCGATTAGCATTGGAATAAATAGAGGAGAGATACGGCTCATACCCTCATTGATAAGCTTCTCACACTCTGTTGTGAAGACGTGCATGCCACCGATACCTGAACCGATATATGTACCGAATCTGTCGGCTGGAATGTTCTCGCCACTCTTCAAACCAGAATCCTCGATAGCCTGGTTAGCTGCAGCAAGAGCGAACTGTGCGAAACGGTCTGACTTACGTGCCATACCCTTGTCAACACCGAAATCCTCTGCCTTGAAGTCTTTAACCTCAGCAGCTAGTTTTACAGGATGATCACCTGTCTCGTACTGTGTAATCTCTCCGATACCGTTTACGCCATTGATTAGGCTGTTCCAGTATGTGTCTATATTGTTACCGATAGGCGAAATAACGCCCATACCTGTAATTACGACTCTTCTCATTTCAGTTTTCTTTATAAATTTTTACGACACTAATTAAGCCAAACGATTGTTTGCAACCTTAAGTAGCTCCTCACACTTGCTAGCCATCTCTTCTACGATAGCCTTGCAAGACTTCTTCTCGTTGATCATACCAGCGATCTCACCTGCCATGAAGCTTCCCTCCTTCAAGTTACCGTCCTTAACGGCCTTACGAAGTGAACCAGCACCGAATGCAAGCAACTCCTCTGATGTTACAGCAGGATCGTTCTCCATCTTAGCGAAGTTCTTAGAGAATGGTGTACGTACTGTACGAACTGGGTGACCAAGCTTCTTACCTGTTACGATTGTGTCGTTGTCGCCAGCCTTCAATACCTTCTCCTTATATACCTCGTGTACAGTACACTCGTCTGCTACCAAGAAGCATGTTCCACACTGTACTGCCTCTGCACCCAACATGAATGCTGCAGCCATACCACGTCCGTCACCGATACCACCGGCTGCGATAACTGGTACGCTAACTGCGTCTACAATCTGAGGAACAAGTGGCAATGTGTTAGCCTCTCCTGTGTGACCACCACTCTCTGCACCCTCAGCGATAATTGCGTCTACACCCATTCTCTCGATACGAGTTGCCAACGCTACACTTGCTACAACTGGCATAACCTTGATGCCTGCTGCCTTCCACATATCCATAAATGGAGCAGGAGAACCAGCACCTGTAGTAAGAATCTTAACTCCTTCCTCAACAACGATCTGCGCGATCTTCTCTACCTCTGGAGCCTGAAGCATGATGTTTACACCGAAAGGCTTGTCTGTCATCTGCTTGCACTTTCTGATCTCCTCTCTTACGATTTCTGGAGGACAAGCACCTGTGATGATACCCAAACCACCTGCGTTACTAACCGCAGCAGCCAAACTAGCGTCGGCAACCCATGCCATACCACCCTGGATAATTGGATATTTGATACCCAATAGGTCGCAAATCTTACTCTTTATCATGATTGTATGTAATTTTCTAAATTGATTCTTAATTTTATTACTTGTTCCAACGAAGAACATTTGCAGATGTCTGGAATCCTGCGCCGAATGCACTGAATACCAAGATGTCGCCCTTCGACAATTTGCCTTCCTTATTCAATCTGTCAAGAAGGATTGGAATACATGCCGACGACATATTACCTGTATCTTCGATTGTAGTAGGGAATTTCTCCTCTGGCTCACCCAAGAAATGACGGATAGAATCGATGATTCTGACGTTTGCCTGGTGTAACACGAAATATTTAACCTGATCAGAAGTGATCTTTGCATCCTCCATCACAGTCTTGATATCTTCCTGTGAGCATGAAACAGCCATTCTGAATACCTCACGTCCATTCATGACCAATGGGACATTTCCTTCCATCTCGCCTACGAATGGAGTCTTCTCCATGGCTCTCTTGCTATATAGAACTTGTGGCATAGACGTTGTTGTCGAACGCATAGCAAGAATGTCGTCGCCATCTGCACTGACAACAACTGCTCCAGCACCGTCGCCAAACAATACGCTTGTGCTTCTGTCTGTCCAAGTTGGAATTCTTGATGGCTCTTCTACAGCCACAATCAAAATCTTTTTCGCAACGCCTGTCTTAATAAAAGACTCCGCAATCTGCATTCCATATAGGAAACCTGCACAAGCCGCATTAATATCAATGCTTGGGCAAGTGGCTCCAATGTGACCCTGCAATACACAACCAATACCTGGTGTGATCAACTCGTTCACTGTGTTAGAGCAGATGATGTAGTCTAAGTCCTTTGCTGTAATGCCAGCATCTTTAAGGGCATTCTCGATCGCCTCGACGCCGATTTCCTCCAACTCCTGATTTACCAAGAGATGACGGCGCTTGATTCCAGTGCGAGTGGAAATCCACTCATCGCTTGTATCCATCACTTGAGATAGCATCTCATTTGTAGCGACGAATTTTGGCAACGCACTGCCGGTTCCGATAATTCTCATGTTTTAATATAAATTCTCCAATTTTAGAATATGGTCGCAAAATAAATCATAAAACTCATAATATGCAATTTTTTACCACTCTTTTGTGTTTTTTGACAACTTTACAGACCTAAAACGGAGTTTTGGGATAAAAAAATTATACCGATTTATTGGTATCTCTGATTCCTAACTACAATAAAAATGGGATAAACATAATGCCTATCCCATCTATGATTTTTGATTCCAAACGTCTTTTCGTCTTCGTTTTCGTTTTCGTTTTCGTCTTCGTTTATTTTGTAAATGTTACAGATTTGACTCCTGAGAAAGCTTTGCTATCTTCCATTGTGCTTTCAACCCTAATATTTTCCCAAATATCATAATCAAACTGGTACGCATAGAATTTGATATTTTCCTTAGAATTTTCAATCACAACATCAAGATTTTCGCATCCATCAAAAGCACGATAACCTATAGAATTGAGACTTTTGGGGATTGTTACGGTCGTTAAACTGCTGATGTATACAAATCCAAGATCGTCAATCTTTTGTACGCCATCTGGGATGACGACTTCCGTACATTTTGTCTCATCTCCTATCCAACCATAACATTTTGTGCCATTGTCGTATATCAGCAATCCTGGTGTCAAACCATTACATCCCCTAAATGCCCCTGACTCGATTTCGTTTACACTATTCGGAATCTCTATTTTTTTCAAACTGCTTATGTATGAAAATGCTGTCTTCTCAATTTTTTTGACACCATCCGGGATGACGACTTCCGTACACTTTTCCTGATCTCCTAACCAACCATAGCATTTTGCGCCATCGCCGTATATCAGCAATCCTGGTGTTAAATTGGAGCAGAAACCGAAAGCTTCATAACATATATCTTGAACACTATTAGGAATAGTTATTTCTCTTAAATTTTTACAATCGTAAAATGTTGAATCTTTGATAGTGACGACGCTTGATGGAACTTCTATTTTGGTTAAACCATAGCATCTTGAAAACGAAGATGTTCCAAGTTTGGTAACTGTTTCTGGGATTTTTATGTCAGTTATGTTATCAAAATAAGCAAATGTCAAACCGTCAATTTCAGTTACAGTATAAACTTTTCCTTCAATTCGTACTTTTGGTGGAATTGAAACAGATTTTAGTGTAGAATAGGAACCATCCCTAATTACCGCTACATTGTCGTCATCAATAATATAAAATTTTAGTGGAGTCTCGGATTCGTCGACAATAGTAGGATCTTCCTCTGGATTAGTTGTGCTCTTCTCGAAGTAAACTTCATCTACATTATCCACCTCAAATTTTACGATTTCTCCATTCTTCTGCTTGACGCACATGTTGGTTGCAATCGTTGGCAAGCATAGTGCGAATGAAGCAATAAAAGCTAATAGATTCTTTCTCATTTTAATATATATCAATTTTATTTTATGCAAAATTAGATTGAATATGGATTTGCTCAAATAAATCTTTTGACCAATAGAAATTTTATGTGTTGAGTTTTAGTATCTTTTAACAAAAATGGGATAAGCATAAAGCCCATCCCATGTATGATTGTAATTGAATTGTCAACGACGGATCATTTATATTTTGAAATAAATGATTCTATTGATTCCTTAAAGTCTGGCAACGCTGCCTTTATTTTATCTTCACTCCAGTTCCACCATGCGATATTATTCATCTCGTTGGCTTGCTCTTCTGTACATTTTCGATTGATAACTTTTGCGGGAATTCCAGCTACAACGCAATAGTCTGGAACATCGTGAGTTACGATTGAGCCTGCGGCAATTGTTACGCCATTGCCAATTTTTACACCATAAAGTATAGTGGCATTAAGTCCGATCCAAACATCGTTGCCAATAGTTATGCCTTTTTTCTCTCCAATTGAGTTTGATTCAAAAGGATAGTTTGACACTTGATTATATGTGTGTTTTCCATCGTCAACAATGAATTTTACACCGTATGATATAGAGCAATATTTGCCTATTGTGATAGGTGCGTCACTCCATCTGTAGACAACTGAATTGTTGTCGTAAGTTTTGAACCCTTTTGTGGTATATGGATCTTCTTTTAGGAATCGTGAGTCAACTACATACTGCATGTGTAGTTTGCTGATGCCTAGAACGTTCCAAAGAAATATTCTTATTAATTCTAACATGATTATACAGCTTTTTTCATTATGAAATCAAGGACTCTAAAACAACGGTTTGAGTACAAGATTTTGACTAGTGCGAGAAATGAAGTCTCTGGCTTATGGTATTCCCCGAAATAGTCAAGATAGTGTTTGTCAATTTTTTTGAAGTTGGAAAGACGTTGGCTGCGATCGTAATTATTTTTATAGTTGGCAAACAATACTCTTTGAGTATAGTATGTTACCAAATATTGCTGCTGTTTTGTCAAACCTTCATTGTTTACCTTTTTGGCAAATTCTCCCATTGAGTTTGCAATCTGGCAAAGACCTGAGTACTCTTTCTCAAATGAATACATACGTGTCGATACGCTTCCCTCATTTGATATATAGACATAGTTACAGCATGTCAACACTTTCATTTTGTCACAGTGCACCAAATAACGGAGTAGTAAATCGTAATCCTCAGCACAGATTATTTCAGTGCTGTATCGTATATCGTATTTCTCTATAATATCACGCTTGAATAATTTGCTGTAAGATCCACAAAAACGGAATAAACTATAATTGTCAAAAAAATCGCAAGTTGAATCAAGTGCAAATGTTTGTTTGTTCTTAAATCCTAACAGGTCTGTCCTGTCTCCGTGAATATGTGTTATACCCTGTAGTATTAAATCAACGTCCTCTTCTCTCTCTTCCAACATTGATGAAATATATTCTGGTTTGATGTAATCATCAGCGTCAGCAAAACAAATGTATTGTCCGTTGGCAATATCCATGCCTGTATTACGAGCTGCACTAGCACCAGCATTTTTTTGATGGATTACACGTATGCGCGAATCTTTAGCAGCATAATCATCACAAATTTTTCCTGAGTTGTCTGGAGATCCATCATCAACAAGAATGCATTCCCAATCTGGAAATGACTGAGAAATAACGGAATCTAAACAACGTGAAATGCAATCCTCAGCTTTATATACTGGGATTATAATTGAGACTAAAACTGCCATTTTTTTTGTTGGGCCCTATTAAATTTGTCATTTCGTTCCGCGCGGACCCCGGATAACGAAGAGAAATGAGTGCTAAAAAACATAAATTCTGTGCAAAAATATAAAAAACATTATTGATTAAGAGTCAAAATTTTAATCTCTTGAATGCATATTTCTTTTTTTAACATTTTTTAATTAAAAATCAGAGCGATTCTCAATAATTATTTTTGATAGGATAGCACCTGAATGTGATTCTATTAGGAAATATAATCTTGCTGAAGTGTTTACAGCGTCGGCAACGATATTCCCTTTATCTTTCTATATAGATCAAGAGCGTAGACGTCGGTCATGCCAGAGACGTGATCAAGCACAGCAAGAATTCTTTCGTATGGCGATTCGCTCGACACTGCAAACTGCGACGGAATTCTTGCCAATAACTGTTTTGAGTATGCTTTGTCTGCGTTGAATACCGCATCTATCTCTTTTTCTATTAATGTATAGATAATATTGTAACCGGCAATCTCAATGTCGACAACTTCTTTGCTCTTATATATTTTTTCAATTGAGACTTTCTGACACGCTTTGTATGCTTTGCTCACATTTTCTGACATATAGTCGATCAAAGAACCTTCAAACTCGCCTGCCAAAATCTTTTCCTCATTTTTGATAAAGACGTCAGCACACTCCTCAATCAACACTCCGATGACGCTGGAGCGCAAGTATGCCACTTGCTCATTCACGTCGTCGACAAACGTCATTCGATTCTTGATTCTTTCTTGTCTGTCTTCGGGGAAGAATCCAAGAAGCAGATTGAAAGTCTCTTCTTTGTCTAGAAGACGCATCTTCAACGCGTCTTCTATATCCATGATCTCATAGCAGATATCGTCGGCGGCCTCCACCAAGTAGACGAGGGGATGACGCGAGTACTTACCGTCGGCTTTCTTCTCAATGCCAAGATAATCAGCTATTTTCTTGTATGTGTCGAAGTCGTCCTGAAAGAAGCCGAACTTGTTTTTCTTGCCTTTCACGTCGGCTGCGATATATGGATATTTCACGATGGAAAGCAGAGTAGGGTAGGTAAGGACGAATCCTCCATTGCGTCGGCCTTCAAAACGATGGGTGAGCAGGCGGAAAGCATTGGCATTACCGTCGAAATGGGTGAAATCAGCCCATTGCTCATCTGTGATGCCATACTTCTCCTTTAATCCCATTCCTGCGCCTTCGGAAAAATATGTTGAGATAGCAGTCTCTCCGCTATGTCCGAACGGAGGATTTCCCATGTCGTGGGCCAAACATGCCGCAGAAACGATTGATCCCAAGTCGTCAACGTGGTTGGAGATCTCATTGCCATATTTCTCTTTCAAAAATTTGGAGACGCGATTGCCGATGGAGCGGCCCACACAACTTACCTCCAACGAGTGTGTCAAACGGTTGTGTACGAAAATGGTGTTTGGCAATGGAAACACTTGAGTCTTGTTCTGCAGACGTCTGAAAGGGGCTGAGAATACCAAACGGTCGTAGTCGCGCTGAAACTCAGTACGGTCTTGCTCTTTGGGGTCGTGATAGTCTTCCAATCCCAAACGAATAGTGCAAATCAGTTTATTCCATTCCATCATTTTCTGACACTTTTTATATTTGACAACACAAATATAATAAAAGAGAGTTAAGATGTTTGGAATTATCTATATTTTAAAACTATATTTGGAATGTTTATGTATGCTGAGGAAAATAATAATTGATGCTAGCATCGATTTCGTCATCGTACAAAGGATACACAAAGGAAATATTAAGGAATAATTATTATGACTACAAAATCACTCATTAAAGATATCTTTATGACGCCATTGTCCTGGATTTGGGGACTCGTGGTTGTCATCAGAAATTTTATGTTCGACATTGGACTGCTTAAATCTACCAAGTTTGAGATTCCCGTGATTGTTGTAGGAAATATCACAGTAGGCGGAACAGGTAAAACTCCCGTCACTGAATATCTTGTGAAAGTGCTTTCTGAAAAATTTCGCACTGCCGTGGTGAGCCGTGGCTATAAGCGAAAGACAAGAGGATTCATATTGTCGACGGAAAAAAGCACTCCTGATCAGATTGGAGATGAGCCATATCAGATCAAACGCAAATTTCCAGATGTGATTCTTGCAGTCGACGAAAAGCGTGTGAGAGGAATTCAAAAATTGTGCGACGAGGGGACTAACCGTCCGGAGGTGTTTGTTCTCGACGACGCTTACCAGCATCGCTATGTGACGCCGGATATATCAATTCTTCTTGTGGATTACAACAATAAAATCTACGAGGACCGATTGCTTCCGTTGGGAAAATTGAGAGAGCCGCTTAAGGCAAAAGACAAGGCACAAATCGTGATTGTCACAAAGTGTCCGAAGGATATTACGCCAATGGAACTGCGTGTGATTACAATGCATCTAAGTCTTTATCCGTACCAGACTCTATTCTTCTCAAGTATGGAATACGGTGATTTGATGCCTGTTTTCCCAGGTGCGAAGAAGATCAGTGCAGAGGAGTTGAAGGAGACGTCAGCATTGTCGTTAACAGGAATCGCGTCGCCAGTGACTTTTGAAGAGTATGTGAGAAGCATCACAAAAAGTATGAAGACAATCAATTTCGCTGATCACCACAAATTGACATTGAAGGATTATAATACTGTGTCTGAGATGTTTGCGGGAATCGAAGACAATAAAAAAATCATCCTCACTACTGAGAAAGACGCAGTGAAGATGATGAACGATGAGTCATTCCCTTCAGCATTGAAAGAATACATCTATTATATTCCAATGAATATAAAGCTTCTGAAAGATGAAGAAACGTTCAACAATTTAATTATCAATTATGTTACAAAGAATAGAAGCAACATGCGCATACTTAAGAAGTAAGACAGAGTTGCGCCCTGAAATCGCCATTATTCTTGGCACTGGTTTGGGCGGTCTTACAGAAGAGATAAGCGTTGAGACAGAGATACCGTATTCAGAGATACCAGGATTCGTTCAGAGCACAGTCGCAGGACACTCAGGAAAGTTGATCTTCGGAACAATCGCAGGAGTGCCAGTGATGGCTATGCAGGGAAGATTCCATTTCTACGAGGGATATCCTATGAAAGACGTCACTTATCCAGAGGTGGTGATGAAAGGAATGGGTATCAAGTATTTGATGGTAAGTAATGCGGCAGGTGGTTTGAATCCAGAGTTTAAGGCTGGCGACATCATGTTGATCACAGATCATATCAACCTCTTCCCAGAGCATCCGTTGAGAGGCAAGAACGAGGATTCGCTTGGAACACGTTTCCCAGACATGAACAATGCCTACAATCGTGATTTGATCGCGTTGGCAGAGAGCGTCGCAGCGTCGAACAATATTCCTTATAAAAAGGGAGTTTATGTCGGCACACAAGGCCCAACATTCGAGACAGTGGCTGAATACAAGTATTTCCGCTTGATCGGTGGAGACACATGTGGAATGAGCA
Source organism: Paludibacteraceae bacterium (assembly GCA_045641065.1). GTDB lineage: Bacteria > Bacteroidota > Bacteroidia > Bacteroidales > Paludibacteraceae > UBA1723. Next base: position 7,153 of record JAZUGF010000141.1, on the reverse strand, counting down.
CAGTGCCAGAGATCATCGTCGCTCACTGGGCAGGTATCAAATGTTTCGGAGTGTCAATCGTGTCGAATGCACTAGGCGACGCGTTGAACGGAATCGAGACTAACCACGAAGAGGTGCAGCGTAACACCAACATTGCGAAGGACAATTTGAAGGTATTGTTCCGTGAGATGGTGAAGAAGATGAAGTAAGAGCATTAATTCATAATGCTTAATGCATAATTCATAATGGAGACGCTGGGAATGGCGTCTCCATTTTTTTTATTTTAGGAGATTTTCGTTCTTTATCTCTAAAAATGATTATCTTTGCAACAAGATTAATTAAATATGGTAACAGACAAAAAACTCATGTTCCTATATTTTAATTCTGACGGTCAATTATGTATTAAGCAATAATATTCATTATTTGGGATTTCGATTCCCAAATTGTATTTTTGCCAAAAATTGTGAATAGTGATTTGTATCAAATTGAATTCAAAATTTAATCATAAATGGAGAAGAAAAAGACTGCAATATCTTTGCTTGAATTCTGTAAAAAATATACAACTAAAGAAGAATTATTAGGAGAAGAAGCTTTTGATGAGAACGGGGCCGTCATACCAATTATAGACCAAGCAGCACTTGTTTCGCATTTCTTACATCTAAAAGATTCTAAAGTTAATATTTCATACTCTATAAAGGCAATGTCAATATTGAATATATGGTATGAAACTATTAAAGGGAAAAAGACTCCAATTGCAAATTCGCCTTGTGTGCAAGAACCATCAATTGAGTATCAAGGATATTTGTTCCCTGACATATTTCAAGCACCATTTCAACCGAGAGAAAATCCTGACTTTAAGTTTATAGATTTATTTGCTGGAATTGGTGGTTTTAGAATTGCAATGCAAGATTGTGGTGGGGAGTGCGTATATTCGTCTGAATGGGATGAAAAGGCAAGACAAACATATTTCTATAACTTTGGTGAAGTTCCGTTTGGTGATATTACAAAGGAGTCAAATAAACGTTTAATTCCAGACGGTTTTGATGTGCTATGTGCTGGGTTTCCCTGCCAAGCTTTTTCAATAGCTGGTTATCGTAAAGGATTTGAAGATACTCGTGGTACCTTGTTTTTTGATGTTGCGGAAATTATTAGAAGAAAACGACCTAAAGCAGTATATTTGGAGAATGTAAAAAACCTATATACACATGATGATGGAAAAACATTTGCTGTCATTAAAGGAACGTTAGAAGAACTGGGGTATGTGGTGTATCACAAAGTAATGAATGCTATGGATTATGCGAACGTTCCACAAAATCGCGAACGTATATTCATAGTGTGTTTTGATCCAAAGCAAGTTCCTAATCATAAAGATTTTTCCTTTCCAGAAAAGGAAGAACGAACTCGATCGGTCAAAGATTGTATAGACAAAAATGTGTCTGACCCTAAGTTCTTTTATACTGAAAAATTCGGACATTATAAGGAATTAGTTGAAGAAATAACCTCTATGGATACAATATATCAGTGGCGACGACAATATGTTAGGGGAAATAAAAGTAATGTTTGTCCGACTTTGACTGCTAATATGGGAACTGGAGGACATAATGTACCTTTGATTCTAACAGATAAAGGTATAAGAAAGTTAACACCTAAGGAATGTATTAATTTTCAAGGATATCCAGAAAAATATTCGTTTCCTTCATCGATCGCAGATTCTGCAAAGTATAAACAAGCTGGTAATTCTGTTGTTGTTCCATTAATAAGAAAAGTATGTCAGAATATAATTACAACGATCTTAGCTCGTTCTTAATCAATTGGCAAAACAATACGAAGTATTTTGACATGCTTCGACTGATGGCTCAATTAAGTAAATTGTTTTCTGAAAGTGAAGTGCCATATTTGGACTATCGTCTTGCAGAAAACCTTTTTTGTAAGTATTATAAAGCGGCAAATGATGCCAGATCATGTACTGCTTATGATGCTAGATTAATGCACCTTGGCATCGGAATAAAGACATTTATCCTTAAAGGAAAAGAAGGAGAATACTCTACAGAAAAAATTGCAGAATTTAATAAGCTTAAGAAAACACTTAATCCTCTTAAGGGTAAAGATTTGGCAATTCAAATAGCTAAATATAGAAATGAAAGAATGCAATTTGCAAACGATCAATATGATGTTAATGAAACGCAATATCATATTGTAGGAAGAATTGAAGGAGCATTAAGACTATTTAATACTCCATACGATGAGGTTGATATTGATAACCTTTGCCTAGAAAAAGATGATGAGACCTCTTGTTCTTTCCATGATGGAAAAAATGAATATACATTCAACAAAAGCAAGAGTGTTCTTCAGAAAAAGTTTTATTTGCCTAAAGAATTTAAGGATATCTCAATTGAAATATTAGAAGATCCTCTGGATCTTCTTGAAAGTTTTTTCTCTACAAACAAAAAAGAAATAATATCGGCAAAAAAACTGCAAAGAGGCATTGATTATGTTATTTTGCCTTTGTATTCATATTCAAAAACTAAAGGATACTATGTCGCAGAAAAATCAGGATTAAATCAATTTAATGCAGGAGGTAGAAAGCGTAATGAACTTGAGGTATATATTCCAGTACCTATGGCAATTCATAAATCATTTCCTAGTTTTTTCCCTTCTAGAGACATCCCATTTTCATTGATTTTGCCTGATGGTAAAATTCTATCAGCGAAAATTTGTCAGGATGGTGGTAAAGCTCTTATGTCTAATCCAAACAAAGATTTGGGTGAGTGGATATTAAGGAAAGTCTTGAAAAAAGAACCTTGGAAATTGGTTTCCATGGATGACTTGAATAGACTAGGTTTTGATAGCGTTTGTATTGAGAGTTTGCATACAATAGATGAAAATGGTATGCCTTTATATCGTATTTCCTTTTCAAATATGAATGAGAATTATCAGACATTTATAAATGAAGGTTTGGAAGATAGTTAAATAAATCTATGAAAGTCGCCGATCCAGACGCATTGGATGCCGTTTATGTTTTCTATGTAGGCAATTTTATCGGTTATACTCCGTTAAAATATCAAATATTATCGACTTTATCGGTTATACTCCGTTAAATCCCCCTATTCCTCGTCGCGATACCATTCTTCCAATTCCTTTTGATCTTTTCTTAATTTTTCAAGATCACGCTCTCTCTTCTTGATTGTTCTTTCTCTTTTGCTTTTATCCGTAAAAAGAAAATTGTATTTTAAGTTCAACGAGTTGCCTGTTTCGTTGATGCCGTAGTTGCTGTCAAATTCTGTTTCCCATTCAAGTCCAATACCAACGCATTCATTAAAATACCACGTCGCACCTGTTCTAACTCCCAAGCTTTTCTCTATATAGGATTCTGCCTTTTCCATGTACTCTTTATAGTATGATAGTGGTTTAACCACTCCAAATCCTCCAAATATACCGCCATGTGCAACCAATTTTTTAAGAAACTGAAAGTGGAAGGCAGAGCGAAAAACAAATCGGTGTCTAAAAAAGGAAGGTTCAATAAGATCTATATGATTATCTCTCTCTTTCAAGACGACGTGTTCTCGCCATGTATCGGTTTCATATCTATTCCCATAATAGTATAGAAGACTATATAGAATTCCGTAGTCGATGGCACCATTACGACCAAAATGCTTTGTATTTAGAATTCCATCTGCTAAATTCCAGTTGCCTCCTAAACTGAAACGGATAGCATCTTCAGAGACATAAGCCTTGATGGGTATTCCCCAACCAAAATCCATCTTGAATTTGTCTGCTTTATCGATTTCGTAGGCTTTCTGTTTCCCAGAGTAAGCGGGGAAAATGGTTAAGGCGGATAGGATAGTTACAAAAAATAATTTCATTGACATATTATGAGAGTTCCTTTTATTAAATTCTATCCATATAACGGAATGCAGAATTTATTATTGTCTTTACTGCACATTTCTTCAAACTTTGTGTAATATCAAAATGTCAATAAAAAAGAATTAAAATAGCAATTTGTCATTATTGACGCCGAAATGACCATCTTTTGTCAATCTAAACCATTCGATTGTGCCACATTTTGTAATGTATAAAATATGCCATGATTTTGTGCAACTTTTAAATTGTAAGCGTCAGATGTTTGTATGCTTACAATTTGATATATTTATGCTTGTTTTGCTTGCGATTCGTAAATATTAAAAATCTATTTTGGCAAATATGTTATTAAACACGTTTTGAACTTGGTTTGTATGTAATTTTGCATTTGGTAATCCATACGGGGTTGCCAACTTGGATAATTAGATATAAAACGACGAAAAGAAACAATAGTTATGCAAAACAATTTCACTAAAGGACTTTACACTCCAGCGAATGAGCATGATGCTTGTGGTGTCGGTATGGTTGTAAACATACACGGCAACAAGAGCCACGAGCTTGTTGATTCTGCTCTTAAAGTCTTGGAGAACATGATGCACCGTGGTGCTGAAGGTGCCGACGGTAAGAGTGGTGATGGTGCTGGTATCATGGTACAGATACCTCACGAGTTTATTTTGTTGAACCGTATCCCAGTTCCAGAAAAGGGTAAGTACGGTACAGGACTTGTCTTCTTGCCAAAAGATAAGGTAGAGCAGGATAAGATCCTAAAGGTAATGATCGAGGTTATCGAGGCTGAGGGCTTGAACCTAATGAAGCTTCGCGACGTCCCTACAAATCCTGCATGTCTTGGTAAGGTTGCTCTTGAGAGCGAGCCAGATATCAAGCAGGTGTTCATTACTGGTGTTTCTAACGAGGATGCTCCAAACCTTGAGAAGAAACTTTACATCATCCGTAAGAAGATTGAGAATCAGGTAAGCCACAAGGATTTCTACATCGTATCTTTGTCAAGCAAGAATATCATCTACAAGGGTATGCTTTCATCAATGCAGGTTCGCGATTACTTCGACGACCTTCGTGATCCATACTTCACTTCTGGTCTTGCTTTGGTTCACTCTCGTTTCTCTACAAATACATTCCCAACTTGGTCTCTTGCTCAGCCATTCCGTTTGCTTTGCCACAACGGTGAGATCAACACAGTAAGAGGAAACAGAAACTGGATGAAGGCTCGTGAGTCAGTGCTTAACTCTGGTCTTCTTGGTGATATTTCAAACATCCGTCCAATTGTGCAGCCTAACATGAGTGACTCTGCTTCTTTGGATAACGTGTTTGAGTTTTTCGTAATGAGCGGTCTTTCTCTTCCACACGCAATGGCTTTGCTTGTGCCAGAGAGCTTTAATGATAAGAACCCTATCAGCGACGATCTAAAGGCATTCTACGAGTATCACTCAATCTTGATGGAGCCTTGGGACGGTCCTGCAGCTTTGATGTTCTCTGATGGACGTTACGCTGGAGGTATGCTTGATAGAAATGGTCTTCGTCCTTCACGTTACTTGATCACTAACAACGACATGATGGTTGTTGCTTCTGAGGTCGGTGTTCTTGACTTCGATCCAAGTGAGATCAAGCAGAAGGGTAGACTACAGCCTGGTAAGATCTTGATGATCGATACTGAGGAAGGTAAGATCTACTACGATGGTGATTTGAAGGCACAGCTTGCAGCTGAGCATCCATATAAAAACTGGTTGCACACTAACCGTATCCAGCTTGAGAAGTTGAAGAGCGGTCGTAAGGTTGCTAACTCAGTTCCAAACTACAAGAGCAAACTTCTAAACTTCGGATTCAATAAGGAAGATATCGTTAAGACTATCATTCCTATGGCAGTCAATGGTGCTGAGCCAGTAGCAGCGATGGGTAACGATACTCCACTTGCTGTAATCTCAGATCGTCCACAGATTTTCTTCAACTACTTCCGTCAGCAGTTCGCTCAGGTAACAAACCCAGCTATCGACCCTATCCGTGAGGAGCTTGTAATGAGCTTGACAGAGTACATCGGTAAAGTTGGTCCTGGTATCTTGAACCCAGATGAGAGCAACTGTAAGATGGTTCGTCTTCCTCATCCAATCCTTTCAAACGCAGAGCTTGACATTCTTTGCAACATCCGTTACAAGGGATTCGTCACTACTAAGCTTCCAATGTTGTTTGAAGCAAGCAAGGGCGAGGAAGGTCTAAAAGAGGCTATCGACAACCTATGCAAGAGCGCAGAGGAGAGCGTAGATAAGGGTATCAACTACATCATCCTTTCAGATAGAGACGTTGATGCTGACCACGCAGTTATCCCATGTTTGCTTGCAGTTTCAGCCGTTCACCACTACTTGATCAGCGTCGGCAAACGTGTTCAGACAGCTTTGATCGTTGAGTCTGGTGAGATCCGTGAGGTTATGCACGCAGCATTGCTTCTTGGTTACGGTGCTTCTGCATTGAACCCATACATGACATTCGCAGTCCTTGAGGATCTTGTTAAGAACAAGGAGATTCAGGAGGATTACGCTACAGCTGAGCACAACTACATCAAGGCTGTTTGCAAGGGTCTATACAAGATCATGTCTAAGATGGGTATTTCAACTATCCGTTCTTACCGTGGTGCTAAGATCTTCGAGAGCATCGGTTTGAGCGAGAGCTTGTTGAAGACATACTTCGGAACAGAGATTTCTACTATCGGTGGTATCGGTCTAAAGCAGATTGCTAACGACGCAATCAAGCTTCACGATATCGCAATGAAGGCAACAGAAGAGGATATTATTCCAGACGCTGGTTTGTTCGCTTACAGAAAAGACGGTATTGCACACGCTTGGAATCCAGAGACAATCTCTACATTGCAGATTGCAACTCGTATGGGTTCTTACAAGAAGTACAAGGAATATACAAGCTACGTTGACAACAAGGAGAAGGAGATTTTCATCCGTGACTTCTTTGATTTCAAGAAGGCAGCAAAACCAATCCCAGTTGATCAGGTTGAGCCAGTAGAGAGCATTGTTAAGCACTTCGTAACAGGTGCGATGTCATTCGGAGCTCTTTCAATCGAAGCTCACGAGGCAATCGCTCTTGCGATGAACAAGCTTGGAGCTCGTTCGAACACTGGTGAGGGTGGTGAGGACAACGCACGCTACCATTCAAATGTAGACGGTGTGAGCCTATCATCTAAGACAAAGCAGATCGCTTCTGGTCGTTTCGGTGTTACTGCTGAATACCTTGTTAACGCTGAGGAAATTCAGATTAAGGTGGCTCAGGGAGCTAAGCCAGGTGAGGGTGGTCAGTT
>JAZUGF010000140.1:0-11327 GCA_045641065.1 Paludibacteraceae bacterium | reverse complement strand
AGTCTGTTAATTCTGAAGGCAAGAAGATGGATGATTACGTTACATTCTCAATGGATGAATGTGCATTTTCGGTATGTGGAGTAAGAGTTCCTTCACATGGTAGCGGTGTTGATCAGAAGCCATATCATATACTGTCAAACGGATTCTATTGTCGTATGGATGAAGGAAAACGAGTGGGGCAATGGTTTGGGTATGAAGAGTGGAAATATAGGCATCCCGATGCTGCGTTCCTTTGGCTGAGAAAGAATACTCCAGATTCACCTTGGATGCCGTTGCCTGCTGAAACTGACACAATTTTCACATATTCGTGGGAGGAAAACGAATATCATGCAACGTATAGAGTTCTACTTGCGGAGTCTGCAGAGGTGATTCAGCAGGAATTGGATCATGTATTTCCAGATGATCCATGTGCTATCCGTACTGAGCCATATGATTTAGGATTCTATTGTGAGGAATACAAATGTCCGAAGACTAAATTTACATTTGTAGAAGGCGAAGTGACTGCTATTGAGCTAGATACATCGGTATGTTACAATCGTAATGATGCGATAAAAATACAATTGTATCAAAACAATGATGAGCCTATTGATGCATTTTATGTCAACGGAATTGAAACGCCAATTTTGAGCGAAACATCTGGAAAGAAGCATACGTTGTATGTTCCAGCAAAAGAAGGAAGGTTGGCTATTTATGCAATGAGTGATACTTGTAAGACAGATAGTGTATTTTTCATTATAAATAAAGACGTTAGAGTAGAGTTTGAGAATATAGATGATAGCGGCAACAGAGAAATCGTTGTGGAGGCAAAAGGTGGATCTTGCAGCTATAATTACGATTTTGGAGATGGTTATCAGCCGTATAACATATTGACTGATATTAAATACGGTGCAAAGTACAAGATTAGTGTGATGGATGAGGATGGTTGTCAGGCAGATACTGTATTCCAAACAAACAAATATTCATTGGAGTTGTCGTCTACATTCACACCAAACGGAGATGGTATGAATGATAAGTGGGAGATCAAGAATATTGAAAAGTATCCGTCGGCTGAAATTTCTGTCTTCGACCGATTTGGAAAAAAGATATATTGTTCATCGGGATCTGATTTTGACGGTTGGGATGGCACTTATTTGGGAAAATCACTACCGACATCAGACTACTGGTATGAGATTTATATACCAGAATTGGATAAGACGTATGTTGGCCATTTTACACTGTTTAGAGAGTAAATTTGCATAGATAACTTACAGAAATAGGGATTATTGTGTCTATTTTCAAGAATAAATTCATACTTTTGCATGAAATAAGCTGTGAACCAAAATAAGATTGCTATGTTTTATTTGGGGAGATTATATAGCAGTTGTCCAAAATGAGGATTGTTAAGGGCCCGTTTCTGATTATTTGGGCTCTAACCCCACTCTCCAACGCGAGCCCGAAGGGCGAGCTTCTAATAAATAAGCGTGTTTGGACAACACGTATATAATTGCCTTATTTCGTTTAAGTCCTACATTATTCATAAAAAATACTATTGTGCGAACAATTTTGCTAAGTAAAAAAAAATCAATTTTAGGTGCGATGTTGATCGGAACAACTGTTTTTGCTCAAGCAAATGATGTTTGTTCTACAAAAAACACTTATATCCTTAAACCTTTTGATGGTCCTCTTACCAATCCACACAAGGGATTTTGTATTCCGACGGGAGGAACATGGAGTTTCAGTTCAGAGTGGGAATATGGTCCAGGTGGTTCTAAAAACAATAGAGCATGGGACGTTGTATCTCAAGGATCTGGTTATCAGCGATGGGATAAGTTGAATCCAGAGAGAGGTATATACAATTGGACTGATCTTGACAACTTATTGGATGAGTGTCAAAAACATGGAATGACCTATACTTTGCGTGTCTTCCCATATTCGTCATCGAAGGGAGTGAGCAAAAATTTTACTGTAGAAACTGATTACGATATGACACCACAGTGGGTTTATTCCCAAGGTGCTAGGAAATCATATGCAACCCTTCCTGTTAATGGAAATGTGTATACATTGGCGGTTCCTGTATGGGATGACCCCATATATCTACAGGCACATAAGGATTTTGCAGCTGCTTTGGCGGTAAAATATGATGGAGATCCTCGCGTCGAATACATTGATATTCGACCTTTTGGCAATTGGGGCGAATGGCATGTGTCGCATTTTGAAGGCACTCAAATGCCGTCTGTAGAGATCCAAAAAGATATGCTAACTTATTATGCTTCAATTTTTCATAAGACATTGTTGGTATTGCCTTCTAGCGGAGCGGGTGAAGTTTACGAACATGCCTTAAGTTTGGGCATTGCAAAGCGCGACGACGGTTTGATCGCAACTCCAAAACGAGAATATACATTGGTGCAAGCATATGAGGCTAATGTTCCAACAATAGGCGAAAATTTGAGTACTTATGTGACTATGTTGGGCTACAGCGATGCTCCAGGCGGTTATTCAAAGTGGACTTTGGACCGTTGGAAGAATGTAATCAAAGAGGGGCATTTGACTTATTATGTATTGGATCAGGATAGTGATGCTGGTCATAGATTCTACTCAGATAACAAAGTACATGTGGATTCTATGACTAAGGTTCTCGGCTATAACTTTAGGATCACAGAGGCGGAGATGTTGGCAACTACAGAATCAAAATTCACTACAAATACGTTGAATATCACAGTCAAGAATACCGGCGTCGCTCCTTGTTTCTTTGATGCTTATATGGTCGCTGAATTCGTTGATAAGAACGGATCTGTTCTTGGTCAATTAGGTGAAACAATCTTTATTCCAAAGGGAACTTTCAAGGATGAGATGGTAAAAGAGTTTGAATTCTCTAACACTATTAATGCCAAACAGACAAATTTAGCGACTCAGCAGGGTGTTTCTGTTGCTCTTTCTATTTACGAGAGTGAGAATGCTTATAAGAGTGGTAAAAATCCTACAGTCCGCTTCGATAATAATGGTATTCAGGAGAATAATAAACTATTGTTGATCCCTGATGGCTCATCAGAAGTGTATGATGTCAAAAAGAATCATAATGATTTCACATCCTACGTAATCGGAAATACAATCTATGTTACAAATGTAAATGGCAAAAACGTTTGCCTGTACAATTCAAAAGGAGAGTTGTGTGATAAGAAAAAAGCTGATATGAATGATTTACAGTTGACGGTTAATAATAAAGGTGTTTATTATGTAGTTGTTGACAATCAGCAAGATACGATTATAGTAAAGTAATTTAGCGTTTATTTCATTCCTCTCGTCGCCTTGATTAATTCGAAAGCCTTATTGATCTCCTGGCAACGAAGATTGGCAGATCTCACTGCTGCATCACCTTTCTGCATCACCAGATCCGGATGGTTAAGACGCATAAGATTGCGACGTCGGGCCTTGATCTCTTTGTCTGTGGCTGCTTCTGTCAAATCAAGTGCTGCGTAGGCTTTTTCCAATTCAGTAAGAGGGCGACGTTGCTGTTCTTGACTGTTGTTGGATTCTTTATTGTCTGACGTATTGCTTGATGATTGATAAGAGTATTTGCCACTATAGCTATAGCCATGGCTGGAGTAGGAATTATATTTGTTGCCCGACTCATTATCTGATTGGTTTTCGTACTCATATTCATATTCGCTGAATTCCTGAGTATCTCTTGTTCCGGTAAAGTTTTTATTTTGTTTTTGGTATTTCTTTTCCATGAAATTGTAGGTGGATGACGTCATACCGTCCATCTTTTCCACAACATTCTTCAAAAAAGCCTTTTCTTCGTCACCACAATAGCCATCGGCAAATGCAATCTCAAAAAGATATTCAAGAAACCATTTTTTTCGGGTAAAATTAGATGTTTCGTTTATTGTACTTACCAGACTTCCAAGATGTTCATAAGATTTAATCTCATTTTTCTTATGTCGGCGTAGAAACTCTTTGACCTCATTGACACGCTCTCTGAAATGTGCCTCGTCGTATTTCTTGATGAATTGTTTGATTATATCCAACTCACAAACCATATTGACACGGTCTGCTGCCATTATATGGACCATCAGTTTTAATCCTGCTTCTACAAATACTTTTTGCTCTTCTTCTTTGGATTTATTGGACTTATTAGTTTTAGTAGATTCATATCTAGTATCGTCAGGTTTGATTGCCCTTGCCACAATGGCTCTAAAGAAGAATGCAAATGAGATCATCAAAGTCCCAAATACTAATAATTCGGCCATAATCCTTATGAATTCCTAACTATAAACGACGCTGCATTTAATATGACGCTGAAATTCTTCTCCTGTTGCTCAGAAAGGGTGATTTTAGCGAGTTCTTCCTGTAGACGGGTGTGATATTCATCTTTGTCTTTTAAAGCCTCGTAAGCCTTTTTATAGCACAATTTCATATTCTCCATGTTTCCTTCAAGGTAGGAGATATGGCCGATATCTATCAAATCGGCTGTATGCTTGTGTGAAATCCTTGAAAAATAGGAGATTGCCTTTTGTAAAGAGCCAGACTGCATTAGGCAGTTAGCGATCAGACGGATAACTGAATCGTCGTCTTCTTTCTTTAGGTTGAATTCAAGATAATACAATTGTTTCAACGCTGTATCATAGTCTTTTTCAGCCAAAGTAAGGTTGGCCAACTTCTTACGAATAGCAATGTTATCAGGATCTAACTCAATGATTTGTACCATTGTAGCTTTTGCTTCAGCCACTTTGCCAAGTTTATATTCACAGAATGCTTTTCTCGACAGTGTCCACACATCATCACCATTGTAAAGCAGAGCCTGGTTGTAGTGGGCAAGGGCAGAGGAGTAGTCTTCCAATTGTTGGTAGCACAATCCTACTTTTTGTATTGTTTTTTCCGTTTGTAAACTACCTAATTTCTTATAAGCCTCAATTGTTTCGTTGTAAGCTCCTTTCTCAAAGAATAGATCACCAACTGGCTCTATAAATTTATTTGTATTAGGCAGGAATGCAATATTATACAAATGTAAACTTGAATTAAATGGATTGACAAACGAACTTGCATTTGTAAACGACTTATAAAATCGGCTCAATCCAATAATGTATCTGATTACATTTGTATTCAATGCTAATTCATCATGTGTAATCTTCAACGAATCCGTATCTATACCTTTGGCATTCATCATCTGCTTTACAAATGTATCAGCCATCGGCATCGATTTCAAAGTGTAAATTAGTCCATATTTGTCAGGATCACTGATATATTCATTGTCTACAAGTGGAACCAACATCTTCAGTTGGTCGGCAGATGTCGATTTTAGCTCATTAAACAGCTCTGATTCCTCGTTTAGTAGCTGAAACCAGTTAGATATCTCCGAGAAGAAAGAATTGGTAAAAAACAGCGTTGTATGGCTTAAAAGATCCTCACCCATAAACTGCATTTGGGCATACTCCTTAATCGTGTCCTCGCTGATGGAATCTTTGTTGAAAATATCGGTGTTAATGCCCATATCATCCTTTCCAAAGAGATTATTCATATCCACTTTATCAAGGAAATCCTCCTTTAGCTTTGTTTGCGTCTGCTGAGTGTATTTGCAGCGTATAAACTGGCAATGGATAAGTTGAAGTACCTCAGATAGATCATCAGTGGCGGAAAGACGTTTAGCCTCCTCAAAAACATCAGGATACAGTTGTAAACGGGTGTTGTAGATGTATCCACACAGTAGCAAAGCCGTTGCTGCACGTACTTTTATACGATTGTCACGGTTTTGACAGAGCCTCAAGATTAGTTTGAATCGGTTGATGCAGAATCGGTTAAGCATACCGAACATCAATCCAGATGTAAAGACACATTTGTCGGATACAGAAATAAACTCATTGCCAAAATAGCGTGTATACAATTCTAAATCGTCATTTGTAAAGTCATCACACAAAAGTAAATGACGGAATATTTCACACCTGATTTCTGACAATCTTTTATTATTTACATTTGTAATATCACCACGGTCGCCATTCAGCATTCTTTGTCCGTTGATCTCTTCAATCTCAAAGAATAGATTTCTAATGTCTTTACTTTTGTAAATACATTTGTATTTCTCTGCGTCGTTTACAAAAGTATATTTTGAAAGGTTGTGATGGCCCATCACGTCGTCGGCGATGGCAAGAATCTCCTGTTTTGTAGAAAGAAGCATTCCAAATGTATTCTCGTCAATAGTAGCGTCGAAAGCATACTTAAGAATGAACTCCAAATTGCGGGAAAGTTGCTCCGCTTTCAAGGAAAGAGCGTTTTGCTTGTCGTCTACGCCAAGATTTTTAAGAGTAGCGATCAAATGAACCAAAACAAGCAACGCATTATTGATTTTGTCAGCAAAAACATTGCTGCAAACCTCTTTATATAGTGAATTTGCGTTTTTATCCATGTAATTTCAGTGCTTATATGCCGTATTTTAGGCAAAAATAAGTAAATTCGCACTCAAATTATATATAAGATGAAAAATATTAGAAATTTTTGTATTATCGCACACATCGACCATGGTAAGAGTACTCTAGCCGACAGACTTTTGGAAATGACCAAGACAGTCACAGGAAAGGACTTGCAGGCCCAGGTGTTGGATGACATGGAACTTGAGAGAGAGAGAGGAATTACGATTAAGAGCCATGCTATTCAGATGGACTACGCTTACACTGGCGATAAGGCAGAATTTCAATCAAAGCAAAAATATGTGTTGAATCTTCTTGATACTCCAGGACACGTGGATTTCTCTTACGAGGTGTCTCGTTCTATTGCTGCGTGTGAGGGTGCGTTGCTTATTGTAGACGCGTCACAGGGTATTCAGGCACAGACAATCTCCAATCTTTATATGGCTCTTGAGCACGACTTGGAGATTATTCCTATTTTGAATAAAATCGACCTACCTGGAGCTATGCCAGAAGAGGTGGAGGATCAGATTGTAGATCTTCTTGGTTGCGACAGAAGCGAGGTGCTTCGTGCCAGCGGTAAGACAGGTGAGGGTGTTGAGGATATTCTTCGTGCAATTGTCGAGAGAATCCGTCCGCCAAAGGGTGATCCGGATGCTCCATTGCAGTGTTTGATTTTCGACTCTGTGTTCAACCAATTCCGTGGAATCATCGCATATTATAAGGTTGTCAACGGTACTTTCCATCCTGGCGACAAGGTGAAATTCGTTGCGACGGAGAAAGAGTATCTTGCCGACGAGATTGGTATCCTTCGTTTGGATATGGAGCCAAGGAAGGAGATGTCTGCAGGTAACGTGGGATATATCATCTCAGGTATCAAGACAAGTACAGAGGTTAAGGTGGGAGATACCATCACCCACGTCGAAAGACCATGTGAGAAGGCAATCGAAGGTTTTGAGGAGGTAAAACCGATGGTTTACGCCGGTGTTTATCCAATTGAGACAGAGGATTTCGAGAACTTGCGTGCGTCGATGGAGAAACTTCAGCTTAACGATGCGTCGTTGACATTCCAGGCTGAGTCGTCGTTGGCGTTGGGATTTGGATTCCGTTGTGGATTCTTGGGAATGCTTCACATGGAGATCATCCAGGAGCGTCTTGACCGTGAGTTCGACATGGATGTCATCACCACGGTGCCAAACGTTCGTTACAACGTCTACACAAAGAAGGGAGAGATGATCGAGGTGCACAACCCATCAGGTTTGCCAGACATCACTCTTATTGACCATATTGAGGAGCCATATATCAAGGCTTCCATTATCACAGCTGCCGAGTATATCGGACCGATCATGACACTTTGTCTTGGCAAACGTGGAGAGTTGGTGCGACAGGATTATGTATCCGGCAATCGCGTCGAACTAATCTATAACATGCCGCTTGGAGAGATCGTGTTCGACTTCTACGATAAGCTAAAGAGTATCTCTAAGGGATATGCGTCGTTCGACTATCATCCAAGTGAGATGCGAGAGAGCAAGTTGATCAAACTTGACGTTTTGCTTAACGGAGAGCCAGTTGATGCCCTTTCTACATTGACACATATCGACAACGCATACGGACTTGGAAAGAGAATGTGTGAGAAGTTGAAAGAGTTGATCCCAAGACAGCAGTTTGAGGTAGCAATTCAGGCCGCAATTGGTGCGAAGATTATTGCTCGTGAAACTATCAAGGCGGTTCGCAAAGACGTTACGGCAAAATGTTACGGAGGAGATATTTCGCGTAAGAGAAAGCTTTTGGAGAAGCAGAAACGTGGTAAGAAGCGTATGAAGCAGATCGGAACAGTGGAAGTACCACAGAAAGCATTCTTGGAAGTATTGAAATTGGATTAAAGCTCAGAGAACGAGGATTGTTAAGGGCGGAACGCCCTAACCCTATACTACAACGCGAGCCCGTAAGGGCGAGCGTTAATTAAAAACCACAGAGACACGAAGGTCTCGGAGAAAATATTATAGACTATGAGCGGAACAATTGAAGACATCATATTGAATGGCATGGTTTTCAAAAAGAAGGCTTCTGACGACAGCAAAAATCAGAATTCCGATAAGGTGAAGACTAAAGCCAAAAAGACATCTTATCAGAAGGGTACGCATGGTTCAGGTGCTGCCAAGATGAAGGAGGAGTATCGCAAGAAAAGAGCGAACAGACATAAGATTAAGTATTAATGCATAATGCTTAATTCATAATTCGTAATTATAGTATGATTGATTGCGAATGCTTATAAACCTATGGTTAGGTTTTGTTTTGCGATGCAAAATTAAAACTTCCATAGGTGTTTTTATTTGTCTGGCTTTATTTAATTTAATTATTTAGTTCTACAGTTGTATCGTAAAGTAAAGAGAAAATGGAAAAAGAAAATGTAACAAAGAAAAAAAATCTTATTAATAATGAAAATGCATTATTGTCGCATTTTCTTCATAACTATGGATATGAATCTATCAAATCATATAAAAGAATAATAGAAAAGACAGCCCCAGACACTTTGTCTCTATTAGGGGATGGTGTTACAAATAATGCGATGATTGCTTGTGAGAATGATGGTGTTTCCGTTCAACACAGTTTGTTCCCAGATTTTTTTAATGTTCCTTTTTTGCCTCAAAAAAATTCAAAATTTACATTTATTGATTTGTTTGCTGGAATTGGAGGATTTAGAATGGCAATGCAGAATTTAGGAGGTAGATGTGTATTTTCATCTGAATGGGATGATCAAGCGAAAACTACATATTTTGCAAATTATGGAGAAGTGCCATTTGGAGATATAACTAAGGAAGAGACAAAAAGTTATATCCCTGACGGTTTTGATATTCTATGTGCGGGTTTTCCTTGCCAAGCATTTTCATTAGCTGGAAAAAGAAGGGGGTTTGAAGAGACTAGAGGGACATTATTTTTTGATGTTGCTGAAATAATTAAGAGAAAAAGACCTAAGGCATTTTTTTTAGAGAACGTAAAGGGGCTTCTTATACATGACAAAGGAAAAACAATAGATACGATATTGAATGTTCTTCGTAATGATTTGGATTATTATGTACCAGATCCTCAGATAGTAAATGCAATGAATTTTGGAGTTCCCCAACATAGGGAACGTGTTTATATTGTAGGATTTAGAAAGGATGTTGGCGTCTCTGAATTTGCGTATCCTATTCCTTCAGACGATACTAAACGCTTTATTGATATAAAGGAGAAGGAATGTCCGTCTGTGAAGTATTGGTTATCAACACAGTATATTCAGACATTGATTAATCATAAAGAACGTCATGCGGCAAAAGGGCATGGCTTCGGATACGAAATA
This sequence comes from Paludibacteraceae bacterium, assembly GCA_045641065.1. Lineage (GTDB taxonomy): Bacteria > Bacteroidota > Bacteroidia > Bacteroidales > Paludibacteraceae > UBA1723. The sequence goes on along the minus strand of JAZUGF010000140.1, from coordinate 1,610 downwards.
ATAGCAGATGATCAGATTGCAAATGCTATTGTAGTAGGAGGGATGGGAAGAGAACGAAATTTAGTTATAGATAATAGATTGATAGATTTTACACCAGTAACTAAAATCAAGGGAGAGGTGAATCGTCAAGGTATTAGACGAATGACGCCAAGAGAATGGGCAAGATTACAAGGGTTTCCAGATAATTTTATCATACCTGTTTCAGATGCTTCCGCATATAAACAGTTTGGAAATTCAGTTGCAGTTCCAGCAATCCAGGCAACTGCTAATGAAATTATTAAAAGATTAAATTTATAGAATATGGTTAGCGGTAATAAAGGAGAATGGAGTGAATTATATGCTTTTTTCCGTTTGTTGGCAGATGGTAAATTGTATTCTGGGGATGGAGAAACTAATATTTATGAAGATAAGTTTTATCCAATATTAAAGATATTCAGAGATGATAGTAAAGACCGCATTTCTTATTGCATAGATGCAGATAAGCAGTGCGTTACTTTTGATTCTCGTTCTGTTTCTCAATCTGATTTTAATTCAGAAGCTCAATATTTATTGAGTTTTATAAAATCTTTAAAAGGAACAGAAGGCGATGAACACATAGAAGCTTTTATGATCAAAATTGGTTGTTATACTATAAAAGCTAAAAGTGCGGATAAAGCAGACATAAGGATTGTAATTCATAATTTAACCACAGGAATAAAACCAGAATTAGGATACAGTATTAAGTCTAAATTAGGTGGTAATTCTACACTTTTGAATGCCAATAAGGATGGTTCAAATTTCTTATATAAAATCAATGGATTTCCACTAAGTATAAATAAAATAAACGAGTTCAATAGTCTTGATAAGTTTAAGAAAAAGAAGGATTTTTTAGACGAATATGGGGCAAATCTTTCTTTTGAAAATGTTGTTTCTTCTGTATTTAATTCTAATCTACAGTTGTTGGATTTTTGTATGCCCAAACTTATAGCAGAAGCCTTAAAATTGTATTATTTTGGTGGAATTAATAAAATAAGTGATGTAGTTGAAAAATTAAAAGTTTTAAATCCTCTATCTTTTCCTAATGGTTCACATCCATTAATATATGAATACAAAATAAAACAGTTCTTGTTGAATTTTGCACTTGGAATGACTCCATCAACATTGTGGGATGGAAAATACAATGCAAATGGAGGTTATATTGTAGTTAAAGAAAATGGTGATGTTGTTTGCTATCATTTCTTTGACAGAAATGATTTAGAAGATTATTTGTTTAAGAATACTTTTTTTGATACTCCTAGTACTTCACGTCATGAATTTGGCAAAATTGAAATGAAAGGAGACGAATTATATATTAAATTGAATATTCAAGTAAGGTTCAATGGTTAATTGTAGAGACGTAGCAATCCTGCGTCTCTAAATTATATAATATGGACTAAAAATAGGAGAGAGGGTGTATCAAAATGTAAAACCAAGTTTTTCGAGCTTACATTTTGTCACTTTTTATATGAATAAAGCCGTTTCAGAACTTAAAAATTACAGTTAAGTCTCTGACACGACTATATTTTTGGCGAAATTAAAAATCAACTTACATTTTGATAGTTTGATTTTTTATAAATTGAGTTTTGATACAC
>JAZUGF010000139.1:0-11221 GCA_045641065.1 Paludibacteraceae bacterium | reverse complement strand
AGTCGACAGAAAAGATATGCGTACTTATTCTTCTAAGAATCTTATCAAGACATCCGACAAGGTGGAACGTGAATGGATGATCACAGTTAAGAATAATAAATCTGTGTCTGTTAAGGTGACCGTTGAGGATCAGTTCCCAGTATCCACTGTCGACGATATCAAGGTGGTATTGACTAATAATGGTGGAGCGGAAGTCGACGAGACAGAGGGAAAACTTACTTGGAAACTTACATTGAAACCCGGTGAGAAGAAAGAGTTGAAGTTCTCTTACTCTGTGAAAACTAAACGTACGGGAATCACAGTGGAATGATATTCCCATTTGAAACTTGAAACAAAAATGCCGTGGCTAACATCTTCGCCACGGCATTTTTGTTTGTTAACGTTATCGTCAACGTCAACGTTAACGTCTCGAAAGGGTATTATGTTATGCTATTTGAGTGTGATTTTCTTGCAAACCACTGCGTTTTCTGTTGAAATTCTGACTGTGTAGACACCGGACATAATTCCTGATGTCGGAATCTCTGTGAAGACGCGAGATTCTGTGAAGACGCGAGATCTCGCGTCTCTACTTATAATGATCTTTCCTTCAGCATTGATGATTTCAGCCTTAAATGGCTCGTCAATTCCGATAATCTTTATTGCCGACGGTGTCGCTACCACAACCACCTTGTTTGCTTCTGCATTATCTACATTTGATGGATCCCACTTTGTGAATGTCAAACGATCGATGTTAACCCACGATTTCTTGATTGTCAGTTCTAGTGTGGATTCGCCAGCAGGGAGTTTGATTCTGTTTGCCTGTGGAAACTCTCCATATACGTCCCAATCGCCAGTGCTGCCAATTTCGATGTCGATCGAACTGCCATTGACATTGTCAGTAAGAGTCGCATGTATAGTTCCTGCCTCAACTTCTCCCTCTTCACTTGCTCTGACAGTCACTACATACTCTCCCTCTTCAGCTACATTCACTGTATAGTTCAACCATTCGTCTGCCTCACAATATCCGATTGCAAATCCGTTAGCCTCATCCGACGCATAGATGTCCACTCCGTCTTTTCTGTACTCTCCGCCACGATTGCTTCTGTCTTTATCGTAGTATGAGATGTTATTTCCGCCAGTGTTATAGTTTTCTGCCTCCACAACGCCTGGAATCTGTGCTGCGGACTCATTGTATGGTCCGACAACTTCTGGCTCTTTAATCGCGTCAAGATAGATCTCGTCGTAAACATCCTCGCCCACCTTGAACCAGTCGAAATCGGCGTATCCTCCTGTTTGCGACGTCGCATAATTGAACAATCCGAATTTATAGCCGGCAAACATTCCAAGTGTGTATGGAAGAGGAATATCCTTTCCGATGGAATTCCACTTCTGATTGTCGGTGCTGTAGAAGAAATAGGCTCTGTCTTTAGTGAAATCAAAGTCGATTCTTAGATATACGACGTCGCTGTTCAATGGAACTGATGCATTTCTAACGACTGTTTTATTCTGCACGATATTGTATTTTCCCCACTGCTTCTCTACGCCTACGAATCCGAATGAGTCCTGTAGTGCAACAAGTCCGGCTACATCACCGTCTTTCATTCCTCTTACGTCAAGAGCCACACGACCTGAACATTTAGGTCCGAATGTCTTCTGAGTCAAAGTGTTCTTCGCCCAGTATAGAGATTTGTCTGTGCGTCCTGTTGTGATTCGCAAATATCCTGGGCGAGCCGACAACGACCATTTGGAATTGTCTGGGTTGTGATTCCACTGCCACTCAAGAGGTAGGGTAGTCGACTCGAAATCGTCCGACGTCGCCATGCTATAAGCTGGCTCAACAGCGTTTGGCAAGTCGACGCTACGTGCTGCCTGGTTGCCCATGTTAGGCCAACCGTTCTGCCATGTCACTGGGATAAGCCAAGGAATACGTCCCACACCACCTGAGTCGCGGAACAACATCGCATACCATTTGCCTTCTGGAGTGTCGAAGATACCTCCCTGCGCCACACCGTTCTCCTGCAATGCGATTTTGCCTTCGTAGTTGCCAGTCAAACTGCTTGAACGGAACACCAACTCAGTGCGACATTTGCCGTTTGGCCAAGAGATAGCGAATAGATAATACTTGCCGTCGACTTTCTCCATGTGAGCACCCTCACACTTCACGATATAGCCTGTAGTGCCGGTAGTCTGGTCGATAGGAATGTTTAGTTTAGTCGATCCGTTCTTCACTCCTTTAAGATCACTGTTAAGCTCCACCAAATTAAATCCTCCACTTCCGTAGATGATGTATGCGCGATCATCGTCGTCGAAGAATAGGGAAGGGTCGTGATAGAAAGGCAAACGGACCTCATCCCAAGTGCCGTTCTCAATATCGTCAGTAGAGAAAAGATGAGTCTTGCCAGTTGTGTACGACGGAGTAAGGATATAATATTTGTTTTTGTGTTTGCGAAGAGAAGAAGCCCATGAACCCTTGCCGTAAGCATGCTTGCCAGCGTTTAGATTCTGGTTGTCGCCATTATCAAGAGTTTGATATGCATAGTTGACGGTACGCCAGTTGGAAAGATCTTCCGACATCATGATTGGCACACCAGGAGCACAGTGCATTGTAGTGCTCACCATATAATATTTGTTACCGTCACGGATGACAGATGGGTCCGGCACATCCGAATAGATAAGCGGGTTGGAAACCGTCACTCCAAACGATTGGAGAGAGGCTCCGAACAAAGTCGCCACAGATGCGACGATAGTAAGTAGTGTTTTCTTCATGTCTAAATTATGTAATGGTAATAGATATTTATCGGACGCTAAAATAAAAAAATGATAATCTGTGGTATTTGCAGATAAAGTTAAATGCTTGATAAATATTTGTGTGCATGCTGTTTGGTACATTTGTCACGTTTTGAAATTCACAATTTGCAATGTATGATTCTTAATTTGTAATGTTCCAATTAGTTAGTACTTTTGCCTGTAGATTGTAATTTCATCGGTAAAATGGCAAAAAACATTTCAAAATATGTGCTGAGTCTATTGGTTGTTATCCTTCCAATCTTGTTCGTTTCATGTCAGAGAAATGAGAAGAGTATTGACGTGGCTATGAAAGTTCACGAAGGGGAACATGAGGAACGAGTGAGTGATTTCGGACCTTTAGAGAAAGGAATGTTGTATGAAAGCCAGTACCGTCCAAATATGGTGGTTAGATATCGATTGAATGGACTCACTTATGCAGCTGTCAAGTTGAAAAACTTTAAGGACTGCTTTGTGAACAATCGTTTGCCTCGAATGAAGGATACTACTTGCCCGTTTTTTTACGCCAGAAACACTATTCTAAATTCTGAAAATATAAAAGTCAATATAAAGAACAGCGACTTGAGAAGTACGTATGGATTGCTTGTCTCAGGTGAAGTAAAAACACAGGTTTGGGAGATTGATCCTGAAAATATGACAAATGTCTTGCCTGGCGACGGAATTGTTGGAAAATTAGTCAGTGTGCCCAATGGTATGTCGACGGTGGATTATGATAATGATGTTGTTTCGTTTAGAGTTGATATGTTTGAGACCTTTAACTCAATTTCGAATAAAATTCATTTGAAAAAGGATGGACGTTATAAGGTTTCATTCAAAGTGCCTCCACATGAAATCTCAGAAGGATCTGCTGAATCTGTTTCTCCTGACACTTTATCAATGTGGCATTTTGATGAGACAAACGGTAGATGGACATTTGAAACTTATGCTTTCCGTAAAGAAAATGAGTATGAGGCTGAGTTGAATAAGTTTGGATGGTGGACTTCGTTGCCTTATGACTGCGAGTTTAAGGAAATCTCTTTCAATATTAAAGACGATAGATTCTATCCTATTCCGTATTCTGATTTGGAAATCACGTCTGAAATGACGAACCAATCATATCATATCAGCACAGATATGTATGGTGAGTGCTGTGTATGGCTGCGACAAGACGACTCTTACAAAGTAAAGTTGAAGGGGTTTTCTGTGCCTACATTTGAAAAAACATGGCCTTTTAAGGAGTCGTATACTAATATTGAATTATCAGATGAGAATTATGAGGAGGATATTGATTGTAGTACGATTTGTGATATTCGTCATGGAGTCTACTCTGACAAATATCCGTTTGTAAAAGGAGTCGTTGCTTTGTATCGCAAACATAATTTGGATTATAATGCCTTGCCTCAACATCAAAAAATATCGGAGGACTCTAAAGAAGATTCGAAGAAAGATGCATATGCAGTGACGGAAAGAATAGAAATGGATAGGGATGAACGCAGTTATTATGACATGGAGGACCCTGAAATGAAGAAAACTCCTACATATGCTGAATTTATTCCTTCTGCATCAAAATCTCATGCTCAATATCCGATGCCATATTTTTCAGTAAAAAGCCAAGATGCTTCTGGGGAAATCAAATATGGTGAGATAAAATATGGTCAGACCTTCATGAGCCGATGGGATACATTGTCGAACGTGAGAATTAATGGAAAGGATGAACTTTACATTGTCTCTTATCCAACAAAAGACTCGCTGGTCGCTAAATTTTCAGGAGAAATTGAGAAAATTAATGTTGGTACGATAAAAGAAGGGGAAAATACTTTGTATATCCTCAATAGTATTCATGTAGATGGAGAGAAGAGAATTAAGATTAAGTACAGCACTGCAAATGCATATGACAAAACAAAAGAAGATCGTAATAGACATGGAGGAAGTTTTAAGAGGTTCAGTGAGAACTATAAAAAATATAAACATGATTATGAATTCTATACAGATAAGTTCACGACTGTTCCATCTTTTAGAAGCAGGTATTTCTTCCGTAATGACAAAGAGGGGAGAGATTTATGTCTTTCTCGAGAAATAATCCAAATTTATGATAATGCAATAAACACAAACTATCCTATATGGTTGAAGGTGTACTTTGGAGAGAAACAGTTACGTCTGTTGTCTGTGAAAGATAAGTACGACAATAATGTGTTGCTGAATCCGAAACTTGGAATTATAAATCCCAAAGCATTTAAGAGTAATAAATTGACTTATGAATTCGGAGGCGATGATTATATGTATGGCTCGACAATAAGAGATGTTAAATTGTCTTCCAAAAATTTTGTTGAAGTAAAGGAAAACCACACAAAGCAGTTGATTGTGTCTGTCTTAATCGTTCTGTTAATGTTGTATGCTGCAAAGGAATATGGCCGGGAGGCATACGAGAAATTTAAGAATGATAAATATAGATGGAATCGTAAGACTTCAGATTCTAAGGATGTCTCCGTCCATTCTCAAGACGAAAAAGAAGACAAGAATGATTATGAAAGAAATGTCCCTCGTCTGCATTCTGATATGGCTCATCTTATTGCTAATGTGGTCAATTTGGGCCCTTCGTTTGATGAGAGACATGTGCAGATGCTCCACCTATTCCAGTCGTTTGCAAAAATCAAATGCGATCTTCCTCTTATGGTGTCTATATTCAGAGTCAAACTATTTGATTTGGATGATGTCATGCAGAGTATTAATACTCTCAGCAATAGTAGAAAGAAGGCGTTGATTCAACTCTTGTACAAAATTGCAATCACTGACGACGGAATCTCTGATGATGAGTGGAATTTCTTGGATAAAGTTATGATTGGTATGAAGTTGAACCAATCGCTGATAACTAAGTTGCACCGTCGATACGGACCGCTGAGAAGTGATAAAAAAACTGAGGCTAATTCAAGTAAAAAGAGTTCTGACGATTCGGAAAAATCAAACAAGAAAAAACATACGGGAGATAATTCAAAACGCAAAACCTATTATTCAACTAATTCAACTGCCTTCTCAGTGCTTGGAATCCCTGTCGATTCAACTCGTGAAGAGGTTGTTTCGGCCTACCGAATGTTGGCTAAGACATGGCATCCGGATCTGCCTAAGAATGCCAATAATCTTGACGAGTGTGTGAGAAAGATGGCTGAGATCAACGTCGCTTATGCAGAGATGTTGAAGAAATTTGGATAGTGGATCATATTCTAAAGAACATTTGCATAATTCAAATTTCGTAGAGACGCACGGCCGTGCGTTGTATTTGTCAATGACGATTTTTTTTTGAATTACTCAATGGACTGAGTGATTTTACTCAGTGGACTGAGTAATTTCTTTAGTCTTTTGTTATCTTTGCGGAAAATACATTTGTTATGTACGAAAGAAATGGTATAAAAAAAATAATAGATCGTCTTTGTGAACCAAGAAAGTTCATACAGGTTGTTATGGGCCCACGTCAGGTTGGTAAGACGACAGGAGTGAAACAAGCATTAAAGAAATGTGGTAAACCATATTTGTTTTTCACTGCTGATGCAGTGCCTGCTTCTAATTATTCATGGATAAGTGAATGTTGGACGGTGGCTCGTCAACGATTGAAATCGGAAAATCTATCGGAAATAATTCTTGTGATAGATGAAATACAGAAAATTTCCAATTGGAGTGAAATCATGAAGAAAGAATGGGATATGGATTCATTTAATGAAATTCCAGTCAAGGTCGTTCTTTTGGGGTCATCTCGTGTTATGATAGCAAAGGGCTTGTCTGAGAGTTTGGCAGGAAGATTTGAGACTATAAAAATGTCCCATTGGAATTTACAGGAGATGCAGGATGCGTTTGGATTCACAATGGAAGAGTATATTTATTATGGTGGATATCCTGGAGCTGCCGACCTTATACATGATGCAGAAAGATGGGAGGAATATATTTATTCTTCAATAATTGAGTCTACTATAAATAAGGATATTCTTATGAATACTCCGATAAACAAACCTGCATTATTAAGGCAAACGTTTGAATTATCATCTTCATATTCTGGAGAAATATTGTCGCTGACAAAAATGTTAGGATCATTGCAAGACGCTGGTAATACGACAACGTTGTCGTCTTATCTAAGTCTTTTGAATGACAGCGGCTTAGTGACAGGTTTACAGAAATATGCAGTTGATATGGCAAGAAAAAGAGCGTCAGTGCCAAAATTCCAGGTTTATAATAACTCATTGAAAAATGTCTATTCCAATAAGCGTATTGATGATGCGTTGTCTGATCCAAAGTTATGGGGACGTATTTACGAATCGGCTATAGGCGCTCATATTGTAACAAATGCCTTGATTGGCAATTATGAGGTATACTATTGGAGAGAAGGCAATATGGAGGTCGACTATCTAATAAAGAAGAAGAACGAATTGGTTGCCATTGAAGTGAAAAGTAACGATGAAATGACCAATAAAGGTTTGGAATATGTGAAAGAGCATTTTAATTGCTCTAACACTTTGGTAGTTGGCCCAAATGGATTCCCAGCAGAGACATTCTTGAAGATGAATCCGGCTGAGTTGTTTTGATGAAATGGAATTAACTAACCCATTTCATTTGGGACAACTCCTTGATTCTATAGCCTCGTATAAAATATAAGTAAATAAACTGAAATTTTAATAGGACATAAATAAAAACATTGTTTTTTTTATATATTTGTCTTAATTTGGGATATTCGCAAACATTATAAATTTTCAAAAGGCGGAAATGAATTGGTGTCAGTATTTTGAGATAAAATCGTTGCGAGTGTCTAAATTTGATGATAATGTAATCGTATTTTAAGAAACAGAAATATAATTCTTGACATAACATTTTATTAACATAGCGTTTGCTATTTATTCGGTATCATTCTGAAACCTAGGAAATTTTAGAAATGTTCAAACACGAATAAGTCAGTAAATGCCTGCGTCCTATGGCGTGGGCTTGACTTATCTGTTTGAACGGGCAATTCCTAGGGCCTCAGAATGTGGATAAAGTTAAGTCCACGTTCTTTTTGCCCAAAGAAATTGCTCGTTAATGCTGTAATGGATAAGTAAGCGTACAAAATATTGACGCAGATGCCAAAATATATAGATTTGTTTTCGGGATCAGGAGGTTTTTCTCTTGGTTTCGATTGGGCAGGATATGAAAATGTATTTTCAGTAGAATATGATCATGAAATATGTGATACGTATCGATACAATTTCCCTGATCATAATCTTATAGAATGTGATATAACGAAATTAGAAGATGAGAAAATTCTTGAACTAATAAATGGTCAAGATGTAGATGTTGTTATAGGAGGTCCGCCATGTCAAGGTTTTAGTATGGCTGGAAATATCGGCAGACAATTTGCTGATGACCCAAGAAATCACCTGTTCAAGGAGTTTGTAAGAGTAGTAAAACTTGTTAGACCTAAGTGTTTTGTGATGGAAAACGTTGCAAGGCTTTATACCAGACTTAATGGTCAAACAAGAGAAGAAATAAAGCAACATTTTGAAGCATTAGGGTATGTAGTTGAAGCACGTATTGTATGTGCTTCGGAGTATGGTGTGCCACAAAAACGATACCGTGTTTTGTTTATCGGCAAGTTAACCGATAACCACATGTATCAAGTACACTTTCCCAAAAGGGTTGAAGGAGAACCCCCAACTATAAAAGATGCAATCGGTCATTATCCTGTATTACAAAGTGGAGAGTCATCGAATGTTCCAAACCATGAAGCAATGGTTCATTCTGTGCAAATGTTAGAAAAAATGTCGTATGTAAAGGATGGCGGTGGCAGAGATGACATTCCTGAGAACATTCGTCCTCAAAAGGGCGATATCCGCAAATATATTAGATATGATAGTACAAAACCTTCTATTTGTATAACAGGCGATATGCGTAAAGTATTTCACTATGAGCAAAATAGGGCATTGACAGTAAGAGAGTTGGCTGCAATTCAAACATACCCAGATTCGTATATTTTCCTTGGTAATAAAATTAAGCAACAGCAGATGGTCGGAAATTCGGTTCCTCCTGTATTGGCAAAGGCAATAGCTGAAGCTGTAAAGACAATGTTATAATGGCTTATCCTACAGTAAATTATATTGGCAATAAAGAGAAGATTGTAAACTGGATATATTCTCTTATTCCTACTGACGCAACTTCCTTTTTAGATGTATTCTGCGGAGGTTGTTCTGTTGGCTATATGGCAAAAGAGAAAGGTCTTACCGTCTATGCAAATGATATTCTTAAGATAAATTATTATATCGCACAGGCACTTATTGAGAACAACGATAAGATTATTGACGATAAAGACATTTCAAAGATATTCAGCGGAGATGCAACGGAGGGTTTTATGTTCCAAAACTTCGCTGACCAGTATTATTTCCCAGATGAATGTAAAGATCTAGATAGAATCAGAGAAAACATCATCAAAATCAAAGACAAGTACAAGAAGGCAATGGCATTTACTCTTATGAGAAGAGCAATGATCAGAAAAATGCCTTATTCTCGTTTTACTATAAAATGGGAAAAAGTTGTTGAACTGAGGAATGAAGAACTTAGTTATGCGAAGTACGGTCGAAGAAGACATTACCACAATCAAAGCTTCCAATTTCATTTTGAAGACAACTTAAAAGAATATAATAATGCTGTATTCAATAATGGCAAGGGCAACAAAGCATTCAATTTGGACGTTTATAAAGCCATAGAGAAAATAGATGCCGATGTTATTTATTTGGATCCTCCTTATGCAGGAACCATGAACGACTATTTCGGTTTTTATGGCTTGTTGGATACTTATATTGAAGGGAAGAAGGTTGAACCTTTTGATAATAATTTTATTGACAAGAATACTATTATCGAACAGTTCGATAACTTATTCAGTAAACTTGGCAAATACAAATACTGGATGCTCAGTTATAACAGCCGTTCAAAACCTTCAAAAGAAGAACTCCTTCAGTTGTTGTCAAAATACTCAGATAATGTGGAGGTTCACGAAATGCCTTACGTATATAGAGTAACAGGTAAAGAAAATAAACAAAATGATATTGAATATTTGTTTGTGGTAAAGAATAAATAACAATGAGAAATAGAGAGAACCAAATATATGAAGAGTATTGGAGCTATACTGCAGCCTATACTGACACGAACGGAGATAATTTTCTATCCGTCCTAAAAACGTGTTTGTTTTTTTTAGATGAACAATGTGACAATACTTATTCAGAAGAAAAATATCGAAGACTTCAGCAACAAGTTTGTGAAACAACTGGAATAACCGAACCCTCCGTAAGAAAAGCAATAAACCAGTTGGTTAAGTTAGGATTTCTGAAGCCATATTTGCGAGGGTATGTGCCTGAAGCTAAAGAATACACAAATGCTATAACAAATAGGAAAAGGCAGAGCCTTTTGTCGAAAATTGTTTATCGCCATTGTAACTTTAATAATTCAATGACTAAACCTGATGTGCGTGGTTACGGCCAAATCAATTTCTTCCTAAAAACGTTAGAAGAAGTAGGCTCCGTTGATAATAGAGCTTTGGTAGCATTGATGTCAATTGACATTGATAAGTATAAGAAGGGATTCCTTGATAGAGAAGAACTAGATAAAGTATTCTTTGAAATCGACAAAAACGGATTTATTGGAAGAAAGTATAATCAAATTTCACATTTGAAAAACCTACTTGGTCGATTAGATGACCTTCAAGTTCATGAAAATGCTATTTATTTCAAGACTGATGCGGTTAGACTTTTTGGTGACGATGAGGAAACCAGAAAGGCAGTTAGAGACCCTTACCTTCAACGTGTGTACAAATCAGAATTGGAAGAGGAAAGTTGTGCTCATTATGCGAGTAAAAAACCTAAATGTATGCTTGAAGGTTTATCGTATCCTGTACTTATTGCCAGTCACATAAAACCATATAGTCATTGTGATAATGATGGAAATGCTCAGTTTGATGTGAACAATGGGCTCTTGTTAAGCAAAAGTACAGATTCGTTGTTTGATTTGGGATATATGACTTTTGATGATAATGGTTTAATTATACCTTCAAAAGTGTTAGATTCGGATATCTGTAATTATCTTGCAAAATTCCGTCTACATCAAGATTTTATTAATCCATCGCGTATGGAATATATGAAATATCACAGAAACTATGTTTTTGAGAAAAGATTTTCTGGATGTGGGGTAAAAAAATATTTGTTTCATGAGAATAATGATATGGCAATGGTAGCAGAACCTCAATTTGAATATTAAGAATTAGAATGAAAACTTTCTATATACTGTGGTGTTCAACACTTTAATCTTATCTTTGCAGAAAATAGTAAACAGAAACAAAAATAATACTAATAAAACTTAGCGTTATGGAAAAGAAAAATATGATTCCTGATTCAGGGTGTATAACCGCTGTTGGGGAAACTCCGGCTTGGATGCCAAAGGTTCGTTCCATCAAGCG
>JAZUGF010000138.1:0-9084 GCA_045641065.1 Paludibacteraceae bacterium | reverse complement strand
GGTTCGCGGAGGTATAGGGGCAAGGGCGTTCCGCCCTTTGCAATCCTCAATAAATTCCAAATACAGAATTATAAAAAGAAATTAAATTATGAGCAATATAGAAAATAAAGTGGGTACTGGTTACCTAGACATGGAGTTGTTGAGATTCACTACAGCAGGTAGTGTCGACGATGGTAAATCAACATTGATTGGACGACTTTTGTATGATTCAAAGTCTATCTTTGAGGATCAGTTGGAGGCTGTGGAGGCTGCATCTGAACGTCTTGGAAATGCCGAAGTCAACTTGGCTTTGCTAACTGACGGTCTTAGAGCAGAAAGAGAGCAGGGTATCACTATCGACGTCGCATACAGATATTTCGCCACTCCAAAGCGTAAGTTTATTATTGCTGACACTCCAGGCCATATCGAATATACAAGAAACATGGTGACTGGCGCTTCTACCGCTGATGCCGCTATCATCTTGGTGGATGCCCGCAACGGTATCATCGAGCAAACTAAACGTCATTCATACATCGCGTCGCTACTTAAGATTGACTATGTTATTGTGGCAATCAATAAGATGGATTTAGTGGATTTCTCTGAGGAAGTGTATGAAAATATCAAGAGAGAGTATGCTAACATCGCCAAATTGCTTGGTTTGAAACATGTCTACTTTATTCCTATCTCTGCTTTGAAGGGAGATAATGTGGTAAATCCTTCTGAGAATACTCCTTGGTATCAGGGAGAAACTCTTCTTCATCTGTTGGAGCAAGTTCCATTGAAGGAGGGAATTGATGAACTTCCTTTCCGTTTCCCTGTGCAGTATGTGGTTCGTCCTCAAACTGCTGAGTGGCCTGATTATCGTGCATATGCCGGACGTGTAGCGAGCGGATCAATCAAGGTTGGAGATAAGGTGACGGTACTTCCTTCATATACTGAGTCGACTGTTTCTCGTATCGACGAGGGGACAAAGCAGATTGATGAGGCTCAGGCTCCGCAGAGTATCAGCATCTCGTTGGCTGATGATGTCGATGTGAGCCGTGGTTCACAGATTGTGAAGAGCAGTGAGATTCCTCACGTTGGCCAGCAGGTGGAGTTGATGGTTTGCTGGTTGAACCACCGTCCACTTCAGTTGAGACAGAAATACATCATCAAACATGCCACTGATGAGGTTCAGGGTTTGGTTACTGCCGTCGACTATAAGGTGAATATCAACACTTTGGAGAATATCACTGATGATCAGAAGATCAACATGAATGATATCGCAAAGGTAACTTTGAAAGTTTCTAAACCACTTGCTTACGATATTTATGCTAACAACCGTACAACTGGTTCTTTGATCTTCGTCGACGAAGGTACAAATGAGACAGTAGGTGCAGGAATGATTGTTGAATAAGTATGATTGTAGAATAGGAGGTGACTATGGCGAATGAAGAATTAGCGAAACAATTAAATGAGTCGTTGAAAGACTCTACTCCTGAGGAGATTTTAGCATATTTTCTTCCAAAGTACAATGACAGAATCGCTCTTGCATCAAGTCTTGGACTCGAAGACCAGGTGTTGACTGCGATGATCGCAAAAATCAAGAAAGATGCCCGCGTCTTCACAATTGATACCGGCCGACTTTTCCCAGAGTGCTACCAACTAATCGACCGTACAAATGATAAGTACGATATCAAGATTGAGATTTATTCTCCAGAGCACACAGGAGTGGAGAAGTATGTGAAGGAGAATGGTGTGAATGGATTCTATCAGAGCATAGATAAGCGTAAGGCCTGCTGCCATTGTCGCAAGATTGAGCCATTATTGAGAGCTTTATCCACTTTGGATGTTTGGATCTGTGGATTGAGAGCATCGCAAGCAGTCACACGCACCAATATCAATGTGGTGGAGTGGGATGCAAACAATGGTTTGATTAAGGTGAATCCATTGGTGAAATGGTCGGAGGAAGATGTGTGGAAGTACATCAAGGAGAATAAGGTTCCATATAATAAACTTCATGATCAGGGATTCCCATCAATCGGTTGCCAACCATGTACTCGTGCCATTCAACCAGGTGAGGATATCAGAGCTGGAAGATGGTGGTGGGAGGATCCGGAACACAAAGAATGTGGACTCCACAAGAGATGAGGATTGCAAAGGGCGGAACGCCCTTGCCCCCTACACATCCGCGAACCCGAAGGGTGAGCGGCATAATCAATCTATAATTTGAAGACGTTATGTATAAGTTACCAGATACATTATCAAAAGATATAGAAAAATTCGGAACTCTCGCTGCTGGTTACCAAAAGAACACAGTCAGCGGAGTAGAATTCAAGGCATTCCGTGTGCCAATGGGAGTGTATGAGCAGAGAAAGAATGAAGTTTACATGGCTCGTATCCGTGCCACTGGAGGTGTAATTACTCCGGAGCAGTTGATCAAGGTGATTGATATCGCCAAAGCCAACGGTTCAGACCTGCTTCATATCACAACTCGTGCTGAAATCCAGATTCTTAATTTGGAATTGGATAAAGTGCAGAACGTACTTAATCAGTTGCAGAATGTAGGATTGGCGACAAAAGGCGGTGGCGGAAACACAGTCCGCAATATCCTTGTAAGTGAGTTTTCAGGAATCAGCGACACTGAGACGTTTGATACAACTCCATACGCAATGGCCTTGACTGATACGGTTGTGCCAGAAGCAGATTCGTATTTGATGCCACGAAAAATGAAGATAGCATTCTCATCTGACGAGAATTTTGAGGATTATGCGAATATCAACGACGTCGGCTTGGTTGCCAAAATCAAAGATGGAAAGCGTGGATTCAAGGTTTATATAGGCGGTGGAGCTGGTGCTAAACCAACAATCGGATGGCTATATAAAGAGTTCATTCCCGTCGAAGATCTTTATGCTTTGGTGAAAGGAATGAAAGATTTCTTCAATGCACATGGAAATCGTAAAGATAAGTATAAAGCACGTATCAGATTTATTTTCTATAAGTTAGGAGAAAAAGAAACATTCCGTCTAATCGACGAATATTTTGAGAAGGCGAAGGCGGAAGGCAAGACTCTTGAAGTTCATCCTGAAGATTATCCTCACAGCAAAGCATCTGATAAGACGGTGGTATTGCCATTCATTTGGGGAAATATCTGGCTCAACGACGAGGAGAAGGTAAAGGCATTGAAAGATGTGTTGAACTATGTTGCTAAGTTCGGAAAGCACACAGTTCGTTTTACTCCACGTCAGAATATCCGATTGAGAAATATTCCTGAATCAGCATTGCCAGAGTTGGAAAAACTTCTTGCTGCCTACACATCTGAATATGGCAAACCAGCAGTGTTGAACAACGTCGTGTCATGTACTGGAGCCGACACTTGTCGATTGGGAATCTGTCTTTCAAAAGGACTTGCAGAGGCAATCCGCAAAAGATTGGAAGATAGCGATATAGACCTTAAGTATCTCGACGACGCAAGAATCAACATCTCAGGATGTCCCAACTTATGTGGTCAGCCATTGTGGACAGATCTTGGATTCGTGGGTAAGGTGCTTCATTCCGACCATGCTTATCCAGCTTATCAGATCTACGTCGGAGCAAGCTACGAGAAGAATCCATCTCTTGCGCAGTCGGTCGGTACCGTCGCAGCATATAAGATTCCTGAATTGGTAGAGAGATTGGTTAGACGCTACGTCGAGACAACTCAGTTGGCAGACCTTCTGTTTGGTGGAGAAGGAAAGCAGTCATTGTCGTTTGGCAAATGGTTACGTTCACCACTTGGACAGAACGAAGCGTCTAAGTTGGTAGCAGAATACGCAAATGTTCCGCTATTCTCAGAAGATAAGAATTACTATTTCGACTGGGGAAGCAACGACGTCTTCAATGTGACAAAACGTGGTAAACCAGAATGCTCTGCTGGATTATTCGATATGATTACTGTAGATCAGGAGGCGATCAAGGAATCGTTGGATAAGAACAACTATGCTGTCATCTTCCACGCATCCAGAATGTTGCTTGTCACTCGTGGATTGGATCCACAACAACCAGCTGATGTATTTGACGCATTCATCGAACATTTCATCAATGCTGGTTACGTCGACGCTTCATTCAAATCACTTGTGCTTCAGGCTAAACAGGATGGAGAAAACGGTAATTACGACGGAGAGAAAGCCAAAGCATTGGCTGATGCAGTCAACGGACTATATGCAAATATGGACGACGCATTACAATTCAAGAAACCAGCAGATACTGCTGTAGAGACGCACGGACGTGCGTCTCAAGAGGGTGCGTCTCAAGAATCCACAAAAGATTCACAATCAAATGTCAGCAGCCCAGCCATTACAAGATCAAAAGATCTTAGAGGCGTGTTGTGTCCAATGAATTTCGTTCGTACAAAATTGGAACTTGCAACATTGCAGTCTGGAGATGTTTTAGAGATTCTGCTAGACGATGGCAAACCAATTGAGAATGTGCCAGGATCAGTTCGCTTGGAAGGACATATAGTCATCTCTGAAAAGCAACTGCCAGACGGATATTGGCAAGTATTGATTAAAAAGAAATAGAATGAAGTTATATTTGTGCCAAGAATAAAATTCATTCATTATAAGGTCCATGTAGTGTGAACTACGTGGACTTTTTTATTGATTCTTTTAAAACTGATCATTTTTATAATTTATAGTAATAAATTCTACATATTTTCAAATCTATTAAATTATATTCTTTTGTTTTAATTTTACTATAGTAATATATTCCAATACAGTAAATTTGCTATGTAATTAAAAATAAGAGTCACATGAATATACAGTATTTCAAACATTGGAGCAACAATCTTAACCGAGAGATCGAGTATAAGGTTTATGGCACTGAAGGCCAGGGAGTATTGGTGTTTCCTTCACAGAATCAAAGATTCTACGAATGGGAGGACAACGGTATGATTTCTGTGCTTTCTCCAATGATTGAGGCTGGATATATTCATCTTATCTGTGCCGACAGCATCGACACTGAGACTTGGAGCAATGGTCTAAACGCTGAGAATCCGTCATTTGTATCTGAAGAAGAGAAAAGCAATTATCATGATCGTATCGAGCTTCATGAAAAATGGTACAATTACATCGTTGAGGAGTTGATTCCCACTGTCAACAATGGTGAACAACTAATTGTGACTGGCTGTTCAATGGGAGGTTATCACGCAGCAAACGTGTTTTTCCGTCGTCCAGACTTATTCAAAACTCTATTGTCATTAAGCGGTTTGTTTCATGCTGATTATTTCTTTCCTCAGTACGACGATGAACTAATTTATTTCAATTCTCCTATTGATTTTCTAAAAGGCCAGCACAATCCTTCAATATTATTAGACCAATACAGAAGTAAACAGATTATCTGCTGCTGTGGTCAAGGGGAATATGAGGAGATCACAAGTGCTTCCAACCGTCGACTTCAGGAGATTCTAAACAACGTAGGTATTGACGGTGTTTTTGATTTCTGGGGAAACGATGTTAACCACGATTTCTTCTGGTGGCGTAAACAGGTGGTTTATTTCTTTGATAAGATTGTTAATCACGAAATTGCTAAGATTGCGTGATACACATTTTGATTATTAGTTGAATTATACTTCAAAACAATGAATTTTATATTTATTTCTCCACATTTCCCTCATACTTACTGGGAATTTTGTAATAGATTAAAACAAAATGGAGTAAATGTTCTTGGTATTGCAGATGCTCCATACGATTCTTTAACTCAAGAGTTAAAAGACTCACTTACTGAGTATTATAAGGTAGACAATTTAGAGAACTACGATGAAGTATATCGTGCGGTAGCCTTTTTCGCATTCAAATATGGCAAGATCGATTGGATTGAGTCGAACAATGAGTATTGGCTTGAGCAAGACGCACGTTTAAGAACAGACTTCAACGTAAACAGCGGAATCAAAAGTGATGGTATTTCAGCAATCAAAGAGAAATCGGAGATGAAGAAATACTATGCAAAAGGTGGAATTCCGACTGCAAGACAGATCAAAGCATCTAAAGGAGAACGTAAGGTTCTCTCCTTTGCTGAAGAGGTTGGATATCCATTGATCGCCAAACCAGATGTAGGGGTAGGTGCAGGAGGAACACACAAGATAAATAATGTCGATGAATTAAAGACATTCTTCAAAGAGGTAGGTCATGAGTCGACTAACTACGTAGTGGAGGAGTTTATCACAGGTGATATCTGTTCATACGACGCCATAATAGACTCAAAATCACAAGCTTTGTTTGAGTCGATGACTGTTTGGCCACCTTCAATCATGGATATCGTCAACAAACAACTTGATTTATCTTATTACGTTTCTCCTGAGATTCCTGAATCATTAAGTATCTTAGGAAGAAAAACGGTAGAGGCATTCGGAGTGAGGAGTCGATTTGTGCATCTTGAGTTTTTCCGTTTGGATTCCGACAGAAAAGGCTTAGGCAAGAAAGGAGATTTCGTTGCTTTGGAAGTAAATATGCGTCCAGCTGGTGGATATACACCAGATATGATTAACTTTGCACACAGCACCGATATCTACCGTATTTGGGCAGACATGGTGACATACGACAAATCTCGTCATGCGACGTCGAACAAGCATAACATAGGAAACGCTTTGTCGCTCCCTTGGAATGATGAATATTATTGTGCTTTTGCTTCACGCAGAGATATCTATAGCTATGAATATAATATCGACGAAGTGAAAGAAAAATATAAAGATCAGCTTGTTATGTGCGAGAGAATGCCAGAGATTCTTTCAGGAGCTATGGGACAGCAGATGTTCACAGTTAAGCTGAAGACAAAGGCAGAGGTAGATGAGTTTGTCGAATTTGTACATAAGAAAAAGTAATATCAGAAAAATATTAGGATAAATGGAATCAACATACATAAAATGGTATAGCCAATCGCTTGGTCGCGATATGGAGTATAAAATATACGGCAATGACAACGCGAGACGTACATTGCTAGTCTTTCCTTCTCAAGACGGTCGTTTTTATGACTATGAGAATTTCGGAATGACTAATGTGCTTTCTCCATGGATTGACAAGAATGATTTACGAGTTGTTTGTGTCGACGGTATTGACTGGGAGACATGGAGCGACTTGGGAGGCAATCCACGTTGGCGTATCGAACAGCATGAGAGATGGTACCATTATGTTGTCGATGAGTTGATCCCTAGTGTACGACGTGGAGACGAGACATTTATCGTGACTGGATGCTCAATGGGAGGATTCCACGCAGGAAACTTTTTCTTCCGTCGACCTGATTTATTCGACACAGTGATTGCTTTGAGTGGATTGTACCATGCAAGCTACTTCTTTGGTGACTATTCCGATGAACTTGTTTATTCCAATTCTCCACTTGATTTCCTACGTTGGATGCCAGCCGACCACTACTATTGGGATATGTACCGTCATCGCAGAATCATCTGCTGCGTAGGACAGGGTAATTGGGAGGAAGACTTATTGGATTCCACACGTCGTTTGGATACTTTATTATGTGAGAAAGGCGTCCCTGCATGGTTCGACTATTGGGGACACGACGTTGCTCACGACTGGGAGTGGTGGAGACGACAATTACCTTATTTCATAGGCAATGTACTAGGATAAGAATAAACATTATAGAAATGCAAAAGGCTGACAATAAACTTGTTAGCCTTTCTTATTTTTAGAACAGATTGAATTTCTGATTTAAAGAAGAATTATAATTCCTCCGGTATCGGCAAATCATACGGAGCATCTTCCAAAGACTCACACATACGGTTGATGAAATCCTCTGTAATAGCTGTTTTCCACTTTGTTGTCTTTACAGTACGCTCAAAATCAAACGTAGGATCAAAACGGTAGTTATCAGTAGTGGCAATCTTGACATGCTCATTATCGTCGTCGACATACCACATTAAATCCACCACAGATATAAAATTTCACGCTTGGAAAACCCACAAACTCGTTTGTTCTGGAAAATTCCCAAACGGGGAAAACATTAACTATTGAAAACCTGTCCCAAGTTTTCTTATGTTTCTTTTTCCGCGTTAGGTGTTTTCAAGACATTTTGATGTCTGTTTTCCAGTGCCACAACGAAGTTGTTTTTTATCGTTTTCTGTTCTAAAAAACTTGCGAAATAAATCAATCAATATTTCAAAAAGTAACCTCCTCCTCCAGAATTTATATTTGAACCAAACCTCTGAAAAAAGCAAATAATTTGTTATCTTTGAGAAATAAAGTGAATCGTGCATTCATCACTGTGAATTATGGCGTACAAACAACTTTACATTGATTTTGATCAGTACATCCGTCAGGGAGAACCTGACCAAAAGGATAAGGCTTACGCTTGGAGTACAGCAATTGGACTTCAAGCTGTGGATGGTTTGTCGACGTCGGAATATCTTCAGCAAACTGCAAAACGCAATATTGAAGGAGAAATCTCAATTGATGAGGCTCGTGAACTGATTAAAAACTACTACATCACTAAGACTGCTCACAATGATGACGATGCTGATGTGGAAGAGGCGGATAGAGTGTCTGCAAATATAGCGAAACTATTGAGTACAAACACTCTTGCTTTTAGTGTGTTTGGCTATACTCAGGTTCATAGAAATATTTTCGATGGAGTATTCAAGTTTGCTGGTAAAATCCGTGATTATGACATAACAAAGAAGGAATGGATTTTGCATGGCGACACGGTGATGTATATGTATGCTCAGGATCTTCGTTTGGCTTTGGAATATAACATTGAGCAAGAGCGACAGTTCAACTATGGAGGCCTCTCTTCAGATGAAATAATCAAACACATCAGTAAATTCACTGCTGGGTTGTGGCAGATTCACGCGTTTGGAGAAGGAAATACTCGTACGACGGCGGTATTTGTGATTCTCTACCTACGTTCGTTAGGATTCAACGTCAACAACGAGATATTTACTCAAAATTCTTGGTATTTCAGAAATGCACTTGTACGATACGTCTATAAGAATAGGGATGGCGTGATGCCCGAACCTAAATATTTGGAACGTTTTTTCCGTAATATGTTGCTTGGAGAAAAATGGGTGTTGAAGAATCGATTCCTTATCCTTGATCCTCCAGAGGAGTATAAGGAGCAACCACAACTTGACACCCCCACAAG
>JAZUGF010000137.1:0-19771 GCA_045641065.1 Paludibacteraceae bacterium | reverse complement strand
ACTTTTTATATGAACGAAGCCGTTTCTGAGCTTAAAAATTACAGTTAAGTCTCTGAAACGGCTATATTTTTGTAGAATTTAAAAATCAACTTACATTTTGATAGTTTGATTTTTGATAAATTGAGTTTTGATACACCCTCTTGTTTTATAGAATATTTCTTATATTTGTTAATAATTAAAATTAAGGATATGATATTTAGGACTTGTATATTATCGGTACTGATAACAATCAGCTGCATTACCTGTGTGGCTCAAGACAAGCATGCTCTATTGATCGGAATATCGGAATACGGAGAGGGTACTGAATGGGACACAATTCATGGAACAAACGATATTGATTTAATTAAAACCGTGCTAAAAGACTATGATATCCATGAGTTGAAAAATTCAGAAGCCACTTATGATAACATAATTAAAGAGCTTACAGCTCTAACTCAAAGATGCAAGGAAGGAGATATCGTCTATTTGCATTTTTCAGGACACGGACAACCCGTAGAAGATTTGAACAAGGATGAGGAAGATGGTTGGGATGAGTCATTTGTTCCTTATGATGCACATAAAAGATATAAAAAAGGTGTCTATGATGGAAGCAATCATTTGACTGATGATGTTCTTAATTCATATTATTCAAAATTCCAGCAACTTTTGGGATCAAAAGGATTGTTGGTCGTTGCTATGGATGCTTGCCATTCTGGTGATTCTTATAGAGGTTCAATAGATGACGATGATTCTTATGAAAGAGGGTCTGCTGAGGGTTTCAGTCGAGATATAAATAAAGTGTATAGACGTTTGTCAACGTGCAAAGATGTCAATTTTATAAATCGTTCTGGAAACGAAGCCAATTTGGTCACAATAGAAGCATGTTTGCCTTTTCAATCAAATTTTGAGATCAAAGTTGATGACACATATTATGGACCTCTTTCGTATTCTATCTACAAATTACTTGACACGACTTCATTTTCATCTGATCCCCAGTGGATTTTACATTTGAAGGAAATAATGAAAGAATCCATTCCTATTTGGAGCCGTCAGAGGATGATGATAGAGAGTACTATCAAATTCAAGAGTGTCAAACATAAGTAGAATTAGTTCAACACAATGAATGCACCCCAATAAAACGGGGCTGGATATTTCTTCTTTATGTAATCTTGTGCTCTTTTTAATGCTTTATTAATTTCTATTCCTTTTAATAAGTTTTCGTAAAATTTCGTCATCAACAAGCATGTTGATTCATCAGGTACTTGCCAGAGACTCATAACAATAGTGTTTACACCTGCCATTTTTAAGGCACGTTGTAATCCAAAAACTCCATCTACAATATCAATTTCACCTTTTGCTGTATTGCATGCAGATAGTACTGCGATCTTTGTGTTCGACAGATCCAATTTGCTGATTTCATACGAAGTCAATATTCCATCATCAATGCCTGGTGTTTTGGGGCGTCCTTCCCATACTGAAGCCGCTCCCGACATTAAAATTCCACTATATAATAACGGCTGTTCTCTTTGTGGCATAATTTCTGAATTTGTAATCCATTTCACATCTTCTCTTTTTCTCTTATTGTTCAAGAAAAATCCATGAGTGGCAAGATGAAGTATTGTAGGAGACTTTCCATTTAGATCTTTGAAACTTTCCTCTATTCCATCTGTGTCCTGAAACAATTTAGAAGTGTATCCTGACTTCTTAAGCAAGCTGTCAATCTCAGATGATTCATTTTTTGTCCAAGGCAGATTCCTTATGCCATCCCTATCATCAATATCATGAGTTATTTCCCAACAAAATTCACTTTTGTTTTTATATTTAGAACTTTCGTATAAATGATCTTTATCGTTTATAGTATAAAGTAATCCTCCATATACGGCTGCATCTTGAGTTTCTGAAACGAGAGAATTTTCTTTGTTTAAAAGACTTTTAGTTGTTAGTACTTCGTGTATGTCAACAATATCATTTATTCTTTTTTTGGCGGATATTGGAATTATAGAAAGATTGATATTATGAAGAGTTCCTGACTTGCTGATATAAACTTTTTTATATCCTTTTATCTTTTTGAACAAATTTTTCAGCAAACAATTATATAGTTTTTCTCCTTCTTCATCCCACGTATAAATAGAATTTATGGCATCTTTATGCTTTCTTTCTCCTATGATTTCACGAAGTATATAATCTTCACATAGTACAAATGCCTCAGGAGATTCAGACTTGGTGTCTATACACAATGCAACATAATAAGATTTTTCTTCTGTTGTACAATTTATTATTTCGATAGCTAACTCTCTTTCATTTAAAACATTTTTAATATCATTCCAAGTACATGCTTTTTTTCTTAATGAGTCCTCAAACCCATTTAATCCTTTACGTATTTTTATCTCTAAGTCCAAGACTTTTTCAGTAATAGACTTGAAATCATATGACATTAAACTATCATACACTATTTGATCTTGAATATCCATCAATTTTTTATAGTTTTCTATTATTTTTTTATTTTCGTTTGATACAACGAGTTTTTTTAGTGTTCTATCGGAGTTAAGAAGAAGAGATTTTGTAAATAATGCATTGTCATATGATATTTTCAATCTTTCTGATGTGGATTGCACTGTAATTCCCCAGTTAAAATATGCATTGAGAAGATTTGATTTTTTTACCCAATATACATCTCTTTCTTTTGATGAATAAGTTGTCATTTTTCTGTAAATATCAGATCTTAAATAATCAGAGTATTGTCTCAAACGGGCACTATAAAGGCTGTCCGAAAAATGATAAGAATTGAAACACCATAGATTAAGTTCGTTTTCTGTTATCTTAGGTTTGTATTTATTAACTGCAGATGTCAACAAACTGTCTGATTCCTTATATCGTTTTAGAGCACAATAATTTCTGGAAATTTCAAAAATCTCATCATATGTGAGTTCTTTATTATACTGTATTCTAGTTTTATCCAAAAGAATCATTAGAATTGACTCTAAATAGTTTCCTCGCAAACTCTCAATGCCAGCGTAATATATTACCTTGCTCATATATGCCCTTTTAGAAGAAAAAAAAATGTATGGACTATAGCAGACAGCAGTGTCCAACATCAGTTTCGAGTTATCTAAATCATTTGAGTAAGTCAAATACAAACTTTTCTGAAGGTACAGAGAGCCAAGTATTGTAGAGTCGTTGTATAAATCTCCAATACCAGAATCTGTATAGGAAACATATAAATTACCGACTCCGAATTTTGTTTTCCCGACACCAAACTTGACTGCTGCAATTGCTTTGTCAATATTCCTTATCGCTTCATCATAAGCATACAACTTAAAACATTGCCAAGCGTTGGCCTCATACACGTTGTAAGTAGACTTATGATTAATGTTGAATTTTGACATGAAAGAGTTAGCGTATTGCAATACTTCTTTACTGGAGAATTCAAACTTGTATTCTTGCAACAAACTATATAAACCACCAAAATCATCGAATAATCGGCTATGGGCACCATCAATATCTTCAGTGAAATTTTGCCCTGTTTCATAGAAATATTTCAGACGTGGGTATATCTCGTTTATCTCTTTTATGAAAAGATTAATGTTTTCTGAATCAATATAATCCACCAATAACGAATCAAAATCAGATGTTGGCTTGGTTAAAATAGAATCATATATTATTTTATTCTCTTCGATTTCTCTTTGTCTATTAAGCCAGTTTTTAGAATATGTGCTATCTGATTGATTTTGGAAATTCCCGGTATTTATGTTTATATCGTTTACAAAAAAGGTAGGTGATGCGTGATAATTGACATAGGAACATGGTTTTATGGGATCAAAGCAGATTGTATAATTTAATGTTTGACCTTTCATCAAAACTCTTGAATCCGGAGATAATGGTATACCTGTTGACTTCTTTACATAATACCTGATTTTGGTATCAACATCTTCAATATAGACACTGTCTTGTATTCCCATCCAAGTAAAGGATTTGCTATAAACCTCCCAATTTACAATTGTTTGTTTTGAGCTAAATTCGATTGATTTTAGTGTCCAAATATGAGTTTCGGATTCAATCTGAGCATTAACTGGTACAATTTTCACACTATCGTTAGATACTGCATTGCAAGAAAATACAGAGCAAAACAGAAAAATAATGAAATGAAAAAAATTTTTCAATGGTGATGACATAATCATAAATAATAGTAAGTGTGAAAAAACGTCGGATTTCTCTATTTGTAATAAACATCAAGATATGCTAAATCAGGCGACCTTTTTCAATTTGTCGCCTGATTTGTATAAACTGTTTAGAATATAATCGAATTATTCAAACTCTTAAGCAATTCTTGAGCTTTGTCCTTGAACTCTTTTTGTGTCAAATCATCGTTGATAATCTTTCTCAACATTTTCTTGGCATCGCTTTTCTGTCCATTATAAATATAAGCGGTTGCCAACATCAAACGTTTTTGATCCTCAAATATTCCGGATTCTAATTCGTTTTCCAATTCTTTGATTGTTTCTGCCAAATTTTGTTTTGATTTGACATTATCAAACAATTGATTTAAATCAGCTTCGTCACCTCTTGAATGTGTTGCTTTAGAATATGTTGCTTTAGGTAATGAGGAGTATGCTAAATCTGCATTCTTTGTAGCGAATGTAATAGCCTCATTCGAAATATAAGAATTTGCCATATAGTAGTCTATGCTACATCCAGCAACGGCAATAGTTACAGCAGCGATTGAAATTACTCGTTTTAAATTATTCCATAGAGAAATCGTATTTACTGGGTTGCCGAATTCTTTTTTTATATCCTCTTCCGTCAGTTTTTTCGCGTCTTTAATAGCTTTTTGTGTTCTTTCCTGCTCAATGTGAATTCCCTTACTTAGCATTGCGATCGCGGATGCACGTTCCTTAAATTTGGAATCTGTCTGTAGACGCTGCTTGAATTGCGTCTCCTCATAATCTGACAATTTTCCTTTTAAGAAGTTGTCTATCAGCTCGTCGTCATCTTCTTCTTTTAATTCTGCAAATAGATCTCGAATTGATGATTCTGACAATTCTTTTGCACTCTCAATTGCGGATTCATCTGATTTACGAATCTTCTGAATTGCCTTGTATAAGAACGCTTGTGCTAGGGCATTGTTGCGGAAATCCTCATCAGACAATAACTTTTTCTTGAATGCCTCTTCTTCGTCGGGCTCCATCATTCCAGAAAGAAACAATTCAATCATTGATTCATATTCTTCTGAAACAACTATTGAGTCGAACAGCAAAGCTTTTTCTGATATAAATTTCTCTACTTCCGCAGGATTATTTTTACGAAGTACTTCCTGAATCATGTCATCCAAAGCAGGATTCAGTTTGATGGATGCAAAAAGGTCTTCTTTCTCTTCTTGAGTCAGTTCTCCCTTAAAATATCGCTGAAGAAATTCTTCAATAAATTTATCTGTCATCATAATCAAAGCCCCTTCTTAAATGCATCATAAATAGATTTGAACTTATTCTTGAATCTGCTTTTACAACGAGAAGCCATGGTTTTTACAACATCAGCATTGTTGTATCCACATTCTTTTGCAATAACTTCCTGTTTCTTTTTTGGTTCTCCGTACATTCCATATAGGATTTTGTCACATGGTTCAGGTAAGTCTTTGACCACCTCTGCTACTTTTTCAAGTAAAGTCTCCCACTCATCTCGAGATTCAAATACTACGTCAAGCAATTCATCAACTTTTTCTTGTTTAATTGGTTGCTCTTCAAAATCCTCGTCGTCTTTCAATTCGTATTCTTCTGGAAGTTTCCATTTTCGTTCTGGATGACGAGTGTCATGCTCGGCTTTGTTCCAGCAGCATCTATACACGTAATAAAATAATGAACAAGTCAATCTGAAATTCTTATCATGTATTTTTTCTAAAAGTGCAATACAAACATCTTGGAAGACATCCTCTATTTGTTCTTCCATCAAAGAAGGAAACCGGTCATGAACTTTTATCATCACATTTTTTCGCTCCTTCCTGATGAATTCGACAAGTGCGTTTTTAGTAAGACCGTTTGTTTGGTCTTGTGTATTTATTTTTATTGTAGTCATAATATTAAATTTTGCTTCAATATTACGAAAATAATGACGGGAATCCTACTCTTTTTTATGTTTTTTATTTTGAACATACTGGTCGCACCTGTTGGCCGTAGTTGGATGTGCAATACGCTACATATGATCTGTGTAGATTGAAATGGAGATATGATACAAATGTGCTGTTTTCATTTACGTAAGGATTATACGTTGCCGACCAATATGCTCCTGTCGCACCTTGTCTACGCTTTCCATATGTGCAATTATATCCGGAAGCAGGAAGAAATATCGAATTTTGGTTCTTTCCTGTAATCAGATATCCATGTTGCCCGTTTATTGTTGTCCACTTCCATTTGCAGAATTTCTTCAACTCTATCCAATCCATGTCGGACGGAGTACGCCATCCTTCTTCCCAATCCACAGTGGCGATATCACTGTTTGTGCCTGCGATGGAGAACTTGCTATTATATGTAGAATCTGGCTTTGAACCGTCGATCCCCCAATAACAATACTCTCCTGAATAGTATGCGTCTTTTGCTCCTACGTTGCATGTCGCCCACTTGTTTCCGCTCGGTAGCGACAGATCCACATATCCATGATCGTTTAGATATCCTGTTGGTTCGCTATACACTTGCTTTGCCATTGAGATTTCTATAAACCCAACGAATGTTAATAGTATGAATGCGAGTTTCTTCATTTGGCTAATCGATATTTTGTTAAACATGCCACCTCTTTTATCGCTAGTGTAGATAGACTTATCTTATACGGAACACTTGAGTTTCTTTTGCTTCAATCTTTTCTTCTATTTTTTTTACAATCCCTTTTAAAAACTCATCATCTGTATGTATTTCGTTTAAGCAAAGCGTCGCGTTATTGAAATCACCGATTTCTCGATAAAACTCAGCTTTGACGATATTGTCTGTTATGGCATTTTGTATAAGCCATTGTCCTTGTTCAACAAACAGATTAAAATCGTCTGGGTCAACCGAATGCTGATTCTTGCTCCTGTAATGAAAATCATTATAGGCATGGAATAACATCAGCCTGATACGAAACTCTTCTTGAATATCAGCAAATCCCTCTTCTGATATTTGTGAAAAAGCCTCTTTCATTTCTTGAAAAGTCAGAATGCCTCGCTCACAAGAATACTCATCTTCCGCAAATTTTACTTCTTGTCTTGTTCTATCAAAGTACTTTCCGCAGTGTGGGCATTTTTGAACAAGAGAAATTTCCGGCAACATCGGGGCTATTTGTTTGCTATCAGACCAGAGCTCTGCATTAAAAGTATTGCCTGAAACTAAAGACATAATTTGTTTTTCACCGCCACAGTGTGGGCAAGTTAAAATTTGTGAATGACCTGGTATCATACTAAAAATTATTAGATTAGATGTTTACAAACTTCATTTAAGAATCTTCAAAATAGTTTCTATTGCTGTTGCTCCGAGTTTTCTTTCAATACTTGATTTCGACGTCGGAATGCCAGTTTTTTTAGAAATCTGTCTTTTCAATTTTGTTATGCCAAGTGCTCTCTTTAGAGAGAAACTTAAGCCAGGAATCATTGTATTGCTCATGACTTTTTGTTTTAGTCAATATTCCAATACAATTCAGGATCACCGTCAAAGACTTCCTCGATAAAATCGTCGTCTTCATGGCCTTCGTACTCTTCGTACTCATATGCATAATCGCTGTAATCTTCAGGATCATACACATCGTAATCTTCGTAGTTTCTCATCTCCGTTTAGTTTTAATTGTTATTAATTGTCTTCTGTATCTATATCCCCAACGTCTAAAAAAGGTAAACAGTCTGAACTAATTTTTTTTTCATTATCGGTTAATTCCTTGTTCGACGAGGAGGCTATATTACAGTGTTTGTAAAGTAGAGCCTCAATTGCAACCATTTTTTTGAATTCCGGATCGCTGCTAAGTTTTTTTAAGAACTCCTTTTCTTCTGTCTCTGTCATGAGTCCATGAAGAAACTTATGAATTATGGTTTTGTAGTCTTTCATCCTATTTATTCGTCTTCATCTTCTGCTGTATGACCATAAAAATCAGGACAATAATTCATGATGTCGACGTCGGCATCATTCCCAAACATATAATCACCATTTCTGACCATTCCAGGATGATTGATAAGACACAATCCACAGGTTATTGCATTTGTATCTTGAGGGTTTTCTTTGACATGTTTGGAGATGGTAGTATAAACTTGTTTTCTCATTCTGTCATACGAATAATTTGGAATTACGGCGTCTCTAGACCGACCTAATACAGATTGAGAAAAAGCTCTCCATAAAATCCACATTCGTTCCAATAAAATTGAATATTTGCCGGAGTTTAACAATGAAGACATCAAGTCGATAGAATAAGTGCCACGAAATGTTGAGCTTTTCATTGAACAAGCAAGAGTGATCGCACATTGTTCGTCAAAACTTCTTGCACCCTCTATTTTTTGACAAATGGCATTGATCATTGTTGAATCGTCTTGAATAGCCTCGATTTCTTTTTGAACACTATCGTACTTGGAAATTAAGGCGTCGACATAAGAAAAGTAATTGTACACTTTAGAAGTTTCAAAATGTTCTATATTGTCCACAACAAAATCATAATATTTATTGTAAGCACTGAGTGGAAATCGATCTTCCGACCATTTTTCTGGACCATTATTAATGAACCAAACCATTTCTTTTTGGAATTTTTCTGCTTCGTGTTGATGCTTAAGTCCTAATTTCTTAGCACTAATATTTTCAATAGCAAATATAATGCCATCTGTAGGTACAAGTTGTTCTGATCCAGACATTTGAGTACGAGCCCATATTTCATAGTCTGCCCATATAGAATGTGAAAACGAAAATGCATTATACAGGTCGTTGTTTAGGATCTGACTTTCATCATTTGAATCCAAGTTCCATGCGGACAAACAACACAATCCTTGAGGGTTGTCTGTCTGACAAGCAGATGGATCATCTAATAAATCCATTTCCAATTTTTTAATAAGAGAATCATAGCCGATCTCAATAGAAGATGTATTGTCCAAATCAGAATTTGCTTTCTGAGAAGAACACGCAAAGAAAAGGCTCAATGCCAAAGTTAGGGTTTCCCCTAACACTATAGTTTTTGTATAAGTTTTCATGCCGATATATGTAAAAATTATAATTTGTTTTTATCGAAGAAAGCAACAGCGAAGCGAATATCACTTCGCTGTCGAGCTAAACACTATCTTTCTAAGGTGTCTTCCAAATCCTGCTGAGAACGTCTCATGGCAGCTTCCTTTATGTTTAATTGTCTTTCTACAATCAAATCATAATCGCAATCTTTCTCTCCCATTTTGGCTGTCACCACTAAGATTTCCAGAGACATCATGAACAGGAACAAACAGATGTAGAATGCAAGTGCTACGGGCTCTTCTCCGATTATGTCTCGGAATAGTACAGTCAATTCCTCTAAGAAACCAGCAGGTTTTGACGAAATCTCTGCGTGAACAGTTTGTACGAGCTGATTCTTTTGGTTTGATAGTGTATCAATACGAGTCTGTATGTTCTTTTTGGTTTCCTCTCCACTTGCGATTTGATTTCCTATTGGATTAGGAACAGAAACAACATCCACTAGGTTTTCCCATCCATAAATCACTTTTCCTGTGCTATCCGTACCAGCAATTTTTCTTTCTGGTTTCTTCACCACTGACTGGACAATAGGTTTAGCGGTAAATTCAGCATATTTTGGCACAAGAGCATTGTTTATAGAATCAATGTCGTGATTGAGTTTTGCTATTTCCTTGTCAATAAACTCAGCTCTGTTATTGACAATATTCCTTTCCATATCCAATCGTGAATTCTGCATCGCCACCTCCAAATCGTTTCTAAAAATCATTTGATCGAAAATAGTTGCTCCTAATGTCGCCATCAATAAGGCGATAATCACTCGCATAGTGGCTGTCGTTTTATCCTTCCCGATTTTTAGGATAATAAAACGTTCGATACTGATCACCACCGCAATAAATGCTACGGACACACATGATTTCTGTAATACAGTCTCTAGTCCAATGTATTTATCGGCAAAAAGATATCCGATAGTACCCCAAATCAATCCTAAGATAAGAAAGGCTGACATATACTTTCGTAATGCCCTGTAACTTGCCTCTCCACACTCCTTTAAGATCTCTGGATTCCAACCTGCAAGCTTGCAAGCTGCTTTTGTGCGTAAACTGATATTTCTGTTCATGTCAAATTTGTATTAAATTAACCTTCGATAACTGCAAATTCTGTTGACGAGGATGGTGAAGAAGGAGCTACTGCATGAATACCTCCACCCATAATGTCTAACATGCCCTGTTTGAAACCTTTCTCGTATGTTTCGGTCATGTTTTTTACGTTGTCTGAACCAGTTTCCAAATCTTTACGCAATCTCTCTATCTCTTGAATATGATAGTTTAACTGGTCGAGAATGTACTGGGCCTCACTTTCAGAATTGAGATACCCCATTTCTTTATAAGTCTTAACGACGTTTTTTTGCTTTAACACCCGACCTTGATACTTCATGTTGACCTGATCCAAAAGAGTCTTTAAATGGTTCTTGATACGTTTAACGCCCTCTTCCATAGCCGTCATATTATGAAGTCTGATGGCATCGTTGTAGCCCAACTGCTCATTGTCTTGCTTGATGTACAAATAAATGGCGTCAATCGGTCGGCCAGTATGAAGATCAACCGTTACGACTCCAGGTCTATATGTAGATTTGGAAGCCGGAATATCATTGATGACCTGATCATCTGCAGCCTGAGATTCCGCATTTGTTGTCTGAATCTCTGTGGCAATTGATGGAATTTCTGCCATTCCTGACTGAGCATTACTAGAATCTTCATTGCTCTTTCCGAATAATTTTGAAAAAAAATCTCTCATTTTCATTTGAAAATTAATTTGTTAATAATTCATGTTTACAATCTCTTTTTATGCTTTCGCCATTGTAAAGCCAGCTTTCTTATAAAATTCTCTATGAGTGACATGATAGCCACAACAGCATTCACACCAATAAGTTCTTACTGGCTTATTGCCAGTCTTTGAAAACATCTGTTCTCCGTTGTAGAAGATGAACAACATTGCTTCTTTCTCTGTTTCAAAGATGTGTTTTGATCTACCACAGTCTAAGCATCTGAATCTTGTGATGTTCTTCTTCTTCAAATACAGAATCTGTTCCTTTTCGTTCAACGAATGGAATCTGTTTTTAGATAAAGCCTGATTTTTTTTTGTTTAGCATAATTCAGAATTTTAATTGTTTCATTACTTAATACCAGAAGGAGGAAAAAGGTAAACAGCCAAATCAAATTTTTTTTGTTTGTTTCTCACTTCCCTTTGTCTCTTAATACCAGGAAGGAGGAAAAGGTAAACAGTCACTCGGCTACCAACATATCACGGATTAAGACGCGAGATCTCGCGCCTCTACGGTCTAATATTGAGTCAAGCGTCGAAAAAATGTGACATTCCTACAAAACAAGCGTCGAAAAAATGTGACATTCCTACAAAACAAGTGTCGAAAAAATGTAGCAAAAACTGAAATTATGTGTCAAAAAAATGTAATTTTGCAGTAAATCAAGTGCAAATAAATGTATTGAAATTATGGAAAGAATTGTTTTTCAAGACATTATAGAATGGAAAAATAGAACAGATAGAAAACCTCTTATTTTGAACGGAGGAAGACAAGTCGGAAAAACTTGGCTTTTGAGAGAATTCGCGAAGAGAGAATATGAAAAGGAGGCATATGTAATGTGCAGAAAGAATGATTTTGTAAAACAAATTTTCTCTACTGACTTCAATACAGAAAGAATATTACGCCAACTTAGTGCTCTAACAAAAGTTGACATAACGCCAAATGACACACTGATAATTTTAGACGAAATTCAAGATGTGCCAGAGGCAATTGAAGCTCTAAAGTTTTTTCAGGAGGAGCTTCCAACTTACCATGTAGCCGTAGCGGGATCTTTGTTAGGTCTATCATTACATAACAACGTGTCGTATCCTGTGGGGAAAGTCAACGAAATCCACGTCTACCCAATGAATTTCAAAGAATTTCTTTTGGCAATGGGTGAAAACGAATGTTTCAAAATAATAGAAGACCATGACACCATATCATCAAACATGCTTCACGAGAAATATGTTGATCTATTAAGGCAATATTACTACGTCGGAGGCATGCCTGAAGCAGTAAAAGAATACGTAACCACAAATTCATTAAAAAATGTGAGAGAAATACAACTCGGCATTCTAAACGGATACGACAGAGATTTCTCAAAACACGCTCCGCTAAATCAGGTTCCTCGTATAAGAATGGTGTGGAAAAGCATTCCGTCGCAACTCACAAAGGAAAATAAGAAATTCATTTATGGAGCATTAAAGAAAGGAGCAAGAGCAAATGAATTCGAAATCGCAATTCAGTGGCTTATTGATTCCGGGCTTGTATACAAAGTTTCGAATTGCAACAAATTAGCATTGCCTCTTGCCATTTATGAAGACCTCAATGCATTCAAATTATATCTGATAGATGTCGGTTTAATGGGTGCCATGGCGAACGTAGAAGCGTCTCAAATCTTGATCAACAACAATATTTTTTCCGAATATAAAGGAGGAATGACAGAGCAATACGTTCTCCAGCAATTGATATCAAATCATTCGTTATTTTATTACAAAACAAATGATTCTCGTTTGGAAATTGACTTTTTAATTCAAAAAAACGGTAAACTAACTCCTATTGAAGTAAAAGCAGAAGGAAATGTAAGAGCTAACTCGTTATCAAATCTCCTTAAAGAGAATCCCGATTTCCAAGCAATCAGATATTCAATGCTTCAATACAAAGAACAGTCTCAAATGACAAATATTCCTTTGTATCTTGCGGAGTAAACATAATTGTTTTCTCCTCAATTTCTCCAAAAAATGAATAAATCTTCGTAAATTTGCAGAAAATTAAGACTATATGATTGAAATTATTCCAGCAATTGATATTATCGACGGAAAGTGTGTCCGTCTAAGTCAGGGAGACTACGACCAGAAGAAAGTCTACAATGAGAATCCTCTTGAAATAGCGAAAGAGTTTGAGGACGCAGGAATCCGTCGTCTTCACCTTGTCGACCTTGACGGAGCAAAGGCGCACCACATCGTCAACCATAAAGTGTTGGAGACAATCGCAACTAAGACTAATCTCACTATCGATTTCGGTGGTGGACTAAAAAGCGACGATGATCTTAGAATCGCGTTCAACAGTGGAGCTTCGATGATCACTGGAGGAAGTATCGCAGTGAAGGATCCAAACACATTCTGTGGCTGGATTGACAAGTTTGGCGGAGAGAAAATCATTCTTGGAGCCGACGCAAAAGACGGTAAGATCGCAGTAGGCGGATGGATCGAGACAACTCAGGAGCCATTGATTCCGTTTATTTCTCAGTATCGTCAGAAAGGTATTTCCAAAGTAATCTGTACAGATATCAGCAAAGACGGAATGCTAAAGGGAGCCTCAACAGAGCTTTACAAAGAGATTCTTGCAGCTGAGCCAGGTCTTTACCTTATCGCAAGCGGTGGAGTGAGCAAGATTGAAGACATCATCGAACTTGATGAAGCCGGAGTGCCAGCCGTAATCACAGGAAAGGCAATCTACGAAGGCAAGATCACTCTAGACCAGATATCTAAGTTGCTAGCGTAATAACGTTGACGTTAACGTTAACGATGACGTTAACACAAATATTGAAGTTGCTAAACTAATTTTTAGCGATTTATTTCTAAATTTGCACAAAACTATTGAATATGATTATTGATTTCGATAAACTTGGTGGACTTGTGCCAGCTATTATTCAGGACAACAGCACATTGAAAGTGTTGATGCTTGGATTCATGAATAAGGAAGCTTACGACAAGACAGTTGCTACAGGCAAAGTGACATTCTTCTCACGCACTCGCAACACTCTTTGGACAAAGGGCGAGACAAGTGGCAATTTTCTTAACCTTGTTGACATCAAGAACGATTGCGACAATGACACTCTACTTATCCGTGTCAACCCAGTCGGACCAGTTTGCCACACAGGTACAGACACTTGCTGGGGTGAGGTGAACGAAGGAGGCATGACTGCTCTTGAGGCTGTGCAGAAGAAAATCAAGGCAGACGTCGCTGATCCATCGACTTACGCAGGCAAGAACCATGCAGAAGGAAAGAATCGTGTAGCTCAGAATCTTGGAGAAGAGGCAGTAGTAGCTGTGATCAAAGCATCCAAAGGTTCACGTGAGGAGATCATCGAGCAGAGCGGTTCCCTACTCTACCATCTTCTTGAGATGCTAACAGAGAACGGCATCGACATCAACGAAATCAAGACAATTGCACCTAAAGATTAATACTTTACGACTGTGAGCGAGATATTGTTAGACTACAGAAACGTATCAATCAACCACTCCGAGGTGACTGTGTTGAAGAATCTGACACAGCAGATCAGAGTCGGCGAACTTGTCTACCTCACAGGTAAGGTGGGAAGCGGAAAAAGTTCGTTTCTCAAATCCATATATGCAGATGTTGAAGTGTCGGCAGGAAATGCAATGGTGCTCAACTACGACATCCGCAACATCAAACGCAAAGACATTCCTTATTTGCGCAGAGAATTAGGAATCATCTTTCAGGATTTCAAACTGCTTACAGACAGAAGCGTTGAGGACAATCTTGATTTCGTCTTGAGAGCTACAGAAATGAGTGACAAGAAAGAAAGAAAAGAGAGAATCGCAAACGTATTGGCATATGTAGGCATGGACAACAAAGGCTATAAGATGCCTCATGAATTGTCGGGAGGAGAGCAGCAGCGTATCGTTATCGCTAGAGCACTACTCAACGACCCAAAGATGATTCTTGCAGACGAGCCGACAGGAAACCTAGATGCTGAAACAGGCAAAGACATTATGACGTTGCTATACAAGATTTCGCAGGAACAAGCGGCAGTGGTAATGGCGACACATAATATGAAATGGCCACAGATGTTTGAAGGTCGCATTTTGCATTTCAACAACATGGAGGTCAACGAGATATCGAAAAATGAAGCAGTAACAACAAAAAATGAAGAGTAAATGTTTTTGATCAAAGGTTTATTCATGCTGGCGATTATCGCCATAATTCTCTTGATACTGGCTCCGATTTTAATCAAATCGGCAATATCAAGAATGATTGGTAAAACGACTAATCAACAGCAACAACAATATAGCAACCCTTTCGGTGGAAGCCAGTCTCAGTCGTCCTACTCAACAACACAAGAAGATGCAGACGACTATCACGGCAGTGTGTTGGTACACGATGAGGACAGTGCACGACGCATGAGAAGGATGAAGGAAGATGCCGAAGACGTTGAGGCAGTGATCATTGATGAACCTGCCAAAGTCAAGGAAGAAGAAAAAGCGTATAGATAAAAGCTTTGAGTTTTATGTTTAGAGTTTGAAACTTGAAACTTGAAACTTGAAACTTGAAACTAAATAAGAAAAATATAACTTAAGTATATAAAAATGGGAAAGAAAGCATTGTTGATGATCCTCGATGGTTGGGGAATCGGTAACAAAACAAAGTCTGACGTAATCGCGTCTACAGCAACTCCAAATTGGGACGCATTGGTAGCAAACTATCCAAACTCACAGCTACAGGCATCAGGTGAGAACGTAGGTTTGCCAGACGGACAGATGGGTAACTCAGAGGTAGGTCACTTGAACATCGGTGCAGGACGTATCGTATATCAGGACCTTGTAAAGATCAACCGTGCTTGTGCAGACGGTTCAATCATGAAGAACCCAGAGGTTGTTTCTGCTTTTGAGTATGCAAAGAAGACAGGAAAGAAGGTTCACTATATGGGCTTGACTTCAACAGGTGGTGTACACTCATCATTCGACCACTTGTTCAAGCTTTGTGAGATAGCAAAGGAGTTTGGTGTAGCCGACAAGACATTCATCCACTGTTTCATGGATGGTCGTGACACAGACCCTAAGAGCGGTAAGGGCTTCATCGAGCAGCTTACAGCACAGGCTAAGAAGACAGGTTGTACAATCGCATCTATCGTTGGTCGTTTCTACGCAATGGACCGTGATAAGCGTTGGGAGCGTGTTAAGGAGGCTTACGATTTGTTGGTTAACGGTGTTGGTACACCAGCAACTGACATGGTTAAGGCTATGCAGGACAGCTACGATGCAGATGTAACAGACGAGTTCGTTAAGCCAATCGTTAACTCAACAGTTGACGGTAAGATCGGTGAGGGCGACGTCGTTATCTTCTTCAACTACCGTAACGACCGTGCTAAGGAGCTTACAATCGTATTGTCACAGAACGACGTTCCAGAGCAGGGAATGAAGACAATTCCAAACATCCAGTTCTACTGTATGACTCCATACGACGCTTCATTCACAGGCGTTCATATCTTATTCCCTAAGGAGAATGTAAGAAACACATTGGCTGAGTACCTATCATCAAAGGGTAAGAAGCAGCTTCACACAGCTGAGACAGAGAAGTTCGCTCACGTAACATTCTTCTTGAATGGTGGTGAAGAGCAGCCATTCCCAGGTGAGGAGAGAATCTTGGTTCCTTCTCCAAAGGTTGCTACATACGACTTGAAGCCAGAGATGTCAGCATTCGAGGTAAAGGATAAGTTGGTTGAGGCTATCCACTCACAGAAGTTCGACTTCATCGTTGTCAACTTCGCTAACGGTGATATGGTTGGTCACACAGGTAAGTATGACGCAATCGAGAAGGCAGTAAAGGCAATGGATCAGGTTGTTAAGGAGGTTACAGACGCAACACTTGCTGAGGACTACGCTACAATCATCATCGCAGACCACGGTAACTGTGACTTCGCAGTTAACGAGGATGGAACACCTAACACAGCACACTCACTTAACCCAGTGCCATTCGTTTACGTTGCAAACGATGCTAAGTCTGTAAAGGTTAAGAATGGTGTATTGGCAGACGTTGCTCCATCAATCTTGTCTATCATGGATCTTGCACAGCCATCAGAAATGACAGGTAACAACTTGATCTCTAAGTAATTTTTGAGATTTAGAAAACCTATAAAAAAGGATGTCCAGACGGGCATCCTTTTTTACTTTTTAGAAGAATTCATTGCATTTCTTATAAGTATCAATTACCTTTGTGAAAAATAATTATGCAATAAGAGAAATTATTAAAGATCATGAAATCTACTAATCTATTGACTGGTTTGTTAGCACTACTCGGTTTCCAATTACAGAGTTGCGACATTTACGAGGGAACCGACGCTTACGGATGTCCATACTCTACATTCAAGACAAAAGGCACTGTAAAAGATTCACAAGGCAATAAAATCCAGAACGCTAAAGTCTTGGTGAAGATTGATGGAATCGTCACAAAAGAAGACTCTACAGGCGCCAAAACCGATACTATTTGGAGTTCAAACCGAATCACCTACTCCGACCGAAAAGGAGTTTACGAAAACAGCCAAAGAGGAGAAGATTCATACCGTCCTAACGAAGTGTTGCATTTCGACGTCATCACTGAAAAAGAGGGATATGAATCAGACACAATCCACAAAGAAGTAAAAAGATCTGATCTAAAGAAAGAAAAAGGTGGCGAGTGGGAAACTCTAAGAAGCCAGGAGATCAACGTCGTTCTAAAGAAAAAATAAGGAATGGCAGAAAAGAAACTCTCTATCCGCAAAAGATTAGCTTTAGAAATAGCCCATAAGATAAGAAAAGATTCAGCTCCTGAATTGCGTACTCTTTTCTGGGAATGCACGTTGCGATGTAATGCGGCATGCAGGCATTGTGGCAGCGACTGTAAAGCGACAGTCAACAGCAAGGACATGCCGGCGGAGGATTTTCTTAAAGTCATAGACAGCCTCACTCCCCACGTCGACACACATAAGACATTCATCATCTTCACCGGTGGAGAGGCTCTTGTGAGGAAAGATATTGAAGAGGTTGGAGCAGAGTTGAACCGACGCGAGTATCCGTGGGGAATCGTATCAAACGGATATCTTCTCGACGCGGAACGATTCCAACGATTAAAAGCCGCTGGAATGCACTCCATCACCATCAGTTTGGACGGTTTCGAGGAGGCTCACGATTGGATGCGCCGCATACCAAACGGATTCAAGCATGCGGTGGAGGCAATCAAACTATTGGTTGACGACGGGGATATCAGATACGACGTCGTGACTTGCGCCAATCAGAAGAACTACGACACACTATCCGAGTTCAAAGATTTCCTAATCAGCCTCGGCGTAAAAGAGTGGAGAATCTTCACCGTCTTCCCAGTAGGACGTGCTGCAGACAATCCAGAATTGCAGCTTAACGACCGCCAGTTTACCGACTTAATAAAATTCATAGCCGACACACGTAAGGAAGGAAAGATTAAAGTGAGCTACGGATGCGAGGGATTCTTAGGTGGTTATGAGATGGAAGTACGCGACTCATTCTACAACTGCAGAGCGGGAATCAGTGTCAGTTCCATTCTTGCCGACGGAAGCATATCCGCCTGTCCGAGCATCAGAGCCAACTATAGCCAGGGCAACATCTACACCGATGATTTATGGGATGTGTGGACAAACCGATACCAGAAATTCCGAGACCGCAGTTGGATGAAGAGAGACGAATGCGGCGAATGCAAGATGTTCCGTTATTGTGAAGGCAACGGATTCCACTTACGAGACGAAGAAGGCAAATTATTGTTTTGCCACTACCATAGATTGGTGGATTAATCCAATATAATCTCCAAAATCAAATT
Organism: Paludibacteraceae bacterium; assembly: GCA_045641065.1. Lineage (GTDB taxonomy): Bacteria > Bacteroidota > Bacteroidia > Bacteroidales > Paludibacteraceae > UBA1723. The sequence continues at coordinate 994 of JAZUGF010000137.1, read as the reverse complement.
AAAAATCATTCAAGAATTTGTTTTATAAGATAAAAAAAAGTACTTTTATAAAGTATAAAATTGTAGTTTATGCAGCAGTTGTTCCAAATGAGGATTGTTAAGGGCGGAACACTCTAACCCCTCCATCCAACGCGAGTCCGTAGGACGAGCGTAAAAAAGTTTGTTTAGACAGCTTGTATACAATTGCCAAAAATAAATAAAGCAAGTATTATTAAAGAAAGATATTGACATAAAATATTTGAGCTTTGCGCTCTTATTCTCACGCTATAAAATCTGGTAAATTTTAAATGATGAGAGAATAAGCAAGCGAGGGGTTCACGTCTTATGGCGTGAGCCGTTTCGTGCTTATTATCATCGACGGTTTACCAGAGCCTTTAGCGTAAATAAGCAAACAACGAACGGCTTACGCTTTTTTATGCAAACAAACAAAGATATTCACATAGGAGAAAAAATCAAACAAGTCATGAAAGTTCAAGGGAGAAAAGCATCATGGCTTGCAGATCAATTAGGTTGTGAAAGAGGTAACATTTATGATATTTACAAACGTCAGTATATTGACACCAACCTCTTAATGAAAATATCCAGATTATTATCCTATGATTTTTTTTCTCTCTATTCCAACATTCTATCAAGCGTACAAAAAAACCATACAAATTGTGAAATAATACCATTAGTGTCCCGTTAAAATGGGACATATAAAATTTAATCAAATAATCCCGGAATAATGGGAATAAATAGATCTTTGACATCGTTGAAATTAGTCTTATCAAACAGGTCACGTAAGTGTGTCTTGTCTGTCAATGAGAGGCTAAGAATCTGCAAAACCTCGTAAGTAGAGCGCTTTAATTGCATGTCATGCTGGACAATGGCAACAAGGCAGTAAGTGATTATGGCAACACTGATCTGAATGCGTACCGCATTTTCTGTAGTTCCCCAAAATCTCTTGATTTTGAGATGTTGCTTGAGCCACTTAAAGAACAGTTCAACAAGCCAT
>JAZUGF010000136.1:0-9595 GCA_045641065.1 Paludibacteraceae bacterium | reverse complement strand
GTTTGCATGGCTTGAAAATTTTAGAAGACTAACTATTGATTACGAATTTTACTCTGAGTCTTCTGTCGCAATGATTCAATTAGCCTTCTGCTTTTTGATCCTTAACAAAATTTTCCACTAAAATTTAAACAGCTTCTTAATTTAGAAATTTGTTCTTCAATAGTTGTTGCCAATTTAATTTCTGACATAGTCTGATAATTTTATTAAATTAATATATTTCAATAACATCTACTAAATGACGTTTTTTAATTTTCAGCAAAATAAGATAAAAAGAATTATAAAAACACTCTTGGTAAATCGAAATGTTTTACTTGGTATTTTGTAATGATTACAAATGATATTGTTACTTTATATACATCTCCTTCACCCCATCATCTCCACCATCTTATCCAACTCCCCCATCACTTCCTCCACCTTCGCCACTATGCGCTTCTGCTCTGCAAGTGGGGGAAGAGGGACAACATAATTGGTTGCCTTATCAATTGTAATTGTATCTACAGTTGTTCCTTTTGATTTGTCATATATCTGTGATTTCATAAGTGAACTATTTAACAGATAGACAATAAAATATGAATTTATGTTACTTGTATTTTTTAGACATAATACACTTGCATCCTTATAGTAAAATCTGTCTGATTCTTTAACGACATAGGGAACACCGATTGTACCCACTGCAGTTAGCATAATGTCGTTCTTTTGAGGAATGCCATATTTTGCAATTAATTCATTGTAATGTTCCTCTGCAATAAACAATTCATTGTCAACATGTCCTTCGTTTGCCAATTGAACAATTTCTCTAGTACGGTAGAATGGAACTCCATTATTCTTCCAATCTTCTTTTAAGACTCTTTTTGCAGATCCTATTTCGAATAAATCTCCTAATCTGCACCACACCCATCCCTTCGGCAATTCAAATGGCACTTCATCAATTTCGACATCAGCAATTGCTTTTTTGCCTTTTGCTGTCTTCGCCTTTTCTTCCTTGATTCTCTTCAGCAATTCACTTGCTGGCTCGTCATTCTCATCCTGCTCCACCAACTTTCCATGAATAGCTAAATCCAACACTTTCTTCTTGGTCTGCTCGATGCTTTTCCTTAAATCGGCTTCGTTGCTCTCTAGCTGATCAATCACCGCAAACCATTTCTCTATCGCTGATACTATTCGCTTTTGCTCGGATAGGGGAGGAAGGGGAATTTCAAAAGGTCTAATTTTCTCTAGATTTACATGCTGGGATGTTGATCCCTTTGATTGACTCACCAATGCATTACGAGAATAGGGAGAAAGAATGAAATATGCCAATAAATATGATTCTATATACTTAGAAAAAGGTCTTATTAATACTGTTCGTTGACCTAAACATACTAATTCATCTCCAATCACAGCCACGTTTCCTGCAGGAGCTTCTCTAGCATATATCAAATCATTTTTTTGAGGAACAACGCGAACATTTCTCTGATCATATACATCTTTTGAAACTCTATGAACTCCCTCAAATATCAAATGTCCTTCCCCAATATTTGATGTCCTTATTAAAGGGTAACCTTTACCTTCATTTGGAGCTGTTGAATGAAGACAATCTTCTATTCTCTCTGTAATATCAGACAATCTGCACCACACCCATCCACTAGGCACTTCAAACGGCACTTCATCCAAATTATCTGATGAAATGGAAGTCTTCTTTCCATTGTCCGATTTTGCCTTTTCTTCTTGAATTCTCTTCAACAATTCGCTGGCAGGCTCGTCGTTGGGATCCTGCGGAACTAACTTGCCGTGAATTGCAAGGTCTAAAACTAATTGCTTCAGTTTCTTTGTGTTCATAGTCTTATTCCTCAATTCCCTTTAATAGTTCTTCAAGATTCTTTACTGCGTCGACTATACCTTTTGACTTCTCTCTAATGGATGTGATAAGTTCATTCAATGTCACGTCGTCATCGTCTGATGTCTCTCGAATCCATGTGATATCAAGGCTGACTTTATCTCTTTGCAAAATATCTGCCACGTTATATCTGCGCCATCTTCCATTCGGATTGCTCTCTGCTTCGTAGGTCTCCTTTCTCGCATTGATGTCTTTGGCGTTATAGCAGTCGACAAAATCGTCGAGATGGCTTCTCTGCATCACTTTTGTCGCCAATGTATGTTTTACTCCTGTGCGGTAATCATAAAACCATATATCTTTCGTCTCGCTTCCTTTCGTAAAGAATAAGACGTTGGCTTTCACGCCATTGGCATAAAAGATTCCTGTAGGTAGACGCAATATTGTATGAAGATTGAATTCTTTCAATAATCTTCGACGGATCTTCTCTCCAGCTCCTCCCTCAAACAAGACGTTGTCTGGCAATACGACTCCGGCTCTACTTCCATCTTTCATCATTGCCATGATATGCTGCATGAAGTTCAACTGGTTGTTGGTTGTCTCCTCAGGGAAATCAGCTCTGTTCAACTCCACACTTCCTGCTGGTCTTGTGCCAAATGGAGGATTGGCTAAAATCACATCCATCAATTGCTCTGGCTCTTTTTCCAATGAATCTTGACAGATGATAGGACTGCGAGCAGTGTCTATTCCATGCAAATAGAGATTCATAGAGGCAAGAGTCACGACAAGTGGGGTATTGTCAAATCCATGTAGTGCTTTCTCCTTTAGAAATTTTCTTTTCTCCTTATCTCCACTCTGATTATACATGTGGTCGTAAGCGCACAAAAGAAATCCTCCAGTACCACAGGCTGGATCGGCAACCGTCTCTCCGATTTGTGGATTCACCACCTCCACAATGGCTTGAATCAAAGCACGGGGCGTGAAATACTGACCTGCGCCGCTCTTCTTATCCTGTCCGTTCTTCTCAAGAATGCTTTCGTAGATGGCTCCTTTCACGTCGCTATCCATCACAAGCCACGTCTCTTCATTAATCATCGAGATGACTTTCTTCAAATAGACAGGTTTGTCGATCTTGTTCTGAGCCTTCACGAAAATAGTGCCAATCAGATTCTCCTCTTCACTTAGCCTTTTCAACGTCGCCTCATATTGAGCAAGAAGATCCAATCCATCAAGAGCGATGAGGTCACTCCATCTATATCCTTCTGGAATTGCGGAATCTTCTCCGAATGTTTCCACATTCTCAAAGTCCATCTTCAAGAAAAGAAGATAGGTAAGCTGAGTGATATAATCAGTGAATCCGATTCCCTGGCCAGACAATGTCGTGGCTAAGGTCCAAACTTTTTTCGTTAGGGATGTATCTGCATTTGATGCCATTTCGATATGTTTCAATTATTAAGCAGTCTTTCTGTAAACCACGAATTTATAAAGACTTAAAAGTGCGTTTGATGCTTGGTCTTTACCTCCGAAGGCTTTGATTAGCTGAGCTGCTTTTGTCTTATCATCTTCTTTAATGTCGTTGATTGTGACCGCTCCATTGCAAGCGACATAATCCACAATCTGACGCATAACCTCAATCTGAGCAGGAGTCTTCTCATTGTTTCTCTGTCCGCACCAAAGATTGAAGTATTTCTGTGCCGACCACGATACGCTTTCCAAATGATCAATCTGATGGAACGCAAAGCGGACAAGCTGAATAAGGTTTGTCATAGCGGAATGTTCCTCCTTGGTTGTATGTTTGCGCACTTCATTCGGACTTACCAAAGCGTAGTTGTTCCAAAGTCGGCTGCTTGAAAAATGGTTGTTAGCCATCTTTAGTTTATTCTCAAGATCCTTCAACATTGAGTATGTGATAGGATCTCCATTATTGTTCCATATAATACGCAGAGCTTCGATCTGGTCACGATGCTCGTTGCAATAAGTCTCAAAAGCCGACGTCGTATTTTTCGCCTCCTCAATTGAGAATCCTTTGCTGATCAAAGAGTCCTCACCTGGCATCAGTATCTCCACAAATCCGGCATTCAGGACAAGCAGATATTGTCTGGCTTCTGGTTTGGTGGCGATATTGACCACCAAATCCTTACGTTCATTGTTTGGATCATTGATATCCACGAAAGGAGGTAGTTCTGGGTTTTGAAGAGCCTCGAATATGGATGAGGCAAGATCTTTCATGTCGACATTCGCCAACTCAATAAACTTATCTCTCTGCTCCTGATCGCATTTATTATAAATTCTTGATAGACGGGAGGCTAATAGACGAAGGTATTCATCCTTCAAATTGCCGAGAGCGATTAATTCAAGCAAACGTTTGAATGTGATGACTTCTTCTCCTGGTCCTTGTGGTCCGACAGGAGGAATATACATCTCATGTTCTGTCACGCCGACAGCATCCACAAGATAGAAGCAATCTTTAGAAAAAGCGTTTGGAGTGACGTTGCGCAGCTGATCGTCGCCAATAGTGCGTACACCACGACCTTTCATCTGGATATATAAAGGCTCCGACTGAACGTCTCTCATGAACATCACCACCTCCAATGGTTTGACATCCGTTCCCGTCGCAACAAGGGTGCAAGTGACTGCTATTCTGAATTCTCTGTCTTGACGGAAATGTTTTATCAATTCATTACTGTCGCCCGCATTATATGTGATCTTCTGGACATAGGGATCTCCGGGAGCAGTATGGCCAAACACCTCTTTCGCAATATTCATGATATTTGTGGCATGAGCCTCATTCAAAGCGAATATCAACGTTTTAGGAAGATAATCCATATTTGGCTCACGCTGTGGATCAGTAAACATCTCAGTATAGACACTGTCTCGATAAGTCTCAAGCACCAGTTTTATCTGAGCTGGATTGACCACACTGCGATTAAGTTCTTCTTTGGTATATTGTCTTGTCTCCTTCTGGCTAATTGTCTCGACATTTCCTGTGTAAAGAGTCTCAACTTTCAGTTTGTCTCCTTTCATGATTGCACCACCGTTTTCAGTGGCCTCAGTTTTGATTCGATAGACGCGGCAATCCACGTTTACACCATCGATAATACTCTTTTCCAGAGTATAATTGACGACACAATTGGAATCAAAGAAAGCGACAGTCTCAGGCACAGGAGTTGCGGTAAGACCAATCTTTTTTGCTGTAGAAAAGTAGTCGAGCACCTTCTTCCAGTTGCCATAGATACTACGATGGCACTCGTCGATAATTATAAGATCAAAATAATCTTTTGGAAGTTTTGGATTTTCTGGAAGATCTATAGGAGATGTAAGAATGTCATCATCATCGTCGTCGTCATCTGAAATATCATCACCTTTCAATAAAGAGAACAGGCGTTGGATCGTTGAAATCAAGACATTGCTGTCACTTGGAATATTAGCCGACTTCAAACGATTGACGGAAAAAATTGTATTGAATGGATCACCAGTTTCTGTTAGACGGTATGTGCCAAACTCCCCTTCAGCCTGCTTGCCTAAGTTGTTACGGTCGACAAGAAAAAGAATTCTTCTCATCGGAGTGTAAGCCAAGAAACGATATGAAGCGGTGCAAGCTGTATATGTTTTTCCGGCTCCGGTAGCAAGCACCATCAAAGCCTTCTCCTTACCACAACGGAAAGAGTATTCCAAACTTGTGATCGCCTCATATTGGCAGTCACGCAGACCTTTTTTCTTTAGAGCGGGAAGACCGGCAAAATAATCCTTGATGCCGAGCATCTTCACAATCTCCTTCGGAGTATGGAAACGATTAATAATGGACGGTTCAGGCTCATCGCATCTGTTATCGAAGAAAAAAGAGTCCTTTCCATTCGATGTATAAGCAATAGGCAAAGGATTGGAGAATGTCTTGTAATCAGTTTTGGATGTTAACTTCGTATATTTCAACGCTTGCTCCATCACCATACCACAAGAAGCATCCACCTCTTCACGTTTAGCTTCAAGAACGCCCACTGCAACATCATTGATAAATAGAAGATAGTCAGCCTCTTTATTGCCTTTCAGAAGAAATTCACGGACGGCAACAGCAGGAATGGCAGGAGAGTAATCGTCTCTATCAACGACCTTCCATCCGGCGTCTTCCAGCATCTTATCAATCTTCAACCTGGCTTTTTCTTCAGGTGTCAACTTTTGGGTATTTGCCATATAAAATTCCGTTTATTTCTATCTTTATCCTCTACCAAAATATTTCCGTGTGTAAAATTAAGTAATTCAAGAGATTGAACAAAATTAAGGAGCGTGAATTTCTAACAAAATTAGTATTGTTAAGGACGTTCCACCCTAACCCCACCTTACAACGCGAGGCCGTAGGGCGAGCGTATAAAGAAAAAGCGTGTGTTGGACAACTCGTATATAATTGCCAAAAAATATCCAATTCTTTCCAATTTATAAAGAATTGGAAAGAATTGTGTCGAAATCCTCACTTTTAATGTACCCTTTTTTCACTTCGTTAATCTGAATTTCTTTCAAAAAACCTCTGTTCATCAACCCGACAATATCCGTTTTGGCAGTTGTCGCAGTAACTCCGAAATGAATTTGAAAATCTTTCACGAAATATGTCTTTTTCGGATTTTCCGAATATAATCTCAATATCTCCGCTTGTCTTGGGTTTATACCGCCAATCCGTAAAAATTTGTCTGCATCATTTCTTTCTGAATTCTTTCTCTTTAGATATACCTGAAGATCCTCAAAAGACTCTTTCAATACTTTCAAGTTGTACAAGATGAAATATCCGATGTCATTACCATCTGCTTCAGCATACAAATACGCCTTTTCGTAATCGTTTTTCCTTTTATAGATGATTCTGGAAATAGACATATATTCCATCAACCAATAGCCTTCTTTTAGCATATACCAGTAGAATATCGCTCTCGCCGTTCTTCCGTTTCCATCTACAAATGGATGCATATATGCTATCATAAAATGTAGAATAATTCCTTTTATGATGGGATGCACAAACAGTTCGCTTTCCTTAGCATTGAAGTAGTCACAAAAGATTTTCACAAAGTATGATATTTCAGTATGTGAAGGTGGCGTATGAACAACTTCGCTTTTTGTGTCATCCACTACCACCACATCATCATTCTCTCTGAATCGTCCACAATCCAGAGGGTTATCTAGCGTATTTACAGTCATGAGCGAATGGATATGAAGCAAAGCCTCTTCTGTCAAAATCTGATCTTTGTTTTCTGATATATAACGAATTGTATTATAATTATTCAAGATCATCTGTTGGGCTTTGTCTTTCGGTTTCAATCCTTTCCTCAGCATATCTTTTGCCACCTTCCTGGTTGTAGAGGCTCCTTCCATTTGGCTTGAAGCAATCGCTTCCTCCATCAATGAACTTACCAAATATTTATGTTTGTCTTCTGATTGTAAAAGAGAATCATTGCCTAAAACTCCTCCGAAATTCAAGTCGAATTCATGACATAGACTCTGCATTTTGTTCGTCAGACCAAAATGAATGTTGTAGCGTTCCCATTCTGATATCTCTTTAGTTTGTAGGAATCTATCAAGTTTTATTCTTGTCCACAACTCCTCTGGACTACATGCATCGGGGCTTTTTTTATATTTAACCTTGTTCCAGTATAAATATTCTTCATTTATAGCACGCACAAATGACCACAATTCCTTATTCTGGTTAAGAGCAACGAATTGTATTGACATTTCTAATTTTGGAGAATGAGGTGGGTATTCAATCATATCGTAAATCTTTGCAATTCTTTCCAATTTTTACAAAATTAGAAAGAATTGGAACATTTTCCAAGAGATTGGAAAGTAATTACAGTTTGTACCCTAATTCCTCAAACACTTTCTCCGCAGCCATTAAATTATATTTCCTCCATAATCCCTATATCCGCAGCGGCCCAATCGAGAGATTTTAATTGAGATTTTGGAAGCCATTTATAATCGTTGTGTTCATTCATTGTGAAGCGTCGACTTGAAACGGGAGAGCAGATATATGCTGCCATTGTAATGCTGAAATCAGGGTATTCATGTTCGACGGTAATCAGATGCTTCTCCACATTGATATCCATCGACATCTCCTCTCTAATCTCACGTCGCAATGCCTCTTCAGGAGTCTCACCGGGTTCGATTTTGCCTCCTGGAAACTCCCATTTGAAACTTGTGTATTCATACTTTGTTTTGCCTCGTTGCATGCAAAGAATCTCTCCATTGTCAACGATTATTGCGGCCACCACTTGATGATGCTTCTTATTCTCCATGATCTGATTTCATTTTATAAAATGTAGAGACGTCGCATTGCGGCGTCTCTACAAAAAAATTATAGGGCAATTATTCTTTACGGCAAATGGTTCTGCTCGTCGTCCTTGATGCTTAGCAACTCCTGCATTTCTGCTTCAGTCAACGTGAAATCAAGGGAACTGTTTTGAATCATATACTCCTTGTGTGTTGTCTTTGGCAATGGCAACAGTCCAAGCTGCATGTCGAAACGGATGGCTGCCTGTGTTGGTGTCACATTATGAGTCTGGGCGATCTTCAAAAGGGTAGGGTGCTTCATAAGTCTGCCTGTCGCATTTGGCGAATATGCCTCGACGACAATACCGTTCTTATTGCAGAAATCGATGATCTGATCTGGCACATGTCCCACATGCACACGTATCTGGTTGACTTCGGGAATCTCGTCACTGTGGTCGAAAAGGTTCTGCAGATCCTCGATGTTAAAATTGGAAACACCGATATGCTTAACCCATCCTTTGGCCTTTGCCTCACACAATGCCTTCCAAACCTCCACGTTTTCAGCAAGATACTTCTTTGGCGAGCCTCCGTGCATCTCATCCCATGGCTTTGGAGCGTGAATAAGCAAAAGGTCGATATACTCTAGTCCAAGATTCTTGTACGACTCTTCAATGCTCTTCTTCGCATCCTCGTAAGTCTTCATCTCAGCTGGAACCTTAGTCGTGATAAACAACGACTCACGGGCAATCTTGCAGGCTCTGATAGCTTCACCTACTCCCTTCTCATTCTCGTATGCATTGGCTGTGTCGATATGGATATAGCCCACTTCCAAGGCTTCGTTGACGCAACGTGCGGCGTCTTCATTAGTGATCTGCCATGTTCCGAATGCCAGGTTTGGAATCAAGGCTCCACTACGCATTTTGAAAAAATCTGTTTTCATAATGAATTTGTATTTAGGGTTGTGCCCCATTGTAAAAGCACGTCAAAGGTAGAATGTTTCGCGCAATTATGCAATTATTATCGGGTCCGACGTCGGCAAAAATCCATTCAATTGGAATGGGGCATAATTGTGCATTTAATTTATAAGTGCCAAAACGTCAGCAGATTTCATACCTCACGTCGACATTAGATTTGATGACATCATTCACTCGGCGTGTGATTTCATCCACCTCCTCCTGAGTAAGGTCATGATCAATCAAATAATGACACTTACTCTTTTTTCTCTCGATATGATTCTCCACCGAACGTGGGCATCCATACATATTCACCATTGTGCGGTTCAAAAGATGTTCCGCTGAATGCATAGGCGGAAACTCCTGTTTATTATGCTCAAATACAGGTTCTTCCATTGTGAATTAATTTTTTTACAAAATTAAGGAATGGTTACGAAAGTAGCAATTTATTGAAGTGGTAGAGAACTTGGAATTCTATGGAATCTTACAAAAACAAAAAACAGAAATTCTAACCAAGTTAAAATTTCTGTTTTTTACTATCATAGATAGCATAAAAGGATTTAATATTAGGACTAAACTACAAATT
>JAZUGF010000135.1:0-7040 GCA_045641065.1 Paludibacteraceae bacterium | reverse complement strand
ATTTTCTTTGTTTTTTGTCACTATAAAGATACGGAAAATTATCCACTTATCAAACTGATAATCAATATTTTATTAAATAATTCGACTCGTTTTTTTTGAGTCTTATATAAAAGATTTTAAACTAAATTTAAACAATTTCTAAAATCATTTTCGTATATTTGCAAAATGATTACTAACAGTAATAAACAAAGTATGAAAACACAAATTTTTGACAAAAATCACAATCTAATTTCCGAAAAGGAAACAAGAGTACCAACAAAGCCAAGTGCGACTTACATTCGCGTAAAAAATCTCAAGAACAATCAAGACAAACCAAAATCAGAAGTAATTACTAATATTTTAATGTAACCTATCATGTCGGTCTTTACACAAAAGTGCCCTGATATAATAGATGCAATTATCAGTGAATGTCGTGTTTGTCCTCCCGTTGATTTTATGAAAGGGGAATTGCCAGAGGAAGTCTACATATCTCAAAATGCAATGTGGGACACTGGAGCTACAAATACATTGATTTCCCCTAAGATTATTCAGACACTAAAATTAAAACCATTTGGAAAATCAAGCATATCAAGTGCAAATGGTGTTATAGAGGCAAATTCCTATCTTATTCATGTCGGATTACCATCTGGAAGTATAATAACAAATATACTTGCTTTGGAAAACGACAATGAAGACTATGAAATAGTAATTGGAATGGATATTATAACACAAGGTGACTTCGCTTTTTCAAACAAAGATGAACATTCGACATTCTCTTTCAGGATTCCAAGTTCAGAAGAGATTATTCTAAAATAATGCTTTTACGAATAATCTGCGAATAGCCGTTTCAGCACTACAAATCATCCATTCGCATAGATATATAATAGAATAATAGAGACGCAATGATTCGCGTCGCAACGGCAAAAAATCCAACAAAAAATGGCGAGGAATCAGATTCCCCGCCATTTGTTATTGATGTCCGCAGTGGATTATCCCATAATAACCTCTACGTTGCAACCGTTAGAAAGCATGTCTGCTGGCACTACATTACCTGTAACAGCCTTACCGTCGACAGTGATGCTCTTAACTCCCTTCTCGACCTTCTTAGGGTTCTTAACAACGATGTTGATAAGATTGCCACGGAAACGACGTGTTGCCTTGAATCCTTCCCATGCTGGGATACATGGATCAATTAGCAATCCGTTGTAGTCTGGACGAATACCTAGGATATACTGAGCAGCTGTGAAGTAAGCCCAAGATGCTGTACCTGACAACCATGGGCAACGGCTCTGACCTGCACGCATGTTGTAAGTTGAGCAAGTTGTCTGAGCGTATACGTATGGCTCAATCTGACGAACCTCAGCACGTGTATTGTAGTTTGCAGGAAGATAGTTCTTGTAGTTCTTGAATGCACGCTTACCGTGACCTAGAATACAGTCTGCCATGATTCCCCATCCCTGAGTATGCTGGAACACTGCTGCGTTCTCCTTCATACCCTTGATGAACAAAGGAGCCTTGATTACGCTTGCCTCTGTCTTCTCGAAAGGAGGATCGCAAAGAACAAGACCGTATTCAATTGCTAGGTGCTTCTCTACTGAGTTCATAACGATCTCAGCTCTCTCGCCAGTTGCCTGACCTGAGATGATTGCCCACGACTGTGGATTCAACCAGATATTACCCTCCTTGATTGGGTTCTTGCTTGTACCGAATACGTAACCGTCTTCCTTGATAGCACGAACGTACCACTCGCCATCCCAAGCTGCCTTGTCGATGTTAGCAGAAAGAGTAGTCAAATGACCCTCAGCCCACTTAACCTCATCAAGCTTAGATAGACGTGTACAGATATCGATGTAAACTGTCAAAGCGTAACGAAGCTGCATTGCTACGAACACTGTCTCACCCTTAGCACCAAGTACCAAGCAGTCGTTCCAGTCTGCCTTCAAACCGCATGGAAGACCATTCTTTCCAAGACGATCAAGGTTGAACTGAATAGCACGACGAAGGTGATCAAGCACTGTACCCTCACCCTTGTCTGAGTAAGGAAGCACCTTGTTGTAGTAATCCATGTTACCAATCTCCTTAACGTATGTTGGCACTGTGTTGAATAGCCACATACAGTCGTCTGAACGGAACTCGTTCTCTGGAGTTGGAGCCTCATGACCAGGATTGTGTGCGAAAGGCTTAACGACTGGCATTGCACCACCGTTAGAGTTCTGACCTGTCAACATAAGCTCAAGTCTCTCCACAACCTCTTCTGGAATGTTGTGAACGACACCAAGCATATCCTGGATTGTATCACGGTAACCCATACCATCACGCTCACCACGGTAGATCAATGAAGCTGCACGGCTCCATGCGTATGTGATAAGGTTGTTGAATGGATTCCACATGTTGATCATTGAGTTGAAATCAGCGTCTGGAGTCTCAGCTGAAAGTCCCTCGATACGGCCATGCCAGTAGTCAACGACCTTCTTGTACTCAGCCTGAACCTTTGCTGGAGAAGCTACGATATCAGCAGCCTTCTTACCCTCAACCCAAGCCTTACCGATACCAAGAACTACTGTGAATTCCTTAGTCTCGCCAGCCTCAAGTGTCAAGTCGACCTGAAGTGTACCACAACCGTTGTCTCCCTCTGTAACTGTGTTGCCACACTTACCGTTAACAACTGACTCTGGATTAGCGTATGTATGGTAAAGACCGATGAACTTGTCACGATCTGAATCGTAACCAGTTACAGGCTGACCTACAACTCCGATGAAAGAGTGACGAGCCTGGTCCTTATTCTGGAAGTTATCTGGCTCCTCTGGCATGTAAAGGTTGTTACCGTGATCGATAAAACCATCTGCGTAAGAAGTCTTTACGATATACTGAGTGTACTGCAAGTTGTTGCTATCATCGTGCATGTTCCAGTTTGAAGCGAACTCTGCATATGTGAAAGCACGTAGGTTTCTCTTCTTGCCTGAGTTGTTAGTAACCTTTACGTTCCAAACCTCAAACTCCTGGCCGAGTGGCACGAAGTAAAGAGTCTCAGTCTTGATTCCCTCGTACTCAGAAGAGATGATAGTGTAAGCAGAACCGTGGCGGCACTCGCTCTTGTACTTGTCAAGAGGCTTGCCTACTGGCTGCCAGCTACCACTCCAGAAATCCTTTGAATCAAGGTCGTGAAGATAGATGTAGCGACCTGGCTGGTCGTTAGGAACTGTATTAAACTTTAGGCGAAGGAAACAACCCTGCACTGATGAACGGTAGAAAGAATATCCACCTGCGTTGTTTGTGATGATTGCACCGTAACGAGTGTCACCAAGGTAGTTACTCCATGACTTTGGAGTAGCCGGGTTAGTTACAACATACTCTTTACGCTTGTCATCAAAATGTCCGAACTGCATAAATTATTATTGTTTTTATTATTTCTTTTTAGTCCAATCAAATAAATTGAAGATACTTTGGCAAAAATAAGCAATAAAAATGAACAATTAGGAAGACGCGAGTATGTTTTTTAATCAAGTTTTGGGTATAAAAGCAAAATGAGATAATAAATTCACAAACCTACATATATTTATTTATCTTTGTACTGTTACAACAAAAATATATGGATATGAAAAAAATATTAGGATATTTACTTCTTTTCGGTTGCTCACTCTCTACTCCTGTGATGGCAGAAACAGGCAATGACACTACCGTCGAAGATAGTATAAGAATCAAAATCAATAAGTTAATAGGAGAAAATCAAATAGATAGTGCTATTGTTTACTGTGACAAACTTATCTCAATGGATAGCACAAACACAATTTATCACTTAGGAAAGGCTGATTTACTTGCCAGTGTAGGAAAATATGAAGAGGCTCTTGTGCCAACCGACAAAGCCATAAAACTCGACCCTAAAGATATAGATGCCATACTCACACGAAGCTCGATCCAATTGGCAATGTCCCGTTTCGACGACGCATTAAAAACAATCGACGACGGTTTAGTGAGAAATCCAGGCGATAGCAAGCTCAACATTAACAAAGCTGCCTTCTTCAAATACAAAGGAGACACAATCAATACTATCGCCACATGTAAGGAGGTCTTAAAAAACAAAGATGCGGAAAAGGACACACGTTTCCAGGCATATACTATGATAATCGACTGCACTCCATACTCTTCACAAGGGGATGTTGTCGAAACAATGGTGAAGGATATGGGAGCAAATGATTACAGTACCATCGTCTTTGCCACACAAAGCTGCAACATCCACGGACTATATGACGAAGCTGAGAAATATAAAAAGACGGCATTCAAGTTGCACGATAAGCAAAAAATAGAAGACAAAGTTATGTTTATCGATGAGTACCGTCATGGATTCACTATTGTCCAAGTGTTTGAGTATTTCGATCCAAAAGACGCCGGCCACATGCCAGTGCAATATTTATTCAGAGTGTACTTGGATAACGGCAATGGCAACAATGAGTGGCAGTATAATATCCGAGTGGAATATGTCTTAGACGCTATGGGCGAATATAAGTCGCAGATGGCTGTGATGGCCACACAAAGCGACGACGGATTCAGAACTTACTGGGACACTCTAAGCGAAGTGAAGAGCACTCCGTATAAGAAATGGATGGAATTTGCCAACCAGATTATCGACAACAAACTGAAGGTCGGATCATCCACGATCATCGGAAAAGACAAAAAATCGACAATCACTATTGGCGGGGAGTAAGGCTATACGTCTCCCATCTAACGGAACCACTTTTGGCAATCATTAGCGTAGCATTGTCTTCTGCATATTGTTTGATGAACGACTTTTTCAGGTAGTCCCAATGTTCCAACTCAGTTTCACTTCTACCATAAAGACAATAAATACTCTTGCTATTAAATATCATCACAAGCGGAGGAGTCTTGACAGGTCCATCTACCTTATACCTCAATCCATCAAATCTCTCCTTTGAAAAGAAGTTTTCTTCTGCCTTGTTGCAACCAGTAGTATCATTAAACAAATAATAGCTTATAAAGTAACGCAAATAGCTATCTTGGTTATAAATATTCTTGTATAATGCCTTAGATTTAAGTTTATACATACCATGTTTGGCTTTGATTTCATCACCCAAGAAAGCTGACCTTAAGTCATCCGGAGCTTCATTTGGCAGACAAGTATAGGCAACATCTAAATTCTTGGCGAATTCTGCGATTTCTTGGGCGTAGATAGTCGTTGACAATAACGCAAACAGCAAAAGATATAAGCTTTTTTTCATTATAAAAACCACTTATTTATCCGTTAATACCCAACATTTCGGCAGGTGCAATACCCAAAACTTGACACAGCTGTCTGGCAATTTTTAAAGTAGGTTCTGCACGGTCATGAATATAATCACTAATTCTGCTAGGACTAACATTTATTTTATCAGCCAATTGTCGAGCTGACATACCAGAAGTTTCAAGAGCATCATATATAATTTCACCAAGTGTAGGAGTTTTTATATGACAATGTTCTTTCTCGTAAGCCTCCACCACATCTGTCACGATCATCAGTTCCACCATCAAAGGATCATCAGCGGGAGTATTCTCTTTTATTTGTGGCAATAATGCATCAATACGTGATTGTGCAAATTCGTATTTTTCTTTTGTAATTTCCATAAGGCAAAAACTATAAATTACTGCAATCTAATTTATCATACTCTTGATGCGTCCCAACCCATCGAACATATACCAATTCGGGAGTAAACATAACAACGACAACAAGTCGATAATTGTTTCCTTTAATGTTAAAAACATAATGTTGATTACCTACATAATCTGCACTTGGAAAATCCTTGCGCATATCTGAAAAATTTTTCCAATGAGCATTACTAACCTTCTGGTACCATCGCTCCAAAGCGACACGGCTATTAGCATGTCCTTCTTGTTCATAGAATTCTTCAATCCTCTTCTTAGTTATTATTCTCATAACACAAAATTAAACAAACATTCGATATTTCAAAACTATACATCAAAAACATTTTGAATTACAAAACGATTATTTTATATAAAAAGCAAAAACGTACTTTTGACCTAACCATACATTCAATCTTAATATTTGACCTAACAATTTATTCTATAGCGACAAAATTAATGAATTTTAAATTCAGATTACCTTATTTTACAATTATTCGCAATGCTCATTGCCTTATTTTACAAAAAAGGGCGATTATTAAAATCACATGAGAACCCAAACCATAAACTATCGACATCAAATATAAAAATCCCTCGTCTCAAAAATTTGGAGACGGGGGATTTATTCAAAAAACAACAATCAGAATCAGATTGTCCTTATTTAACGATGTATTTGTCAGACTTCTTACCTAACCTTGACTCAACTAAATAACAATTCGACGACCTTAAAGAATAAGAAATTAATAGATTAATAAATTCTCTCTAAATCTCTATTGGTTCATCACTATTGAAATCATCCATCTGAGCAAATATCTGCTGAACTCCTTGAAGAGGCGAAGTCTGAACTGTTGAAATTATAGACTGCATTGCCATTGAAATCAATTGATTATCTCCTTTGGCAATTCCTTGATCCAATTTATTAAACATTCCTTCGATAACAGTCCTTCGTTCAGCGAAAGTATTTTTCAAATAATCCTCTAACAATTCTCTTTGATAATCCAATCGAGTAATCGTGGCATCTCTCCAAGCAGCAATTTGTACTCTTTTTGTTGTTTCAACCTCTTTTGTTATTTTATATTCCCTCCAGGCTGATACGAGTTGAGTAAAAGCCTCTGAAGCTAGTTGAGGAGAGGCTGGAGATGATGGAACTTTAGTTACAGATGTATTCTTCATACTTATTTAGAAATTGTTTAAATTTAGTTTAAAATCTTTTATATAAGACTCAAAAAAACGAGTCGAACTATTCAATAAAATATTGATTATCAGTTTGATAAGTGGATAATTTTTCATATCTTTATAGTGACAAAAAACAAAGAAAATGAACAATTACCCAACAAATCTCACCGATAATCAGTGGAAAATTATAGAAAAATTTGTAGATGTGCAAGCAAGGAAACGAAAATATCCATTAAGAAGTGTTTTTGACGCCA
>JAZUGF010000134.1:0-21426 GCA_045641065.1 Paludibacteraceae bacterium | reverse complement strand
CACGACAGCCATCTGATAAGGCATACCGCCATACTGGCACTTAAAAACAGCACCGTCGACTACATAATGCTCGCCTTTTTTCTGATTATTCGTTTTTTGATTCTGCGACATAATCCTACATTCTCTTGATTAAACAACAACTTATAATTTTTCGTCTTTCCTTAATTATGTTTGCAAAGATATAAAATAATTCATAATTCGTAATGCATTATTCATAATTGTTTTTTTTCAAATGGATTGCTAAACTTGCATTAATAACAATAAAAATTAGCGAATTTGTCAAAAAAGTGTTCTTTTGATATGTTATTTAGCAGAAAATCTATATATTTGCATTATATTGGTTTAAGAAATAGACGACATTAAAATGGCAAAACGTATTGATGATAATCTAAAGAGCATCGAGGAGGTATCTGAAATTTGGAAGATATTGACTCCTGAGCAGCTTGTATATCTAAAGCAGAACTACGGCATTCTTAGATTCAAGAAAAATGAGATGGTTTACGCTGAAGGTGACGTGCCTACACACATGCTATGCGTTGTTAAAGGTAAGGTTAAGATTTACAAGAGAGGTGTCGGAAACAGAAACCAGATCATGCGTATGGTTGGACCAAGCGAGACATTTGCATACCGTGCAATGTTTGCTGGAGAAAACTACGTTACTTGTGCTTCTGCTTTTGAGCCAACAGTCATCTATACAATTCCAAAAGAGGTCATCAGAAACTTGATTTCTCACAATGCTGAGCTTGCGTGGTATTTCATCCACACATTGTCAATTGATCTTGGTATCGCCGACGCGAGAAGTGTAAGCTTGACACAGAAGCACATCCGTGGAAGATTGGCAGAGTCCCTACTCTTCTTGAAGGACAGCTACGGTTTGGAAGAGGATCAGGCTACAATCGGTATCTACCTTTCACGTGAGGATTTGGCAAGTTTGTCGAATATGACAACATCAAATGCCATCCGTACATTGTCGTCATTCGTCCAGGAGAAAATCATCGCTATGGACGGAAGAAAGATTAAAATCGTCGATATGGAGCAGTTGAAGAGAATCAGCAAGATTGGCTAATTCATTTCAACCACACAAATAGAAAATGCCGGCAGAGATGTCGGCATTTTTAGTTTTAAATTGTAGAGACACACGTCCGTTATGATAGACGCACGTCCGTGCGTCTCTACAATTTATTTCACCAACTCACTATACATCTTAAACAATTCCGCCACCACATCACTTTCCGTCATTGTGGATTTGAATCCGTATGCCTCCATCACAACCTTGTCGTTTGCCTGATGTGCCTTACGCAATTCCACTGGCATTGTAATCTCATCAGATGATATTTCTTTTCCTAATATAAGCAATTCATTACAAACAAAAAAAGCATCGACTTTCGCCGATGCTTTTCTTATATTCTTAGTTAATCAGATTATCCCAAGAATGAGATCAAGATACCTGCAGCAACTGCAGAACCGATAACTCCTGATACGTTAGATGACATACAGTAGTTCAATACGTGGTTTCTTGAATCGTACTTCAATGCGATATCGTTAGCAACACGTGATGCCATTGGCACTGCTGATAGACCTGTAGCTCCGATAAGTGGATTGATCTTCTTCTTGAAGAATAGATTGTAGATCTTTACAAGGCAGATACCACCTGCGATTGATAGACCGAATGCGAAGAATCCACCTACAACAATACCGATTGTCTGAAGGTTCAAGAATGCCTCTACTGTCATTGTTGCACCTACTGATAGACCTAGGAAGATTGTAGCAGCGTTCATGATACTGTTAGAAGCAGCGTCGAAGATACGGCTTGTGTTTGAACCAACTTCCTTGATCAAGTTACCGAACATAAGCATACCAACCAATGATACTGCTGATGGAACCAAGATTGCTACGATACATGTAACTGCAATTGGGAACAAAATCTTAAGAACTCGCATGTTCTTAAACTCTGTACCTGAAGGATAAAGCTTATCCTGCTCCTTCATATTGATCTTCAACTCCTTCTCTGAGCAAAGCAACTTCACTACAAGAGGAATAATCACTGGCACAAGTGCCATATATGAGTAAGCTGCAATAGCGATTGGTCCTAGCATGTGAGGAGCCAATTTGATTGTAGTAAAGATTGCAGTAGGACCGTCAGCACCACCGATGATTGAAAGAGAAGCGGCCTCCTTCATTGTGAACTGACCAGAAGCAGCTGCGATCAAAAGCACTGCAAAGATACCGAACTGTGCACCAGCACCGAATACAGCAAGCTTCAAGTTACGCAACATTGGACCGAAGTCTGTCAACGCACCTACACCCATAAAGATGATTGGCGGAATGAAACCTGTCTTGATCAACATGTAGTAGATGAAGTTCATCAAGCCCAACTCGTGTGCGATTGCGGGAAGAGTCATGTTCCAAATATCAAACTTAACCAATCCCTTTGCACCCTCTGTTGCTGGAGCGATGATGTCAACTACACCACAGTGTCCGATTTCAAAATTAGCAAGATCCTTTGCTGCTACAGCTAATGTCACGATACCCTCACCGTCGACTGCGTTAACACCCATACCACCACCAGGGAAGTTTGCGATCAACACACCGAATGCGATAGGAATAAGCAACAATGGCTCATATTCCTTCTTGATACCAAGATATAGTAGCACGAAGGCAAGCAAATACATTACGATGAAGCCAGGATTAGCAGCGATGTCGCTGATGGCTGTCATACCGTAAATGTTCTCTAAAATACTGTTCATCGTACTTATTATTTAATTTTCATTAGTACATCGTCCTCAGAAACTGAAGAACCACTTGTTAGGCAGATCTCTGTGATTACACCATCACACTCAGCTGCGATTGCGTTGAATGTCTTCATAGCCTCAACGTAGCAAACTGTCTGTCCTTTCTTAACTGTGTCACCAACCTTAACTGGAGTGTCACCGTTACCCTTAACCAAGTAGAACTTACCTTCTAGTGGAGAAGTCAACTCATTACCCTCACCAGAACCAACTGCTGCTGGAGCTGCCGAAGATGCTGCTGGGGCTGCAGATTTACCGTCGTTCGCACCGATAACAACCTGATATTTCTCACCCTTAACCTCAACAACAACTGTCTGAGGCAATGTAAGTGCTGAACCGCCACCAGCGTTAGCCTTCTTAGCCTTTCTCTCTGCCAAATCAGCCTCGAAATCAGCTTTAGCCTTTCCGCTTCTCATAGCACGGTACTGCTGTGGGTGCATTGCAAGCTCGAACAACTCCTCGTCGTCCTTACCACAATCCCATCCCTCTTTCTTCATCTCCTCACGGAATGAGTCAAGTGCGTCTGGATAGTTGCTCTGCGGATCCTCAGTGTGGAACTCTCTACCCTGCTCTTTTGCCTTAGCAACAAGCTCTGGAGCCAACTCACCTGGCAACTTACCTGACTTACCTAGCATCATATCCCAGATATCGTCAGCGATCATTGACCATCTCTCCTTACCCTTCTCCATCTGCATTACGTTCATCAACGCCATGTTCTTAACGTACTGTGAGAATGGAGTTACAAGACATGGGTAACCCATCATAGGCCATACATATTTAACCTCATCGAACAACTTGATAAGAAGCTCGTCCTGGCTCATCTTTGGCTTACCGTTCTTCTCCTTCCACTTGTTGATGCTCTCAAGGTTTGTCTCAAGGTCTGTCATCAAAGAACCCATCATACCGCCTGGTAGACCTGGACCGATAAGAAGTGAGTTCATCTGACGGTTACGAGCTGGGATGTAGTAACCAAGGAAGTCGTCCATCATCTCCTGAACAAGAGTACGAACCTCCATATATGCTGCCATGTTGATCTCCTTAACCTTGAAACCAGCGTCCTTCAACATCTCCTGAACTGCAATGATGTCTGCGTGACCTGTACCCCATGATAGAGGCTCCATACCAACGTCTACATAATCACAACCTGCCTTACAAACCTCAAGGATTGAAGCCATGTTGAAACCAGGACCTGCGTGGCTGTGGTACTGGATTGTGATGTCCTTAATCTCCTTGATCTTACGAGTCAACTCGCCAAGGAATACTGGACGACCGATACCAGCCATATCCTTCAAACAGATCTCATCACAACCTGCCTCGATAAACTGCTTTGCCAACTCAACGTAGTAATCTACAGTGTGGATTGGTGAGCTTGTGATACAAAGAGAAGCCTGAGCGATCATGCCTGCCTCCTTTGCGTATTTGATAGAAGGGATTACGTTTCTTGGATCGTTAAGTCCACAGAAGATACGAGTGATATCTGTACCCTGTGCATGCTTAACCTTATAGAATAGCTTACGTACGTCTGCTGGAACTGGGCTCATTCTCAAACCGTTTAGCGCACGGTCAAGCATGTGAGTCTGGATTCCTGCCTCGTGGAAAGGCTTAGTCCACTGACGAACTGCATTGTTTGGGTTCTCACCGAACAAAAGATTTACCTGCTCGAATCCACCACCGTTAGTCTCAACGCGGTCGAAGCAACCCATCTTGATGATTGCAGGAGCAACTTTGACAAGCTGATCTACTCTTGGCACATACTTGCCAGCAGCCTGCCACATATCTCTAAATACTAAACTAAATTTAACTTCTTTAGCCATGATTTATCTTAAATTTTTTCTATTTTTTCAATCTTACCTTTATTACCTGTGATTTTAGCAACAGCCAACTCAACAGCAGTCATAACGTCTGGAGAGATAGCAGCCTGTGCTGGTGCAGCAGCCTTAGGTGCAACTGGAGCCACTTCTTCTGGCACATACTTGTTAACGAAGCGGATAAGCGCGTTACCCAATGTAATAACAAGACCCAACACAGCGAAGACGGTAATCATACCGACTATCATAAGCGTTACGGCCTGTTCTATTAAAGATCCTTCCATTTTATATTTCGCTTAATAAAAAGTTATCAATATTTGCAAAGATAATAAACATTATCTCCCTTACAACCAAAACCCTTTGCTTTTTTTAACGATTTATAACAAAAACAGACAGTTTGTTACTTAATATCACATTTATTTAGGAGCATACTTAAGATTTATAAAATATCAAGGTCTAATTCTAACAAATCATAAGTTCTAAAAATTGGTTGTAATACACAATTAAACGTATACTTTTTCAATTATGCAATATACAATGCAATTTATGCATTTCAAATCACGAATTATGCATTATGATTTTGATTTCTCTTTTTCAATTACTCCATTTCCATTCTCGTCGACAAAGAAATAACGATCTCCGATTTTTAAACGAAGCAAACCATCCGAAAAATTATATACTTCATCTACAGAATATGGCAAAACCATACCGCCGTCGTGCTTCATCACATTAAACATAGTTGTATACCTCTTTTCTACTTGCTCTCTTGTCATTTCTCTGGTATAATGACAATTCAAATAATTATCCTTTTCACTCAATTTTTTGTCGTAATCACATAGAGGATAAAAGTTTTTCGGAAATCTATCTGTCATCTTAACAATTCCATAATAAACATAGTTCTTGAAACCTGATGAAATTGTATCTCCTGTTTCGGTATAATACAATTCTATATATGGTTTAGTAACGTCTATCACAATACCGTTAGCCAGACGGTCTTCTAGATCAAAACCATTTGGATACACAAGATTTCCTTCTTCATCCTCAATCTGCCAATTACCAATGGATTCTTTATCTATATTATAACGCAAATAATTTTTTCCAAACGGGAATCTAGTCACTTTTCTACCTTCCGAATCTATAAAGACTGTATTCTCAACTGACTTAGGAATATCTAATTCATCTGGTGAAACCATGAACTTTTCTCGTATACTTTCCTTACTTTCACCCATAAAGCAAAAGAATCCATTATCTTCATTTGTAATGTATGAAAGCTTTTCATGCAACAAACGTCCATCTTTATATACATTACAATAAACAGGGAATGTAAATGGTCCCGCTTCTGTTTCTGTAGTATGACAGACAGTCTCAATCAACAAACCATAACACATCATTATATTATTGTCATACTCAAATGGAACAACTATATTACCTTTTTGATCTACAATTCCGTACTTATTGGTATTTGTATTAATAAGCGTCAATAATCCATTTCCATCTGATGTATAATTGGTAGATGTCGTAGTTTTATAGCCATAAGCAGCCAATTTTTTCCATCCGACAATACCACCGTCACATAAATTTTCTAATGAAAACCAGTAATTTGTTTTTTTGTAGGGTATATTGTAATTATAATTTTCAGAGATAATCATATCATCAATCTCTGCCTCTGTAATAGAATCCTTACTTATCCAATAGGAGCTTGCTTTACTGTTTCTATCAAACAATGTCATCAATCTACGATTCCCAATATCTTGTATACTAATTGATTTTGCCGAATATAATTCTTTACCGTCTTTATCAATAAGAGTATAGTTTGAATAATCATTGTAAGGAATCAGACATCGTCCATCTTCAAACTTTAACTTATATAATCTTATATATTCATCTTTATATTCCCATTTCAAAGGAATCACCATCTTTCCTGATTTATCAATGAATCCAATTTTTCCGTCCTTTGCTACCGCAGCATAACCTTCGGAAAAATCCCACACTAATTCATAATCCTTAAGTTTTTCATTTAGTATCTCTAATTTGTCTTTTTCCGATAAAAAATGATATTTGATTTCAGAGTAGACATATTTTGATGCATATGCCACTACAGCTATTAGCAGATATCCAAGGATTGTTTTGTATGGATTATTCATAAGGATTTATAAAAGTAATTCATCACATCGGCACGTAGCTCACCACTACTCCACTGACGATTCCTATAATCGCTATCTCTGCAAGCAATAAAAAGCATAATGTGTGGATATGTGATAGACGGAATGGATCGTCACATGTGTATTGAGGAAATTTTTTCTTGAGCAATTCTACTATTTTGAAAGAAACCCATCCGAGCAATAATCCGCATAGAGAGCCGACCATAATGTCACCTGGGAAATGTACTCCAAGATAGATACGTGAGTATGCACACAATAATGCCCAAAAGAAGACTGTAATTGTCAAGAATTTATTGCGGAATAACATCGATAAGAATGTAGCAATGGCAACGGAATTTCCCGCGTGCGACGACGGGAATCCATATCTACCTCCTGTGTAATTAAATGCATACGATAGATGCTCCATAATGTTTGGATCATGACTCGGACGCAGACGTGCAAAGAATGGTTTCATCAAACCAGATGTGATTCGGTCTGTCAATAGGAAGACGAGGATTATGCCAATCAATATCAGCCATCCCTCTTTTTTCTTTGTGCGGAATATCACCCAAAGCATATATACGACTGGTGGAAACCAGATTCCTATCTTCGATACGTTGAAAAAGAAAGTATCCCAGTTCAAATTATGATAAGCTGGGAAATTAAGTGTCTCCATCAGACTATAATCTGTCTGCAATAATGATTCTAACATAAAAACGATGGCGTTAACGTTAACCGTAGAGACGCGAGACCTCGCGTCTTTTTGAGATCTCGCGTCTCTACATATATTAATATTTAATGTCTTCCAAAAATAGTCCGCATGCCGGAGCCGACGTGGATGCCTTACACCTGTCTTTACTCTCTATGATCTTTCTGAAATCAGCAATCGTGATTTTCTTTCTTCCCACGTCGATCAACGTGCCGACAATCGCACGCACCATGTTGCGAAGGAATCTGTTTGCTGAAATTCTGAAAACGAGGATGTTGCCGTCCATATACCATTCTGCATGAGTGATCGTGCAGTTGTTGGTTTTGGTATCGGTGTTCACTTTGCTGAAACTTGTAAAATCCTCGTATTCAAATAGTGTCGACGCTGCTTTATTCATCAACTCAATATCCAAATCAAAGTTGATATACGCCACAGTGTCGAGTGTGAACGGATCTTTATCTTTTGTAATATAATAGCGGTAAGTACGCTCAGTAGCTGAAAATCTGGCAGAAAACTCCCCGTCGACCTCTTTTATATCGGAGACGGCAATATCCTTCGGCAACAGTTTATTAATACGGTAGACAAACTGAGCACCGTCGCCAATATGATTATTAGCATCGAAATGTGCGGTCATCATACGCGCGTGCACACCCGTGTCGGTACGTCCAGCTCCTGTTGTGGAGATTTCCTCACGACAAAGCGTAGAAAGAGCTTTGTTCAACTCCTCCTGCACAGTATTGCCATTAGGCTGAATCTGCCAACCGTGATAGTTTGTGCCGAGATATGAAAATGTTACCAGATATCGCATTCTGTTTTCGTTTTCGTCTTCGTTTTCGTTTTCGTTTTCGTTTTCGTTTTCGTTTTCGTTTTCGTTTTCGTCTTCGTCTTCGTTTTCGTTTTCGTCTTCGTTTTCGTCTTCGTTTTCGTCTTCGTCTTCGTCTTCGTCTCTACTCCATGTATGAATCTTTGAAACCAAGAAGATAAAGCAAACCGTCAAGTCCGAAATTAGACAACGACTGTTTGGCTGTCTCCTTAACTTTTGGTTTTGCGTGGAAAGCAACACCAAGTCCAGCCAATGAAATCATCGGAAGGTCGTTAGCACCGTCGCCCACAGCAATCACCTGCTGAAGATCAAGTCCCTCTACCTGTGCGATCAAACGTAATAAATCAGCCTTACGTTTTCCGTCGACAATATCTCCAAGATGACGACCGGTAAGCTTACCGTCGACAATCTCAAGTTCATTGGCATATACATAATCCAAATCAAACTTCTTCTTCAAGTAGTTGCCGAAATATGTAAAACCTCCGGAAAGGATTGCAATCTTGAAACCGAATTTCTTAAGCATACGCAACGCTCGCTCCGCACCGTCCATAATCGGAAGATTCTCTGCGATATCCTTCATCACGCTCTCATCCAAGCCCTTCAACAAGCTCACACGACGCTTGAAACTTTCGCAGAAATCAATCTCACCACGCATTGCACTCTCTGTAATCGCCTTAACCTCGTCGCCCACACCTGCACGCATAGCAAGCTCATCAATCACCTCAGTCTTGATAAGAGTGGAATCCATATCAAAGCATACAAGGCGACGGTTGCGACGGAAGACATTATCCTCCTGGAAAGAGATATCATAACCCAAATCGCTCGACAGATGAAGAAAATGCGACTGAAGAGCAGCCTTATCTTTCGGAGTGCCACGCACAGACATCTCGACAGATGCTTTGGCATTGGAATTCTCCTCATGCAAAGGAATACGTCCGGAAAGACGAGTGATGGAATCGATATTCAACCCCTGATCGCTCAACGCACCTGAGACGTTGGCTAACAATTCAGCCGAGATATCACGTCCGAGCATAGTGATGATGTAGCGGTTCTTACCCTGCATGCTCACCCAATCGGAATACTCCTTCTCGCTAATAGTATCGAAGCGGACATTGATTCCCAAAGTCGACGCAGAGAAAAGCATCTCCTTCAAGATGAATCCAGACACCTGCTGGTCGCTTGAGAACAAGATGCCGAGCGACAAAGTGTTGTGGATATCAGCCTGACCGATATCGAGGATTGTTGCACCGTAGTGAGCCAAGATGCTCGTCATCTTAGAAGTCAAACCCGGACGATCAGGACCGGAAATCGACACCAATATTATCTCTTTAGTTTCCAAAATATGCAGATTTAATAATTTGTTTTCTGCCACAAAAATAATAAAAAAAGGGGAATTACGAAATTATAAAATAATCACTCCCTGCGATTATAACATTATGCACATCAGTCAACGTTATCGTCAACGTATATCAACGACAGGACGGACACTGCGCCCCTTGCTGCGGTAGTTGCCGTGCGTGTCCTTACTGCCCGAACCGAAGCTAAGGTTGTAAGCGTAGTCGCTATCGCTCTCGTACAAAGTAGAACTCCAATAGCGGCCGTCAGAGCCCACATGCTGCTCGAAGTACCATCGCGGTAGCCAGCGGCAGGAAGGAAAATCCAATTGTTATTCTTTGCAGTAATTTTGTATCCGTTCACTCCATTGATTATTTTCCACTCCCATGTGCAATTATTCTCAAGTTCTTGCAATTCAGCAATTGTCGGCATTCTCCACTTTTCTCCCCAGTT
Source organism: Paludibacteraceae bacterium (assembly GCA_045641065.1). Lineage (GTDB taxonomy): Bacteria > Bacteroidota > Bacteroidia > Bacteroidales > Paludibacteraceae > UBA1723. The sequence continues at coordinate 11,368 of JAZUGF010000134.1, read as the reverse complement.
TACAGTAGCGGCATCATCTAACGATTCCAAAACTGTTTCATTATCAAATCCGTATCTATATTTATTAATGGTTTTATAGCCACCGTTGCACCACATATAAGTTTTCCAACTATAATCTTCTTTAGGTTCAGTTTCTCCCCAAGCAAAATAGTCGCCGTAAACCGTAAAACTTGAAGCACCGACGTTGCATGTAGCCCATTTAACACTCAATCCAAGATCCACATAATCATGGTCACTAATTGTACCAGACACACATGTTGTACCAGACACACATGCTTGAGGTAATTGTTTGGAAGGTTCTACACTTTTAGTCTCTACATCAGTGGATTTAAAATACGACACTATTGCATCCGACAGCGGCCGTGATGCGTATGCCACCACCGCAATCAATGCGAATTTTAATATCGTCTTAATATTTAATTCCATTCAATTGGATTCTAGTAGGGGCAATCTCTTGTGGTTGCCCAGTTGGCAATCCCTTGTGGTTTCCAATTTATTATTCGACAAAAATAATAAAAAAAGAGGAATTACGAAATTATAAAATAATCACTCCCTGCGATTATAACATTATGCACATCAGTCAACGTTTTCGTCAACGTTTTCGTTATCGTCAACGTATATCAACGACAGGACGGACAGTGAGCCCACTGTAGCGGCTGTTGTTGTCCCTCCTACTGTTCGAACCGAAGTAAAGGCCGTAAGCGTAGTTACTATTGATCTCGTTCACAGTAGAACTCCAGTAGGCACCGAAGGAGCCCACTCCGTTGCTAGAAGTACCACTGCGGAAGCCAGCGGCTGGAAGGAAAATCCAATTGTTATTTTTTGCTGTTATTTTGTATCCGTTCACCCCATTGATTATTTTCCACTCCCACACGCAATTATGCACAAGTTCTTGCAATTCAGCAATTGTCGGCATTCTCCACTTTTCTCCCCAGTTTACAGTAGCTGCATCATCTAACGATTCCAAAACAAACACATAATCTGAACTTTTACCATATTTATTAATGGTTTCGGAACTACCGTTGCACCACATATAAGTTTTCCAACTATAATCTTCTTTAGGTTCAGTTTCTCCCCAGGCAAAATAGTCGCCGTAATCAGAAATACTTGATGCACCGACGTTGCATGTAGCCCATTTAACACTCAATCCAAGATCCACATAATCGTGGTTCTCAATTACACCAGAAACAGGATTCTCATTGATTTTTAACGTCTCCACTTCAACAGTTTTCTTTTCAGTAAAATACTGTTTTATGGAATTGTATATCGATTTGGACGCGTATGCCACCACCGCCACCAACACAAATTTCAATATAGTTTTGAAATCAAACTTCATTAATTGGAATTCTACGCGTTTGTTTAGTACACTATTGATCGGTGCCACACTCCCCCTTCAGTGGGCTGGGGGCTAATTATCCTATAAACAACACATCCTCAAGACTCTCTCTTGATTCAAGTGCCTTCTTGATGCTCTCCTTATCCACATCACCAAACACCTTCACCACCAAATTGTGTATACCGATTTCAGAAAGGATTCCTGTCGCCTCTTTGATCATAGCCTCAGGAGTGAAGTTGGGATTGTTTGTAGGCACGTAGAAAAGGTAACCCTTTCCGCATTGTGCACCACATGGTGTGTCAGTCTCGATCTTGTCGAATAAATCCTTAACATCCTTATATTTCTCCGCTGCCCCATTCATTTCCTCAGCACATGCCGAATTGGTCATTGTTCCGATGATGAATACTGCACCATATTGCTCAAGGTAGTCGAATGCTACTCCTTTTCCTTCTTTTAGATTCATATTGTTGTTTTTATAATATAAGAGACGCGGCACGCCACGTCTCTACAAATTTATTCTCCAAGAGTAGAATTTGGTTCGTTTACAGGCTCGTTTGCTGGTTCTGATGCAGACTCTACTTTAGATTCTTCTGTTGATTCAATTACAGGTTCACTTGTTCTTGTCGTAGATACGCTAGCTGGCTCAGAAACAGTGTTTGACTGACTTGCAGACTCTACGCTTGACTCATCGTTCTCCTCCGATGAGTAATAATCCTTTCCATATCTGTCGAAAGTGAATGTGATTTTCAAACCAACACTTGTATAACCCAAACTCTCGGCGATTCTCTGCTTAGTGGAGATCTTTTGTCCGCTCAACACACTAGAATGCATCAAATATGCAGGAAGTTCACTTTGATCTTTAGGATTAGAAGTCTTCAAGAAATCATAAACTTCTCTCTTCTTCTCATACTGAATATTGTCTTCGTCAGAATTTGCCTTAAACTTGATTCTATACAACGCTTTATCGAAGAATACTCCGGCATTGATACTGAACATATCATTGATACGGAAACGATACCCTGCATCTGCTGTAAACATGACCATAATCGGATTACTTAAGAACTGTCCAGAATATTTACATTCCTTATCATTCAATCCAAGAGCAGCTCCATGATTCATAGTGACATTATAAGCTGGAATCTCGCAAGTGAAATCACAATCCTTCAATGTCTGGTCGTACTTCAACTTGATTGGCACACCAACCTTTAATCCTGCGTGTCCAAACAATTTTCCGCCAAGCAGCTTTCCGTGTGTATACGAAACTGTGATTGGAAAGTCAAGCAACAACAGTTTGTTAATCTCCTTAATCTCACCTACTTTATAATTAAAATTCAAACGATCACCTTCGTAATCAACATAACTATATGTGTCGCTATAATTTTTTCCTGCAAAAGTTCCTGTTGTAAAAGAGAAACTTGCTCCCACCATAAATCCCCAATTGTGATTGAAATAGTAGTCATACATTGCATGAACACTTGGAGACAAAGACATCTCTCCATCTCCAAATTCAGATTTATAAGTCATCCATGTAGGTCCGAAAGAGACTCCCACTCCAACATGCGAATGAGACTCATCAACTCCCTGAAGAACTTCTCGTTTTGTTGTGTGAAGCTGGATCTTATATGTTGAATCTACAAAAATGGTACGATCTGTCGATAATAACGGTGCATCCTCAAACACTCCGTAATTGGATAAATCCTTCAAAGTAGATCTTTCTGTCTTCTTCAATGGCTGAAGAGGCACAGCTGGAGTCTTACCCCAAATTGAATTTTCATAATTGAAAATCAAACTGTCGACAAAGGTCTTCTTCTCGACTGGCTTTTTCGCAACGGCAACAGACGTGCTACTCACTGCAGCAATCGCCAATGCCACAACACATCTAAATCCTCTTTTTATATTTTGTAGTCCCATAGTCATTCTCTATATCATCTCACAATAAAACGAGTATCCAACATTTTCACATCAGATTCATATATCAAAACAAAATAATGTCCACTTGGCAAATCCACTTCAATCTGGATCGGATACGATGACGGTACATATTCGCGGACCTGTACTCCCATCGCGTCGTATATCTCAACTATCAAATTCTTCTTCTCTTCTTCCGTGAACGGATAGTCGATTGTAAGAATTTCTTCTGCAGAAATTGGATTTGGATAAATCTTCAGTTCTCTCTCCTTGTCGACGCAATATGTCTCTGACACATACTCTCTTCCAGATTCATTTGTGACCTCCACATAGTAGCATCCATTCAATTTTTCTCCCTTTGCTCCTTCGTAATATTCCTTCGTAGCGTTAGGGATAGCAACACCATCTTTATACCACTGGTATGTCACAAACTTAATATTACCAATATTGTTGTTGCAGAACAATGTATATCCAAACTTGTCTACGATGACAGGATAACCTAAATCTCTCTCGACAACGATATTAATCACCACAAATGAATCACATCCTTCAGCATTAACCAAAGTGTCTCTGAATACTTTGCTTCGACGATGTGTCTCTCCTCCGTAGACAACGGAACTTTCTCCTGTGATAACAACATTATTGTAAGTCGGTTTCTTCACATGGACATTGTAATGCACAATACTGTCGCAAATATAATCTTTTCCTGCGACATTAAACACTTTTTTGTACCAACATTGATAATCATCTACATCATCTTTTAGCACTACCTCTCCATTTTCAGGATCATTAATCACCACACTGTCACAATCAGACAGATAAATTGTAGGAGATTCTATACGTGGCAACACCAAAATTTTCACATTGACAAAGCTGTCACAATCACATAGTGTGCTCTTCAAATTTAACTGTAGCGAAGTATCCTTGTAGTAAATTTCACCATTGAACTCGGCAAACTCACAACCCATAACCTCCTGGTATGTTGTAGTCGGATGAAGGACAACAACACTCTGAGTATTGAAGATTGGACATCCTTGTTCTGTAACACCAACCTCTACACTAATCTTGTGATCATCATAATAAACCTTGTTATTGATGTCACAAACAACTGAATCACATCCATACTTTGTTGGAAGCACATTCTCAATTGTCTCAACAAATCTGAAATCAAGATGACGGATCAAACTGTCACATCCTGCAACCGAACGATATGTTACCGTCTCCTTGTAATCACCATCACTTGCCAAATATACCTTGCCGCCATACATGATCGTATCTCCACATGTACTCTTGCGAATCGTGTCATAGATTGGGTTAGCAACTGCAATATGGATATTGTTGATGATACTGTCGCAAACTGGACCTGATTTATAGCGAATCACCTCCATTGTATCTACACTTGTTGTGAATATTGTTGGAGTTGAATTGCCATAGAATGTGTACTGAGCCTCACTGCATCCGGAAATATTGACGTTGTTATGCTTAGTTGTGCGGATTACATAACGATGTAATGTGATTGAACTATCACAATCGCAATGGGAATTGTTGAATTTCTTATGATCCTCATAATTCTGAGTCTCTGTGAAAGTTTTATCAAGTGTAGCATCATAATAGTCACCACAATTGACAACATCAACTGTATCCATAATTGGTGCTGGCATGATATGTATTGTGCGGGCCAAAACACTATCACACTTCTTGTCGCGTGGGATATTAGTATACACAACAGTATCTCGAGTGATAACTCCCAAAACATTCTCCACTCCACCAACATTCTGAGTCAGCATGTAACGCTGGCAATAATATTCATCCGGAGATTTTGTAGTATCAGCAGATGTGTTGTGAGAAATACGAATATCTCGCTTCTGAAGATAATATCCGTCAACCTTTATTCCATGCAATGTCTCACTCAATTCCTCTATCAATACAGTATCTTTGGTAATCTTCTGATAATTTACATTATCAAGATAGTAGTCACAAACATATAGTATTGTATCCATCTTGGAAACGCGGTTGTAAACATAAATATTCTTCTTGACGATACTGTCGCAACCATTCTTTGTAACCAAAGTATCGTAGATAGTTATGTTTTCTCCTCCCTTAAGTTTCTTGCCTCCTACCTCAAATGAATCAAGGTAAACCTCATAAAACTCATATCCATCACTATTAGTGACATTCAAATTGACTTTGATGTAAACACTATCACAATCACACACTTTAGATTTTAGTGTATGGTTGAAACTTACTGTCTCGTAATAATATTTACCGTCGATCTCACAATATACAGAATCACATCCTGAATTATAATATACTGAATCGACGCGAGGTATCACGACTCTTAATTTTGTCGTAATCGCAGAATCACATCCCACAACATCCTCACGTGTTATATATTCTGTGTTAGTGTAGATATTTCCACGATAACTTGCTCCGGACAACGCGTCTTTTCCACAAAGAACCGTATCAATAAAATACTCCTGTAATTTTTTAACCTTGACAATATATTTAATTGTGCTGTCGCAATTTGAGTTTTCAATCTTATAAACTTCTGTAAACGTTGTGTCATTCGTACAGATAATCTCTGATCCATCACTCTTTTTCACTACAACATTCTGGCAACCAGTTATAGTAGTATCTATTCTGACAGGAATACAATAAATGTCTACGATTACCTGCTTTGAATAAATACCGTATGAAGCTGTCAATGTGTCAGTACCTACAGACACCGGCTTGACTGAGTAACCATCGGTGGTCTTGACTACTTCCACTACTCCATTCTTGCTTGTCCATTTGATATCTGAATTGGCAACATTCACGTCGCCATAATTCATCATCTTCGTTACAACATCAAAAGCAGTTTTATCATCACTCTCGTAAAGCATCAAGGCAGACGATGCTAATTTAGGCAACATCTCTCCACTCAACGAGCTGCTCAAAGTTGGATACATTCCTTTATTATAAGTAAATGCATCAATAGATAATTCTGAGAATTCAGATGTCAACAAACCTGTACCATTCTGACTTTCTATAGTAGACACCTGTTTATCGTAGTAACAATCTTTAGTCACACCACTGAGACTTCCAACAATAGCATCAACTTTTGTAGTATTCTTACAAGATACTCGGTTGAGATTCAAAGATGTTTCAATATCAAAATTGTCAGCAGAACCTGCAATACCTCCAATGTACGCGATGTCTGCAGATTGAGAACAACGTGAGATAACCATACCATAATTGATACAGTCTTTAATCTTACCTTTTGTTTTATCATTAGATGCAGCTCCACAAATTCCACCTACTCGTCTATGGCCATATAGCAAACCTGTATTGACACAACGGACCAAATCGGATGAAGTAGATCCGACGATACCTCCTAAAAAGAATGGATTAAAATCAAACGAAATAGAGATTTCTCCGTTGTTAGCACAATCTTCAATAAGAGCGTCTGATAGTCCGCAAACACCTCCAATATAATCAGAAGATGCTGTAACATTTACATTGTTGATTACATTACGAATGACTGGAGTTTCTTTATTGTTTTTATTTGAGGCTTGACCAACCACTCCAGAAACACACTTGTTTCCATTAACAACACCTGTAACAATAAGGTTTTCAACGACTGCACCAGCCTCTATGTTTGCAAACAAAGCCTGATTATCTTTCTTCTGATTATTGATAGAAACCTTGATAGTATGGCCATCTCCATCAAACACACCCTGGAATGGATGTTCCGCACTACCAATCGGTTCTGTCATGATTGTGGATGCAGTACCGTCTCCCTTGATATCTTGAGTCAATTTAAAATGCTTGTTGTAAGACCAATTGTCCTCTTTTGATGTGACGTAATACTTATCTGTCACCTTGTTTGCCTCTATCAACGCAGCAAGTGATTTCAAATCATCTAAACTGTTGATCAAATATGGATCATCGGATGAACCATCTCCAGATTTGAATGGTATTGATGCAATTGTGATAAATGTCTCACGTTCCTCTCCTGTTGAAGTTTTCATCACAAGCACAGCAGATACGTCAGATGAAGATATCAAATCTGACAATCTAGTAAATTCTTCTGTACCGTCGACTTTTCTGATTGTCAATCTGCCACTTGAAAGAAGAGCTGGAGAAGTCTGAACATATGAAGACAACTCATCATTCTCAAATTTAGGCATGATACCAAGCAACTCAGAATTGTTCATGTCCACCACAAAAGATGGCACGTATACAGGATTGATATCAGTTGGGTACAACTCATACTTGACATCAGCGGCTGTAGTCGGTACTATTTCTGTACCTTGATTACCTCCAGCAAATTTCTCTGTTGAACATTTACCATTTCGTGTTATCTGGATATCATAATGAGAATCAGGATATGTACATCCACTGAATTGAGATGTGTATATATAAGGATATGCCTCAACTGTTCCCGTTACACTTCCGTAATTAATCAATCTCTTAAATGCATAGCTAGATAATTTTTCAGCATCTCCAATCAATCCCGCACATGTTGTTCCATTCACATATCCAGAATTCACCAAATCAGAAATTCGTACATTATCATCAATATTGATAACCTTACCAATTACACCTCCTGCAATAAGCGTTGATGTGATCGTACCTGAATTACACAATCCGTATAGATTGCTTCCATTTGAATTTGCTACCACACCTCCAGCTATCGCACCTGAAATCTTAGCACTATTGTAGCAATTATAGATATCACAACTGTAAGCTGTACCACAAACACCTGCCGCAATACTTTTTCCAACTACTAAACCAGAAGTCTGCAAATCATGAATAGTGGCATTTTCTGCCATCACAAACAAAGCGGCATCAGCATTTTTATCATTGATATTCAGTTTAATAGAATAGCCATCTCCATCCAAACTACCCATAAAACGTGTACTTTGAGTAGTTGATAATGCAAAATCAAGGCCATTGATATTACCAGAAAGTTTGAAATATTTGTTTTTTGACCATCCGTCTTTAGTATCAAGTGAATCGCGTAACTCCTCCAAATGAGCAACAGATCCTAACAAATAAGGATTTTCCGCAGTTCCTCTACCTCCACCAAACACATTCTTATATACTTTTATATGACGTGTAATTACTGCGTCTCCAAGAATTCCGTAGATTACATCATCTCCCGGACCAAGAATAGTGGCAACACCATCATTAGAAACCTCAAATGTTCCTTTTTCCGATTTCCACACTACCCCATCTGTCATTCCACATGTGAAGCCAGATGCTATACTATCAAGACGTTCACCCTCTGCCACTATAATCGGAAGTGAAGCAAGGCGAGCGATATCTTCATTACTATCAAGATATGGATAATATCCAGGTTTCTGCAAAAAGGCTGGTTCCAATTTCTTTGCCAATGCAGCTTCATTATCTAGCAAATAATTTGATGATGATTCTGATTGATAATAATAGTAAAAAGGAACCTTACCAGAAGTCAATACACTGTTAGACAAATATTTAACAGAGTCAATTTCAGTAGATTTTCCTAACGACAGATCGGCATACAAACCTCCCAAACAGTTGTATCCAGCTGTTGTATTAAACAAAAATTCCTTAACTACACGATTAGAAGCGTCACTGGAAAGAGACAAACAATTCTTAAATGGGTAAATCTTTGATGCTGTTGTGGATCCTGTAGCATTGTAATTGCTTTCATTACACAAATAATATCCAACAATACCTGCTATATTGCCATCATTAGGTGAAGAGACATTTCCCATGTTGATACAAGATGACAATACATAATCCTCCTTTAATATAGATGGCACATTATATGTTCCAACAATACCTCCAGTTCCTGCTGTATTAGGTAATTTTTTTCTTAGTGTAGAAGAAGGGATTGAAGGATAATAACTTGAAATTTCTCCGATATTTACACAATTATATAATCTAAGATTTTGAGTGAATCCTGCAATACCTCCGCAATCTCCATAACCACAATAGATATTTCCTGCATTTGTACAATTGTATAATAGACTATAATATTGATCTCCTGTATGTCGACTATAATATCCTATAATACCACCAACTGTTGGAGTTTCTGAATCAATATTCATATAGTTTGCACAATCATGCAACTTAATATTTTGAGGCATGTTGATATAACCAATAATTCCTCCAGTTCCATTAATTGAAGAAAGTACAGTCATTGTACTTTTTGACCTGTTTTTTAGGTTAGAAATCTCCATCTCACATGGATTTTCCCATGTTCCAATAAATCCTCCTGCAGAAACAACCGACTCTGGAATCTCAAACTCTAGATCAATGGAAACATCTGAAATCTTAAAATTAGAACCATATACACGACCAACCACACCTCCTATATCGTTGGCATCTGCAGCAGAAAATGTGACCTTTCCACTTATAACACAATTTGTTATTTCAGCTTGACTATTAGCATATCCGGCTAGAACACCACTTGTCTTTGCTGGTAAAGTCGCATTAATATTCTCAAAAGTTATATTTTTGAAAAAAGAACCTTTTCCAAGATTCGGTACCAGACCAGAATAAGTTGCATTTAAGCCAGTGAATTGCAAATTCTTGATAGTATGTCCATTACCTTCAAACTGGATAGGCAGCGCTTTAGTCAACTGAACAGGAATAAACTCTAAACCTTCCATATCAATATCAGCCTCCAAAGAGATACTGAATATATCTGTAGAATAGAGATCTGATTTGAATTGATCAAACGATGAGAATAAATCAGCAAAATCCTGTGCTGAAGTAACCTTATATGGTTTATCAGGATAAACGAATTCTTCTATATCAATGAGTTTCGCGCACACTCGTTGTCCTCCTAAATTCAAAACCATAACGGCCAGAATTAGGAAACACCTAATATATGATGATATATGACGGATTATCATACACATTTTATTTAAAAACAAGCTCTTTGCTATTTATGATTTACTATAATTTGATGCACTTTAGCACATCAAACCATACAAAAATAAATCAATCAGTAATTTAAACAAAAACATCAATAATAGTTTTATCAACAAACAAGCAAAATAATGTTGATAATTGGTTGATAATGTTGAAAACCTATGAATTTAAACAAAATAAGAGACGTGATTGCTCACGTCTCTCGTATATATGCTAATTAATAGCGTTTGATTACAACTTTGGACCAGCAGCAACAAGAGCCTTACCAGCCTCGTTAGTTGTGTACTTCTCAAAGTTCTTGATGAAACGAGCAGCAAGATCCTTTGCCTTCTCCTCCCACTTGCAAGCGCAGTCGTAAGTGTCGCGAGGATCAAGGATAGCTGGGTTTACATTTGGAAGAGCTGTTGGAACCTCGAAATCGAACATAGGGATCTTCTTAGTTGAAGCCTTCAAGATGTCACCTGAAAGGATAGCGTCGATGATGCCACGAGTATCAGGAATAGAAATACGCTTACCTGTTCCGTTCCATCCAGTGTTAACCAAATATGCCTTAGCACCAGACTTCTTCATCTTCTTAACTAGCTCCTCAGCATACTTAGTTGGGTGCAACTCAAGGAATGCCTGACCGAAACAAGCTGAGAATGTTGGAGTTGGCTCTGTGATACCACGCCCTGTACCAGCAAGCTTAGCAGTAAATCCTGATAGGAAGTAGTACTGAGTCTGCTCTGGAGACAAGATAGATACTGGAGGCAATACACCGAATGCGTCAGCTGAAAGGAAGATAACGTTCTTAGCAGCTGGTGCAGATGAACCTGGCTGGATGTTGTTGATGTGGTTGATTGGATAAGAAACACGAGTGTTCTCTGTTACGCTCTTATCATCGAAGTTGATCTTACCGTTAGCATCAACAGTTACATTCTCAAGAAGTGCGTTACGCTTGATAGCTCCGTAGATATCTGGCTCGTGCTCCTTAGAAAGACCGATAACCTTAGCGTAGCATCCACCCTCTAGGTTGAATACGCCCTCGTCATCCCAACCGTGCTCGTCATCACCGATAAGCTTACGCTTTGGATCAGTTGAAAGAGTTGTCTTACCTGTACCAGAAAGACCGAAGAAGATAGCGGTGTTCTCACCGTTCATGTCGCAGTTTGCAGAGCAGTGCATTGAAGCGATGCCCTGGAGTGGAAGGTAGTAGTTCATCATTGAGAACATACCCTT
>JAZUGF010000133.1:0-16314 GCA_045641065.1 Paludibacteraceae bacterium | reverse complement strand
TATCGTGTTCACGCTTTCGCCTTTCTTAAGTAGTCGCATATATTTCTGCAACTCCTTCTTCCCGTGCTTTCCGCTCTCTTGCTTTTTGCTCATAATTTAACCCCTAAAGTTTTTTGTCTAACTTTAGGGGTTCATATCATGTATTCACGTCTCTTTCAATTATCATAACAACTCGATTGCCTCTTTCAATGAGTGGATTTCATACTCCACTGGCTCAGGAGTCTTAAATGTTTCAGGATGACGATTAAAGAACATCGTAGCCAAACCAGCTCCTTTTGCACCCATTATATCAGTTGAGAAATTATCTCCGATCATTAATGTATCCGATGGTGTTGCTCCCGTCGCCTTAAACGCGTAGTCAAAAAATACTTGACTTGGTTTATTTGCTCCCGCGTCTTCCGATAATATAATTTCATCGAAATATTCCAATAGTCCACACGATTTCAATTTTTTATACTGAACCTCGTGGAACCCGTTGCTACACATGAATAATTTATATCCTTTTTGCTTCAAATAATCCATCAGTTCACGTGCACCATCTACCAAACCTGGTTTATTAGAACAGAATTCAAGGAAAACGTCACTCACTTTTAAGCAATATTCTGCAGACGGATTGAAAGGTTTACCATCAGCATCTATTCCTTCAGATAAAGGTCGACGGAATCGCTCCAAAATCAGATAATCACGTTCGATCTCTCCCTTAGCATACTGATCCCATAATTCAACATTTGTCTTCCAATACGAACGATGGAATTTATCATAATCTGGGAAATATTGATCCAAATGGAAATAATCGAACATTTCTCTTAATGAAATATTGGCATTCCCTTTTGTGTCGTATAGTGTATCGTCGAAATCGATGAAAAGATTTTTGTACATAATGAAAGACATTAAAATATTTCTTTTTTATCGCTCGCCCTACGGGCTCGCGAAGATGGAGGAGCAAGAGCGTTCCGCCCTTTGCTATCCTCGATTTTGAGACATACTCCATTTAACAATCATCGTTGCCGCTATTGCTGACTTGAGACAAAGACAATGACTATGGCAAAGACCGACATCTCCCGAAGACAAAGAGATTTTTATCTGTGAGATGCCGCCAATAAATTGTGAGAAATATCTTTTTTACACCTTTCGGTGTACAATTTACAGGGTTATGCAATGCATAGCCAAATCTAAAAATGTCAGCAATAGCGTCATAAAGAGCGACGGTGCGATTCTTTGCGACCTCACGCATCACTCACCGAAATAGTGCATCATTTCCCATTATTGGAAAAATGAAGTTGTGTTTATTTCTCGTCTAAAGCAGATAGGTAATCAAATGTCGCCTGTAGATTATTTGGAACAATAATCTTCAACGATGAAATCTGCTCGATCTCACGTCGCTGCCATGAACTAAAATCAGCATTAAGTTTATTCGACTCCGACATATAGGCATCGATTTTATTCTTATATGCTTCAGTCTGCTCAGCCTTAGCAAGATTTAATTTCTTCTTGATCGACGTTTTGATTTGATTCAAACGTTTCTCTGCATCACGGTGTTCGCTCTGCAACTGCAAGTAAACTTTCTCCACATCTTCCTCGTCCACAGAATTCTCGTATCGGTAGATAAGCAGTGAACTACCCTCTCCTTGCGTAGTGATTGGTTTAGACATGATTTCCTGCAAACGACGTCTTGCTACTGAGAATGGTTCATCAGGATGGATGAATTTACCATACGCTGCAGCTTTGGCTTCTAAAGCGTAGTATTCACATCTCTCAGCCACTGATAATGTCTTGATGATATCTTGCTCAGTTAACTCAGCATCACGTGCTGGCATCTTTGGAACAATTATATTGTTAGTCTCAGCCCAGTTGTTTAGAGTGACATTGGAAACCTCCTCCATCATTCTCTCCTTTGCCTTCACAGCCTCACGCATCCATGCACAAAACGAATGCATATCTGCTACTCTGCCCACCAAAGCATTGAACTCGGCAAGTTGATGAGTGGCATATCCAATCTCCACCTGCTTGCCTTTCTCGTTAGCTGAGCCAACGATATCTACAAAACCATTTACGAAAGACGCAGCTTCTAGTTTTGCCTTACAACCTGCAATAATCTCAGTAGCAAGTTCCGACAAGTGAGTAGCGGCTGTAGATGTGATGCCTCTCTCATTCTTATTTTCATCGCAATTAGCGAAGAAAGTCATATCTCTGTTAATCAACTCCATAGGCTTAAAATTAAAGTTGGCTGAAAATATCAAATTTAGGAAAGATATCCTCACTACCCCACTCTTTCTTTGTTTCTGATGACGGATTTGTGTTTTGCTTCTCATTCAAAACTCCATCTGGATACTGCATTGTGACGCAGTGTAGAGATCCATGCTGACGAATCAATGTTTGGCAATCAACACCGATCACTTCTCTATCCTTAAATACCTTCTGCAAAGTAGCAATTGCGTCGGCATCATGTTTCTGATTATATGTAGGTACAAGGACAGCACCGTTAAGGATCAAGAAGTTGGCATATGTAGCAGGAATGCGCTCGTCATTCTCATCAATCACAGCATCCGGCATTGGTAGTGGAACAAGATTAAATGGTTTGCCATCGATATCTCTCAACGCTTTCAAATCATCCTCCATAGCTTTTAGCCATTGATAATGATCATCATTCACGTCGTCACACTTCACATATGCAATCGTAGTATCGTCACAGAAACGAGCCAATGTGTCAATGTGGCCATCTGTATCGTCGCCGATAAGATCACCGTTATATAGCCAGTGAACCTTTTTCAAGTTAAAGATCTTCATCATAATCTCCTCAACCTGTTTACCAGAAAACTGATTATTTCTATTAGGTGCATTCAAGCAATTATATGTTGAAAGCAATTCGCCACGAGTGTTGAATTCTACACTTCCTCCCTCAAGTACAAATGGAATATCAACTACATCAACGTCTGGAGAAAAGAATCCTTTCTTACGCATCTCATTCGTAATCTGGTTATCCTTATCCGACGCGAATTTCTGGCCCCAACCGTTGAAGATGAAGTTGCAAACCTTCATTCTTCCGTCTTTAACCATTGTGATACCGCCGTGGTCACGAGCCCATGTATCGTTACTTGGAATCTGAGTGAAGATGATCTGCGAATAATCCACATCACCTAATTGGCGACGCACTTCAGCCTCATCCTTGCAAACAATGACAAGTTTCTCAAAACGGATGATTGCCTTAGCTATATCACAGAAGGTGCGAACAGCATCGTCGATAATATAATTCCAGTCAGTATCCTCGTGAGGCCATGTAAGCTGCACGAAACTCTGTTTTTCCCACTCTGCTAATGCTCTATATTCGTTGTTCTTGTAGTTCATATCTTTCTAAATTGTTTCTGCAAAGATAATGGATTTTTTCAAAAAAAATTGAGACGAAGATAACTCCGTCTCAATTCTTTATATCATGTCGACGCGAATGTTCACGTCTAAACAATCAGATTATTACCAAGTGTAAGACAATCCAAGAGTTGTGCTCTCCCAGAACTGTAGGAATGCCTGACGGTATCCGTTGTTGTACTTCTTGTCGTAGTTCTTGTTATCCTCAGTATCGAAGTACTTGTCCTCACGACGGTCAATAACCTTGTCAAGAACGTCTTCGTCACTCTTCTGGATATCCTTGTGGTAGTTGATCTCAGCCTTATCGTACTTCAACTGAGTCTTGATAGAAAGATCAATATGCTTAGAAAGCTTGAACAACAAATCCATATTGAACTTCAAAGACCAACCATTTGTCTTGTCGTAGATGTCAGTCATAACACCGTTGTTATCAAACTGCAATGACTTTGTTGAAGCAATAACTTCATTAACATAATCATCCAAACCAACGATATCATAACCAGACCAGATCTGACCCTTGTTGAACTGAGGGTGAGCCTTTCTGAATGCCTCGCTGAAACCGTAAGTCTCCTTATTATAAGCGTAGAAACCTTCAAGTTTTGTGATCAAAGTGAAAACTTTGTTGAAAGACTTTGTATAGTTAATATTCAACAAAGCACCGACTTCAGTACGTATATCATCATAAGTACCATCGATTTCACGCTTCATCGAATAGTTAGGTGCGATATCATCATCCTTACAGAATGTGAACTTACCTGTAATTGGAGACACATAGATTGACAAATCACCCTTGAACTGCTCAGGAATGAAATCCACACCGAGAGAAGCCTTAACAATGTTTGGATTACCAAACTTGTTCTGCATCATACCCAATGACTTCATACTGTCTCTATCTAGTTCATCAAACATATTGTTTACATGTCCAACTGGAGTCTCGTTAGCCTCCAAACCACCTTCAGCCTTGATTTCATCAATCTTCTCTACAAACCATGCATCAACGTTATCATAGTTGTATGTAGGGGTTAGACGTGATTCAAAAGAAGCCATCGCACTATAATAGATATTCTTAGATGCCTTGAAACCGTACTTAGTAGACAAGTTCAACTCATCAATTGCCTTGTGAACAATTGGATTATGCTCATACTCAGAAGAAAGGTTGACACCATACTTCATTGAGAAACTGTTACTCCACTTGTGACGAGCACGAGTATAGTTAGCATTCAAATTCAAGTAACCGTCTACAGCAAAAGTAGATCCTACTCCATCGTGTGAATAAACATTATGAAAAGTCTGAGCTGCATTCATTCCAACCATTCCAGGGAATACCCAAACTGCAGAATCAGCAGCTAAATCTGAACTTACGTCATCCTTATGAGACTCTGCAAGTTCAGTGACTGTGCTCTGAGTCTCTTTGATCATATTCAAACCTTCATTTACATCCTCCTGAGCAGCGACTGTCGACACACCCATCACAGCAACTACAGATGCAAGCAAATTATATTTTGTCTTCATTACCTTCAATGCTTTAAATTAATTAAAATGAGTATGCGATACCAAGTGATGATGATTCCCAGAACTGCCAGAATGCCTTTTTATAACCGTAGTTGTAGTACTTAGCATTGCTCTTCAACAAGCTCTCACGAGAATCGTCGCAATCACCCTTGTCTGCTCTGATCAAATCCTTGTGATAATCAACCTCTGAGTTATCATACTTCAACTGAGTTCTCAAGTTGAAAGTCAAGTACTTAGTTGCATTAAGAATGAATTCAGTCTTCCATATTGCGTAACGACCATGTCTTGCTACATAGTCAGTCTCATCCCAATCCTCTTTGATATTGCTCAAATCAGTAAGCATGTTGTTTCTGATTGCATTATCAGAAAGCTGATAGACGCGAGGTTTACCATATGCAGCGAAGAATGCCTCTAGGGATGTATTCAAAGTGAACACGTCAGTGAATGACTTAGAATAGTTCAAGTTGAAAAGCACACCGGCCTCAAAACGAGTATTCTTGTAAATATTGTCACCGTCGTTGATCTTCTCCATTGAGTAGTTTTCTGCGATCTTATCGTTCTCACAGAATGTCCAACGAGCAGAAAGTGGAGAGACATAGAAGTAAAAATCCTCAGTGTCAGACATCTTCATATCCAATCCAAGAGACAACTTAGCGTAAGCTGGATTAACAAACATGTTCTTCACAACACCTGTGTCAATTCTTTCCTCACGGCTAGTTTCAACGAAATCAAAACCATCCTCAGACATTGCGTCGATATCATCATAACGGTAAGTTGGAGTGAACTGAGTTTCGAATGAAGCCATAGCAGTATAGTATACGTTCTTGTCGGCCATATAACCATACTTAGACATCAACTTCAACTCATCGTTCTGCTTTCTCCAGTATGGAGCTGCCTCATAGTCCTTAGAGAAACTTGTTCCGTAAGCAACATCAAGTTTTGAATCCCACTTGTGTTTAGCACGGATGTAATTTGCGTTCAACGAAGCAGCAAAATTAATACCGACTACAGTACCATTTCCCTCAACAGAATAAGCGTTGTGAGATGTTTGAACACCACTCAATGAAAGAGTTCCAGGAAATTTCCAAGCTGCAGTGTCAGCAGCGATGTCTGTGTTGATGGCATCCTTGTTTGCCACAGCCAAGCTTGTAACCACTGACTTGACCTCGTTGTTTTCGTCAACTTTCACCTCCTGTGCGATACCTGATGCAACAGAAGATGCAACAAAAAGAGATACGAATAATTGTCTTTTCATTCTAGTTTTATCTAAATATCAATCTTCATTTACTTTTGTAGTCCCTGCAAACGGGCAATGTATTTGCCGATGATGTCAAACTCAATATTGACAACCGAACCAACCTGAATGTCGCAGAAATTTGTATGCTCCAAAGTGTATGGGATAATAGCTACTGTAAACTGATCACGTTTAGAGCGACATACAGTCAAACTTGTTCCATTGACAGTAACAGATCCCTTCTCTACTGTGAAATAACCTGCTGAAATCATAGAATCATCAGCCTCATACTTGAATGTGAAGTAATGGCTTCCCTGCTCTTCCTTACGCTCAATGCAAGTTGCAGTCTGATCTACATGACCCTGTACGATATGGCCATCAAGTCTTCCATTCATCATCATGCTTCGTTCAAGGTTTACCTTTGAACCAACTGATAATTTTCCAAGATTGGATTTATCAAGAGTCTCCTTGATTGCAGTAACAGTATATTCATCTCCACTGATGTTCACCACTGTAAGGCAAACACCATTGTGAGCTACACTCTGATCTATTTTTAATTCTGATGTGAACGGGCAAGAAAGCGTAAGATGCAAGTTTGTTCCATCCTGCACCAATTTGCGTACAACGCCCATTCCCTCTACAATACCTGAAAACATATCAAAAAATTTTCTGCAAAATTAAATATTTTTTTTGAGATAAAGGGGCAAAACAAGTGTAGATGCGATAAAAAAATAGAATATAAATGAAAGCAGAGGCTCTTAAACGGAAACCTCTGTTCTAAAATATCTCTATTTGTCAAACCTGTATAATGTGAAATGGCCACAAGCTTTATAGTTTATTTCATCTACTTCAATCGTGTACCAGTAATCAGTTGACGGCATAGGATGACCCAAATAGATTCCATCCCAACCGTCGAAATTGCCATCGTAACAAATTAGCCTTTTTCCAAAACGATCGTATATGCATACTCTATGGCCACTGAATTTTTCCAATCCTTTAATATTCCATTTATTATTGCCTAATTCATCTGGATTGAAATAAGTGTCAGGTATTATTTCTGCAGAATAGTTGAAACTTACACTATCTATACATCCAGTCTCTTCATCGTAAGCAACAATTGTATAGTGACCAGATTTATTAAATTCAAAATAGCCATCTGATTTTTGTTCACTTTCTATACCATTCCAATATGATATGTAAGAAACATTACCGAGATTATCAGTCACATCAACATATACCGCATCCGTTTCTTCCTTAACTTTTGAAATTGTAATATGACGCTTATCACTCATCTCTACAATTGGAGCCATCTGTAAATCAGGGCATCTTCCAGGAACATCAATTGTGTCGTACAAGTACATATTTTCTGGTGCTAATTCCATTCCACATCTGTAAACGGAATCTTTCAATGTAGTGTCACCAGAATTAACTGTGATTTTATAGTTTACAATACTATCGCAGCCATTGGAAGCTCTAAACAATCCATTATAATAACCACTCTTAATCACTCGTTTACCATTGACATAAAATGGTTCATTCCAACAAATTGACTCATCTTGAAATGATTCTTTTTCTGACAAATCCGGTAATGGAGGACATATAGTGTCATACACAGGTTTATCACATGGCGATCTTTGTCCCCACGCTGCTATACAACCTCCATCAAATTCTTCTAATGGAAATGTAAGATCTTTTCCGTCATGAGACAACCCATCCAAACTCACCCAATGAATATCATCAAGATTACTATCAACATAGAAATGATAACTATTATTTCTACAATCAGCAATCCTATCACAAATGATTTTTAGTTTATCAGGTTCTTTAGGAGAACATTCATTATACTTCATAGCATTACTACAGTCGGAAAAATCCTCATGATAGACATCTTCATTTATTTTTAAGTGAAAATAATTAACCATTCCTCCTGAATGACTCCATGTAAATGCTAAACTAGTAAGCTTACATATTGTCATTTTTTCGTTTTGTCCCATACTAGATGTAAATACACCATCCTTGTATCTAAACCATAATATATCATCTTCATCGTCGTATATATTGTCAGAATATCTAAGAAGTGACTCCTCATCTTCCATAATTGACGACTTATTCGATGCATAAATACCTGCTCTAGAACTTTCACTTATAGAACTAGGTTTCAATATTTTCTTGAAATCCAATTTGTATTGTTCGGGTGTAAGAATATCAAGACCAAATTGGATAATAATTCCCGGATAAAATCTTTTTATGTTTTTGTAACTAGCCTCTATATAAAAAGAATCAATATCAACACAAGAGACATCATTAAACTCAAAATATGGCACTATATATGGATCTTTATTATTTTCATATTCTGGGATGCGTGCACCTTGTCCTGAGAAGAAATCTTCGGGATAAAAAAAATCTATAACTTCTTCAGGATAATACCCATTCCTTGAATCATAAGTATTTCTGACCAAATATGCTCTCCAAATGGAATACGTTCCACATGCATTAAATGTCTCTGCAAATACATTTGAGACATATAAAACAAGCATAAGCACCAATGCGATACTTTTGCTTAATCCATAAATATGTCTCAAAAACATTCTCATGAGTTACAATCAATGAAGACGCAATTAGCACTTTACATTATTGTTGATCCATATACAAAACAAGAACAACAAAAAAGAAGCCGCACCTGACATCAAAGCAAACACCATGAAAAAATCATGAAGATTTGCAATCTGATATCCTAAAAACGACTTAGCTACTATATAACCGTCAGAATTTGGCTCCGGATACAATGCAGAAAGCACTCCTGCAAACTTGTTGGCTGTAGCAGAAGATAACAACCATACACTCATAAGTAGCGACGCGAATCTTGCCGGAGATAATTTGTTTACCATCGATAGTCCGATTGGAGACAAGCTTAATTCTCCAACACTCAATACAAGATATAGAGTTGTAATCCACATCATAGATACCTTCTGTCCTACTGGTACATTATTGACTCCGAAAGCAATGAAGAAATAGCCTAATGAAAGCAATGCCAATCCAATAGCTTGTTTTGTTGGCGATGCAATGTGCACATTCTTTCCTTCCAATGTCATCCACATTGCAGACATCACAGGTGCGAGAACAATGATAAATATAGGATTCAAACTGCCAAAATAACTTGTGTTAATTTCCTCTCCTGAACTGAAGAAGATGAATGCAACTGTAACTGCCAAGATAATTACTGATAAATATGTTGGCAAAGCAAAACCTTCTCCACGTCTCTTTCCAATCAAATAAGTTGCACCAACAGCTACAGCAGTAAACAAAGAAACTGCTATAATTTTACCTGTCAATCCTAAACTTAAGTTGAAAAATTGAGGCAACATTCTATCAGTCTGTTCCTCAGCAAAATATGTTAAAGACGCTCCAGCTTGTTCAAATGCAGCCCAGAAGAAAATAACAAAGAATGCAAGAATAAAAATGACCAGAATATTACGTTTTTCATCCTTAGTCAATGAATCATCTACAAAAATGTAAACTGGAACTATAACGCTCAAACTATAGATCAAAGCACCTATATAATCACCTTCAAATAGTTCAACCAATGAGCCAAACAAGATTAATTCGGAAACAAGAAATAGAATAAGTTTGGGTTTTATTACATTCTTTTGAGACGATGTTTCATCAAATATGGAGACTTCTACTTTTTCTTTTGGCACACCACCAATATCAGCACCTTCCGGAGTAACCAAATACTTATCCTTGCCAATCCAGAACGAAACGACTCCAATAATCATTCCCACACAAGCTGCCAAGAATCCCCATTTAAAGTCAGCAGGATCTCCAGTAACACCAAAGAAACCACAGACAAGCGGAGAGAAGAATGCTCCGAAATTGATTCCCATATAGAAAATTGTGTAGGCGGAATCCTTACGCGGGTCATTGTCTGGATACAAAGTTCCGACCATGCTTGAAATATTTGGTTTGAAGAAACCGTTACCTAGCACCAACAAGCCAAGTCCAATAATCAAAAGTGTTTGTGTAAACATTCCTTGACCTAAAAAAGAGGCGCAAAGGAATAAGAAAAACTGGCCCAACGCCATCAGTATTCCACCAACGATAATGGAACGTTTGTTTCCCCAGAAATTATCAGCTACGTAGCCACCAATCAGTGGAGTAAGATAAACTAATCCTGTGTAGTTTCCATACATTTGTGATGCAGCTTCCTTATCATAGCACATTGCACCAATTAGAAACAACGTGAAGATTGCACGCATTCCGTAGTAGCTGAATCGCTCCCACATTTCAGTGGAGAAAAGCAAATATAAACCTCTTGGATGACTCTCTGTCGCCATATTTTACCCTATTAATTTCAATTAATTACAAAGATATAAATAAAATTCGTGAAAGCAAAATAGCTTAGAGTAGAGAGCTTTTAGCTTAGAGATTTTATCCGATAACTTGCGACGGTGCAACTCCAAAATACTCCTTAAACTTCTTTGAGAAATATGCTGGATCTGAGAATCCAACCTTATAGGCGATATCACTAATTGATAGAGACTGGTTTGGCATCGTCAACATCGTATGCGATAGATTCATACGATAGTCAAGAAGCAACTGAATTGGAGTCTTGTCGAAGTGGGTTGTGCAACGTCGACCAAGAGTAGCTGTACTCATACAAAGAAGCGAAGCCATTTTACCGATTGTCAAATCACTTTCTGAATAGTGTTCCTCTATCATCATGTTAAAATCCTTAACAAAACCGATTTCAAGAGCATCTTCTTGGACATTGGATGTCAAAGTTTCTGATGTCTCATTCTTTAGTTTCAAGATATTATATATTTTGAGAAGCATTTCCTCATTTTTGAACGGTTTGTTTATGTAATCAAGAGCTCCGACTTTTAGCGTAGACATTTTGGCTCTTTCACTACCAGACGCAGACATTATCACAAACGGAATCATCTTTGTTTTGTCCTGTGAACGCAACATCTTACACAATTCTATTCCATTCACAATAGGCATCTGCAAATCACTTACAATCAAATCTGGAATAATCTGCAAAGCTTTTGCATATCCGACTTGACCATTATTGGCTGTCTCAACATTTGTATAATCCGACAATAGATTTTTGATATTGTCGAGAATCAATTCGTCGTCTTCAACAATTAAGATTCGTTTGCTCTGTAGGAATGAGAAATCAAGCGTTACACTCTCATTCACATCAAGTTTCTTCTCAGAATGTTTACGTTCTGCGGCTGGCATTTCAATAGTGACTTTCGTACCCTTTCCAATCTCACTATCAATACTCATCGTGGCACCGAGAATATCAAGATAGCTATAGATTAACGAGAATCCCAATCCTGTTGAGACTTCACCACTTATTCCTGTTTCTCCGTCTTTAATCAGTGTGCCTGATGATCTAAGCTTGGTCAATTTTTCAGGAGTCATTCCCTTTCCATTATCAATAAACTCCACATAGAATTTGCCATTGTTTGAATAAGTTGACAGAATGATTTCGCCATTCTCAGGAGTATATTTGATACTGTTATTCATCAAATTACGAAGAATAGTAGAGAGCATTCTTTCGTCAGAAGAAGCATAATCAGTAGCCTTAAATTTACGAACTATAGAGATTTGTTTATCATCAATCACTGCACAATTCAAATTGACGACCTCTTCCAATATTGCTACAACATCAGTTTCCACCAACACCGGCTTTGTAGTCTCACGTTTTGCAATAGCCCAATTCACAAGTGAAAGCATCGTATTTTGTAGTGTACTTGCCTGTTCATAAGCCTTTTTCAACTTTTCTTGCTCAGAATTCTTCGGAGCGTTCTCATTACCGTATGGTGTCAATGCACCAACTATTCCAAACATTGAATTCTTCAAATCGTGAGCGATAACAGAGATGATATTCTCTTTCATATCAAGAGCTGTACGAAGTTCCTCTGTTCTTTCTGCAACTTTCTCTTTCAATATTGTTTCCAGAATTCTATGTTGACGTAGACGCAATTCGTATGCTACCTTGAAGGCAAGACCAACCAAAGCCAACATTGCAAGGAAGAACCACCATGACTGATACCATACCGGTGCAACATTCAGTCTCATCTCCAAACATTTTGATGCATCTATATTGTTAGCATTTTCAAAATATGCCACCTTCAAAGTAAAATGTCCGCTTGGAAGATACGTGAATCTAATAACCTTATCTTCAGGAACTTCACTCCAATCATCATCCTTTCCTTCAAGCTTATAATAAAGTTTATCTTGGACGTTCTCACGGAAATCAGCCACTTTCACCTCCACCGACACATTCTTATTGTGCGAGGCAGAAATCTCAAGAATATCACGATGAGAGATACGTTCACCGTCGACATAAACAGTACCCCAGTTCAAGTCGCCAATCTTATTCATTTGCGGCTTTAGTGAATCCGACACAATATAGAATCCACTTGATGTTCCAGCCAAAATCTGTCCGCTATTACGGACAAGCAACGATGAATTGGTGAAAAATTTCTTTTGAGTCTTAGCTGTATTTGTAGGAATCAACGAATATTTTTGAGTCGTCGGATTAAAGCTCAAAATACCATTCGACGTAGCACAAACAAAAGTGCCATCTTTTTTCTTCTCTATTGATTTGAAATCCAAACCAGAAGGCAGATAGTCAAGCATCTTGTATTCCAAAGTCGACTCAAGAATCACCATTATTCCACGCGTAGTTGCGACATACAGATTACCATAGCCATCCATCTGCGAATCAGCGAACATCATTGGAGTGTGAGTCTTCTCCAGCACCACACAAGGCAACGCATGCTTCACTACCCCATCCTTGATCATTGCGACAGAATTGGAAGTGACAATCCAAATATTGTGATTAGGAGTTTCAAATGCACGCAGCACCCAATTATCCTCCACTGTATAGTCGCCTTCACGAAGGTCCATCAACTCCCATTTGCCATTCGTTCGCTTCACCCACAAGCCCATTCCGGCAGTACAGAGATACATTTCACCGTTGCTTATCTCAGCCACTGAGAACACACATTTAGGACGCACAAACTCTGGATGTTCAAACTCCAACACTTTAGTTTTGAAGGTATTGGGATCCATCTCAAGAATACCGTCGCCCCATGTCGACAACCAAATATTGCCAGCTTTGTTCCAGTCGGCACGCATAATATTATTGGAAGTCAGCGAAATCTTCTTCTTTACCTGGAATTTATTATCAAGAACAAAAGCTCCTTGTCCGTCTGTAGTCATGAAGATATCACCACTCGGCAACTCCAAAAAATCTGTAGCGACAAAATTCTCAAGTCCGAAATCAGTGGAATAATTCACACCCTTCTCCCTATTGAGAGAAAGACGGAACACACCACCCATCTGAGTACCAAGCCAGATTTCATTATCGGCACTCTGCATCATCGTATAGATTTTGCTCAACTCCTTGGGTTGCTCACCGTATGAAAGGATATGCTCAAACACCGATCTCTCATTCAGATCCGTGTCGACACGCCAAAGTCCCTCTCCATCGGTAGCCATATAGAGTTTGCCATCCGACGCAAGCAGAGCATCATAAGTGGAGAAGAAAGGCAGTTGGACCACCGACTCCACCTTAACACTATCGCCACCCACATTAAGCACCTGGATAGTCGAGCCACTTCCAATCACCGCAAGACGAGATTCTGACAGCTCCACAAACTTGATGATAATACCCGAACAGCCATCCGACTCCTGATACTTACGAAGGAGTTTGCCATCTTTATCCATGACCATAAAATTCTGGATACCACCAAAATAGAAACGGTTATGACTGTCAACATGAAAATCCAGAATGAACATCTTCTGAGCATGTTCAAACATATTAAACTCATGAGTAAAACGCTCACCGTCGTATTTATAGAAACCGTCGACAGTCGACATATAGCAGTTACCATCCTTGCAAACCTTAAACTGATGGGGTTCCTTATAGATATTAGTCTCGTATTCAAGCGGTTTGATATCAATAAACTTATCCGACTCCTCATCGTATCTCATACAAAGGCCATTGCAAGAACCGATAAAGATATTCTCCTTACCATCAATGACACACCTTTTCACCTGACGCAAATCATTACGTTGAAGTTCAGTGTACTTATCATTAGTGTAATGGTGGAACGACTTACCATCGAAACGGTCGAGAGAGAAATCTGTTACAATCCAAACATTCTTATGGGAATCCTGCATCAATCCGAACACCTTATCGCTACCCATACCGTCGACAGTAGTGTATTGCGCGATACTGTAGCGTACATCCTTAGTGTTATGACGCAAGTCGACATATTTCACAGCAGAAGAGATGCCGCAAAAAGTCAATGTCAGATAGAGTATAAAAAGTAATCTTAAAATCATAATCAAATGCTATTAGAGAAGCATACATATCCCGAAAAGCAAAGATATAAAAAATTTGGAGATTATATAGCAGTTGTCCAAAATGAGGATTATTAAGGGCGGAACGCCCTAACTCTCCCCTCCAACGCGAGTCCGTAGGACGGTGTATAAAAATAAGCGTGTTTGGACAACTCGTATATAATTACCTAAAATTTTATTGTAGGAGCAGGTTTCATGCCTGTCCATTAAGGTTTTATGATTCGTAATGCGATTGCCCCTACGATTTCTTAATAATCCACTCGGTAAGGTTCTTCTCTGTTGTGCTAAAGTTCGCTCCGATCTTCACCACTCTCTTTCCTGGGACAGAAATCTTTTTAGCGTATCTCTTTTCATCTATCTGAGCCAACGCGACTTCCGCAGACTCGTCTCGTTTGCATTCAATGATATAGACGCAATTGCTTGTTTCAAAGAATACGTCGATACGACCACCCAACACAGGATACTCTACAAACACATTATGTCCAGTGAATCTAATCATCAGATAAAGCATATTTCGAAAATGGATCTCCATCATATTCGGCTCGTTGTTCTCAAACGGAATTTGTCCAATTATATGCTTGATCTGAAGAAGAATACCCTCCACGTCGTCATTGTTAATTTTCTCATAAAGGTCTTGCAAATCGTTGTCTAACAATCCTCCTCTGCCTGAATATTCAGCCAATAAGCATTGTATAAATCCGTCTTGCACCTCTTCATTTGGGAAGCCAAGTCGATAAAATTTTCCATTGAAATCTTTGATCGTTAGATAACCACTCTGATACAAAGCCGCAACAATGTTTTCTTCCCCATTTCCGAAAGTGGCGATATTCTCAAGAGTGGCAGATATTCCATTTTCTAATTTAGATAGATCAGGTTCATTCTTCTTCAGAATCTTCACCAAATAAGTCGGAGTGCCAGTAGCGAACCAATAGTTTCTTAATTGTTTCTCGTTCAATGCATTGAGCAAGCTGAACGGATTATAAATATCAACTGATTTTTCAGAGAAATGATAGCCATCATATTTCTTTTTCAGCAATCTATACATTTCATCCACACTGACATTTTCTTCCTCTGCAAAATCTTTAATCTCGTCGTCAAAAAATGTGTGGAGCTCATTTTCTGTTATTCCACATATAGACGCATATTTCTTGTTCGAGGAGATATCTTGCAAATTATTTGCCGCGCTGAAGATTCCCAACTTGCCATAACGAGTTACACCTGTCAGGAAAGTGAATTTGATGTATCTGTCGGAATTTTTGAATACCCCATACAATTCTTGCAAAATAGAGCGGTTCGCATCCTGAATATCAGAATTTCCGATGGTGTCAGTCAATGGTTTGTCATACTCGTCGACAAGAATAACCACTTTCTTTCCGGTTTTCTCGTATGCACGTTTTATAACACCTTGAAAGCGAGATCCAAATGTCACCTCGCTTAAATTACGCTCATATTTGCTTTCGCACTCTTCCAAAAACAGATTGACTACACTACTTAGTTCATTCTCGTGAATATACTTATTGCCTGAGAAATCAAGATGGAACACAGGATATTCAATCCATTCCGTCTCCAGCGAATCAATAGCGAGGCCTTTGAAAAGATCCTTTCTACCAAGGAAATAAGCCTCCAACGTTGTGGTAAGCAGACTTTTGCCGAAACGACGCGGGCGACTCAAGAAATAATATTCTCCTGAGGAAACTAATTTGTATACCAGATCAGTTTTGTCTACATAGACATAACCGCCTTCAATTATCTTTTCAAATGTCTGTATACCTATTGGAAATTTCATAATCACGTTTTTATGGAATTTTCGCAAAGATAATGAA